>DATFMR010000049.1:0-47001 GCA_035266865.1 Ignavibacteriaceae bacterium | reverse complement strand
TCGGTCCCACCGGAGTTGGTAAAACTGAAATTGCAAGAAGACTTGCCAGGTTGGCAAATGCTCCATTTGTTAAAGTTGAAGCCTCAAAATTTACAGAAGTTGGTTACGTAGGAAGAGATGTTGAATCAATGATTAGAGATCTGGCTGATTATGCCGTAAACATGGTTAAAACGGAAAAAACTGAAGAAGTTCAGGCAAAAGCAATTTCACTTGCCGAGGAAAAAATACTTGATATTTTAATTCCGCCAGTCAAAAAAACGCCCAATCAAAATGAAAATAATAATGAAGAAGAAGTAAATAACGAAGCTTACCAGAATCAAAAAACGCGTGAATGGATGAGAGTGAAATTGAAAAACGGCGACCTTGACGAAAAGATGATTGAGTTTGACGCGGCTTCACAATCTGCTGTTGGAATGCAGGTACTCGGACCATTCGGTCTTGATGATATGGGAATAAATTTTCAGGAAATTATGGGCAACCTGATGCCGAAGAAAAAGAAAAAAAGAAAAACAACTGTAGCGGAAGCAAAACAAATTATTGCCCAGGAAGAAGCCCAAAAATTAATTGATATGGATGCCGTTCAGCGTGAGGCAATTGAAAGAGTTGAGAACAGCGGTATAGTTGTAATCGATGAAATTGATAAAGTTGCCGGCGGCGGAAAAAGCCAGGGTCCTGATGTTTCCCGTGAAGGTGTGCAAAGAGATTTACTTCCAATTGTTGAAGGCACAAACGTAAATACCAAATACGGCGTTGTAAGAACTGATCACGTTTTGTTTATTGCTTCCGGTGCTTTTCACGTTTCAAAACCATCAGATCTTATTCCCGAGTTACAGGGAAGATTTCCAATCAGGGTGGAATTGAAAAGTTTAACTGAGTCAGATTTTGTACAAATTTTAACAACACCACAAAATGCCTTGCTTAAACAGTACAGTGCGCTTCTGGAAACTGAGGGTGTTAGTCTTGATTTTACAAAAGATGGTATAAAAGAGATTGCACGAATCGCTACAGAAGTAAATGCTCAGGTTGAAAATATAGGTGCAAGAAGATTACATACAATTTTAACTACGCTACTTGATGAAATACTTTTTGATGTGCCGGACAAAATTCCAGCTAAAAAAGTAAAAATTAGTGCTAAAGTTGTAAAAGAAAAACTTGATATGATTGTTAAAGACAGAGATCTAAGTAAGTATATTTTGTAGTTAATCTAGTTGAAATTAGCGGGGGAGTGACTTAGGCGCTCCCCTATAATGTAATTGAATTTCATTCTGCAAACGGGCAATGCCTGCACCCGCTTCCACAACAACTTCTTCTTTTTAAATGATAATATGCGGTAAAAACGGTAAATCCTGTCTCTGGATCTTCATAAGTGTTTTGATCTTTAAGACAGGCTTCTTCGTGTCTTTTTAAGATTTCTTTATAAAATTTATTTCTTTTGTTCAATTTTTCCGGTGAAGGTATAGGAAAGTTAAATTTGTGAGTATCCGTCATTTTTAGTTTTGATTTTTAAAATTCAAATATAATAATCTTTCCAAAGCACCCCTGTAATTTAGCTTAAATTAATTATCAATATGTAACCTTTAAGCAGATTAACCCGTCTTATATAGAAAGTTGACGTATTATTATTTCCATTTGTACTCTAAAAGATACCGTTCCTGTATTAAAAATTGTTCAGTTAATTTTATAATCTTAAGATTGTGTGGTAAAAATAATCGGCATATAAATTGCAATTACAAACAAAATAAAAATTGTAACGGAGAAAAAATGAAAATTAAAAATTTACTTTTTTTCATAATTCTTGGTTTATTTGTTTTCTCAACAGCTTTTGCCCAGGAAGATGATTCAACCGAAACACATCACCATAATTGGTTTCACTGGGACAGAGATTCAGATTTATTTGATATTAGCATTCATGGTGATCCTACTCTGAGTTTTAATTACGGACTGTCAAAAATTACATTGAAAAATTCATCGGATAAATTTGCTGACCCAAAATTGCTTGAATTTAAAATAGGTTACACAAGAGAATCCGAAAAGTTTGAAGCTGAAAATATATTCAATTACAAATACAGGTATCTAACACTGGGGTATATTTCAAGTGAATTGGGAAACAGCTCAAGCGGTTTACAAATCGATACCAAATTATGGCGGGTTGGATTAATAAAATCTAGCGGCTATGGATATGAAATAGGAAATGCAGCGGTAATATTATATAATTCTTCAGGTATGATGTGGTCGAGACCGGAAGTGCATCGCCCTAATATTCTTACATTTGCAGCAGTTCCGCAAAACAAGATGGATGATATAAATGAGTCAATAAGATTTGGTACCTCAGCGGAAGGTGGAATCAGGTTTGAAACAGGCAAAATAGTAACTCTTGAAGCAGGTTATGAAAGATCAATAATTTTCCCAAGGCATTTATTTGGCAAATGGGTTATCAGTGCTATTCTTGAAGACATTGCTCAATCTTTTGTTGACAGATTCGTTGATGAAATATTCGATTCTTCACCCCAGGTTGCACCGGTTGTAAGTTTTGTTTTAAAGAATGCTTTATCATACGGTATTTATGAATTAAGGCAGGATAAAATGAACTGGCCTTTCAATACTGAACCGGGAATTGGTTACGATCAATTTAAATTTGGTGTGACGTTCGTATTCTAAAATATTAATTTTAATAGGAGCAGGATGAAAATATTCTTGCTCTTAATCTTATTCATAATCTTAACTTATTCTAATAGGTTGGATATAAGAGAATGGTTTCCTTAATTAAATTTAATTTTAAGGTTAACAATCTCAGCATCGCTTGCAAGTTTTACCGGCGGTCCCCAGGTGCCAACTCCCGATGAAACATAAAATTGTGTAGCATCTTTTTTTAAATAGCCCCAACTAATTTCATAAATCATTTTTGTTAGGAAATTTAAGGGAAACATCTGTCCGTTGTGCGTGTGCCCGGAAAGCTGAAGATCGATTTTATCTTTTACCGCTTCATTTAATCCAACAGGTGTGTGATCAAGTAAAATTGATGGAAGTTCCCCGGTTGAGCCGGAGAGAATATCCTGCAATTCTTTTCTTTTTCTGCCAATAAAATTATTTCCGCTTCTATCTTCTCTTCCTATCACATAGAATTTGTCATCAATGTTAATAAATTCATCTCTCAAAACTTTAATGCCGTAATCCTCCATAAATTTGACAGCTGAATCTGCATTGTTTATAAACTCGTGATTCCCCGTACAGGCAATTATTCCATATTTTGGATTAAGCTTTTGAAATGCAGTGCCAATATTGTTTCTTCGCAAAATTCCTGATTTATCATCGACAATATCCCCGGGCAACAATACAATATCAGGATTAAGAGAATTAACTTTTAATATTATTTTTTCCAAAAAATCATTGTCATTTATTGGTGAGAGATGAAGGTCGGAAAACATCACAACATTTAATTCATTCAAAGTACTGGCTTTTTTAGGAAGACTTAATTCGATTGAATTTATTTTAAAGTTTGTCCTGTTTATAAATCCTGCCGCTACAATCAATAAAACGATTGATAACACAATTATGCCGCTATAAAATTTAGTGACATCAGACGGTACTCGCAGATTTGCAGGTAAAAAAGAGGAAAAATGATCAAAAAACCTGGTAATATCTATTAAAAATAAAATCAACACAAAGTAGAGAAGAAAAGCAAACCAGAATGATCCAACCCAAAGTAAAGGATCGTGCATAAAAGCGGGTAATCTTTCAGCATATATTTTTACGAATATATAAGAAAATGCAAAAATTATAAAAAGTATAATGTAAAATGGTTTAAGAAACGGAAGATAAGTCAGAGCCTGCCAACCCCTTATGAACACATAAGAATTTATTAAAGTATAAATCGTAAAAAAGATTATAAAAAATAGATTCATCGTCAGTTATATTCATCCCAGCTTTTTACTGATAAACTCTTTTCATCATATTTTCCCATAGCTTTAACAAATCTTTTGGCTACCTGTAAATTAGTAATTAAGTTTATATTCATATCTATGGCTTTTCTTCTTACAACATAATCATTATCAAGCTCAAATTTTTCTTCACTTTTAGGAATATTTATAACCAGGTCTATTTTTCCGTTATTCAGGTAAGTGACTATATTTGGTTCTTTATTTACAAGTGGCCAGTGCAAAACGGTGGCTTTTATACCGTAATTTTTAAGGAAGTCCGCCGTACCTTTTGTTGCGTAAAATTTCAATCCCATAGCGTAAAGTTTTTTTGCTCCATCAAGAAATTCAGCTTTATCTTTTGGCGTTCCTGTTGAAAGCATAACTCCCTTTTTAGGAATATTATGTCCTGTGGAAAGAAAACTTTTTAGAAATGCTTCATTAAAATCATCACCGAGACAGGCAACTTCGCCGGTCGAAGCCATTTCAACACCAAGAACAGGATCTGAACCTTTTAATCTTGTAAATGAAAACTGAGGTGCTTTAACTCCTACATAATCAACATCGAAAGAAGATTTATCAATTTTTGGAACTTTTTCGCCCATCATTAATTTTGTCGCAATTTCAATAAAGTTTATCTTCAAAACCTTTGAAACAAAGGGGAAACTTCTTGATGCCCTGAGATTACATTCAATAACTTTTACTTCATTATCTTTTGCAATAAACTGAATATTGAATGGACCCGTAATATTGAGAGCTTTTGCAATTTCTTTTGTAATAATTTTTACGCGTCTCATTGTTTCCAGATAAGTCCTCTGTGGAGGTAAAACAATAGTCGCATCTCCTGAATGCACACCTGCGTTTTCAACGTGCTCAGAAATTGCATAACAGAAAAGATTTCCTTTTTCAGCAACAGCATCAACTTCAATTTCCCTAGCATCTGTGATAAATTTACTAATCACTACAGGATATTCTTTACTAATTGCTGCGGCATTTTTCAAATATGTTTTCAGCTCTTCATCGGTCAGCACAATGCTCATTGCTGCGCCGCTGAGTACATAACTCGGGCGGATCAAAACAGGGTAGTCGACTTTGTGAGCAAATTCTTTCGCTTTTGCATAACTGGTAAGCTCCTTCCATTCAGGCTGATCAACTTTGATTGTATCAAGGATTGAAGAGAACCTGTTCCTGTTTTCAGCGCTGTCAATTTTGTCAGGAGAAGTTCCAAGGATTTTTATTCCTTCTTTGTGTAACCTGGTTGCAAGGTTGTTGGGGGTTTGTCCGCCCATTGAAATTATTATGCCTGAAGGATTTTCTTTATCGTAAATATCAAGTACTCGTTCAAAAGTAATTTGCTCAAAATATAACTTGTCGCAAATATCGTAATCGGTGCTTACCGTTTCCGGGTTACAGTTAATCATAATAGTTTTATGATTAAGCTTGTTCAAAGTCATCACGGCATTTACACAACACCAGTCAAACTCAACGGATGAACCTATCCTGTACGCACCGCTTCCAAGAACAACTATCTGATCTTTTTCACCTGTTGGAATATCATCTTCTTCGCCATGATAAGTCAGGTATAGGTAATTAGTTTGAGCAGGATATTCGGCAGCAAGTGTATCAATTTGTTTTACAACAGGAATCACATTTAAAGCTTTCCTGACCTTTCTAACTTCAAATTCATTTGAATTTGTAAATCCCGCGATCTGCAAATCTGAAAATCCCCGCTCTTTTGCTTCGCGCATTAATTCTTTGCTTATTTTATTAAGCTTTAATCCTTCAAGTTTCTTTTCCGTATCAATAATGTTTTTCATCTTGTAAAGAAACCAGGGTGTGATCTTTGAAAGTTCGTGGATTTTTTTAACCGAATATCCTTTCTTTAAAGCTTGAGCTATTGCAAACATTCGTTTATCTGTTGGCTTTGCAATTTCTTCGTCAAGATTTTTGAATTTGTGACCGTCTCCCGTAAATCCTTTATAACCGAGATCAAGCATTCTTATCGCTTTTTGCAGAACTTCTTCAAAACTTCTGCTGAGCGACATTATTTCACCGACGGATTTCATTTCCGAACCGAGTTGCGTACTGACTTGCCTGAATTTCTGGAGATCCCACCTTGGGAATTTCAAAGCGACATAATCAAGAGCAGGTTCGAAACAGGCGGATGTTTGCTGGGTAATATTATTCACAACTTCATTTAAGGCATAGCCCAGTGCAAGTTTAGAAGCAATAAATGCAAGCGGATATCCTGTAGCCTTCGATGCAAGAGCAGAACTTCTGCTTAATCTTGCGTTAACTTCAATTATTCTATAGTCACCATTTTCAGGGTTTAGAGCATATTGAATATTACATTCACCAATTACTCCCAGGTGCCTTATCAATTTAATTCCGTGTGAGCGCAGCATAAAATTTTCTTTAGCCGAAAGTGTTTGAACCGGAGCAATAACAATGCTGTCACCTGTATGAATACCCATTGGGTCAATGTTTTCCATAGAGCAGATTGTAATGCAGTTGTCAAATTTATCTCTGACAATTTCATATTCAACTTCTTTCCATCCGTAAAGTGATTCTTCAATTAAAATCTGGCTTGTAAAAGTAAACGCCCGCCTGGCTTTTTCAGTTAGCTCTTCTTTGTTATTTACAATTCCTGATCCAAGTCCACCAAGAGCATAAGCAATTCTTACCATTACCGGGTAACCAATCTTGTCTGCAGCCGAAACAGCCTCTTTAACACTTTTAGCTGTCTTACTGATGGCGACTTTTAGGCCACATTCTTTAACTCTATTTCCAAAAATCAACCTGTCTTCGGTTGCCTGTATTGCATCCACAGGTGTACCGAGAACGTTAACGTTATTTTTTTTCAGAATTCCTTTTTCGTAAAGTTCAACGCCAACATTTAATGCTGTTTGTCCGCCGAATTGTAAAAGAATAGAGTCAGGCTCTTCCTGAATAATAATTCTTTCAACCACATCTACTTTTAACGGGAGAAAATAAACTTTATCAGCAAAATTTTCGGAAGTTTGAATAGTGGCAATATTTGGATTGATCAGTACGGTTGATATTCCGTCTTCCTTTAGTGCTTTTATCGCCTGGCTGCCCGAGTAATCAAACTCACCAGCCTGACCGATTTGTAAAGCACCTGATCCAAGGATTAAAACTTTTTTTGGTTTTCCGCGTTTTATCATAATAGTGCTCTTATAAACATGTCAAAAATGAATTCGCTGTCATCAGGTCCGGGTGAAGCTTCCGGGTGAAACTGTGAAGCAAAAAATGGTTTTGAAATATGAATTATTCCTTCGTTAGTTCCATCGTTATCATTTATAAACCATTCTCTCCAATCCTGTGGTAAAGTTTCGCCATCAACTGCAAAACCGTGATTTTGAGAAGTAATATAGGTTCTTTTTGTACCTGTTTCATTGCAGGGTTGATTATGTCCCCTGTGTCCGTATTTAAGTTTGTAAGTGTTTGCACCAGCAGCAAGAGCCATAATCTGGCTGCCAAGACAAACTCCAAGCATCGGGATATTTTTACTCATTGCTTTTTTTACATTGGCTATTGTTTTCTTACACATCTTGGGATCACCCGGGCCGTTGGAAACTAAAATTCCATTTGCTTCTATATCATTAAAATCATAATCATAAGGAACCCTGATTACAGTAATGTCCCTTTCGAGAAAAGCTCTAATAATATTATTCTTTGTTCCACAATCAACCAGCACTATTTTCTTTTTGTTTCTTTTATATTCAACCGGTTTTTTAACACTAACTTCACCAACGAGATCGATCTTATTTATATTCTGAAAATTCGTTCTTTTTTTTGCATCAATAATAATTTTACCGAGCATTGTACCTTTATCACGCAGTTTTCTTGTCAACATTCGGGTATCTATTCCTGTAATGCCTGGAATTTTTTGTTCTTCCATCCAATCGGATAAAGATTTTTCAGCACTCCAATGAGAATGATCTTCTGAATAATTCGTAACAATCAATGCCCTGCAGTGAATTTGTTCGGATTCAAAATTTTTAAAAAGTCCGTCTGATCTTTCATTTCCCGGTACTCCGTAGTTACCAATTAAAGGAAAAGTACAGACCAGGATCTGTCCGCGGTAGGAAGGATCGGTCATTGTTTCCGGATATCCTACCATTCCGGTATTGAATACCACTTCACCGTTGGTATTACCGGTATATCCGAAAGCGGTTCCTGTAAATTCAGTACCATCTTCCAGGACAAGTTTAGCCCTTACAGGCATACTTTTATCTCTTTTTTTCATATGGGTTGGATTTTTTAATTTTTAGGCAAAAAAAATTCCGCCAATGGCGGAATTAATAAATACTCACGTCTTCAATTTTAATATCTAAGAATTGTCTTTTTCTGCCGATCAATTATCTACCTTTTTAGTTTTTCAAATATATGGTAATGAAAATTAAAATTCAATTTTGTTTTGACTCAACTACAAAAAAAAGTCCGCCCAAAATATTGAGCGGACTTTAAAATATTGATTTCACTGGTTTTTATTCGTACTTCAAAGAATTAGCAGGGTTTGCCCTTGCCGCTTTGTATGTTAGTGTACTTACTGTTAAAAGTGAAACCATTAGCACTAATAATCCGGCTACCGGGAATAGAAGTATGGGAATTTCTATTCTATAGGCAAATTCTTTGAGCCAGTTACTCATAAAATAATATGCAACAGGCCAGGCAATTATGTTTGCAAGCAGTACCCATTTTGAAAATTCTTTTGAAAGAAGAAATACAATTTCTTTAATAGATGCACCCATAACTTTTCTTATTCCTATTTCTTTAGTTCTTCTTTCAGTAATGAAAGCAACAAGACCAAATAATCCCATACTTGCAATAATTAAAGCAAGAATTGAAAATGAAGTAAACAGCTCGCTGGTTCTTTGTTCAGATTTATAAAGATTAGCAAATTCCTGATCAAAGAAACTGTATTCAAATTCCTGTGCACCTGCAAGTTTGTGCCACTTTTTACTAATAAAATTAAGAGTATTTTTAACATCGTTAGTGGCAAATCGAACAGCAGTATATCTTCCAAATCCGCGGCCCGGCACAATCAAATGAATTGCCAGCGGGCGAATTTTTGAGTGTAATGATTCATAATTAAAATCTTTTGTAACACCGATTATAGTATATGTTCTTGAATTTTTCGGGTTATTTCCAATAGCAATTAATTTTTTCCCGATCGGATCTTTTAATCCAAAAATTCTTACTGTTTCATCATTAACAACTATTGCATTTAAAGTATCAGAAGGATGTTCCTTTGAATAGTATCTTCCTTCGGACATTGGAATTTGATATGTGTCAACAAAATTGTAATCGGCTGCCATTTGCATTATTAGTTGAGATTTATCTCCGCTTTCACCGCCGGCAGTGTATGCACTGTTTCCGAAATTATTAAATCCCGGGTAAGTAGTTGAATTACTAACAGAAACTATTGAAGGACTGTCTTTTAATTCTTTTTTAAAAGTCTCAATTTGTGTTCCTATATCATCGGTCTTTTTAACCAATATTATCTGATCTTTGTTAAAACCTAGCTTTTTATTCTGAATATAACTCAGTTGATCTTTAATAATAAAAGTACCGATTATTAAAATTATTGAAACAGCAAATTGAGAAATAACAAGCGTACTTCTAAGCCAGGAGTTTTTCCCTCCTTTTAGTTTATTTCCTTTTAGTACAGTTACAGGATCAAATGCTGAGAGAAAAAATGCCGGATAACTGCCGGCTATAAATCCAACAACAATTGCAAACAGAATAAAAACCGGGATAAAAGTAATGTTTTCAGCCAGTCCAAATGCAATGTTTTTCCCGGTAATGCTATTGAACATTGGCAGGAACAGTTCTGCTAAAAAAACAGCAAGAATTACCGCAATAAAACTCATTAAAATTGATTCAAAAATAAACTGCATTATTAATTGTGGTTTTGTTGAACCAAGTGTTTTCCTGATCCCGACTTCTTTAGCTCTCATTGCAGATCGTGCTGTTGCAAGGTTCATAAAATTTATGCAGGCTATCAGCAAAATTCCCAACGCTATTAATGCAAAAATATAGACGTACTGAATGTCACTGTTTGGTTCAATTTCATTGTCAAGATGAGAACGAAGATGAATATCAGATAGCGGCTGTAAGGAATAACGATACATTGCCCCGCTTTTTTTAAGTTGATCAAAAGTAACACCCAGAGCCAGCTTTACCTGGGGACCGACATATTTAAGAACAATATCTTCCATTTTGTTTTTAATGTCATCATATGTAACTCCCTTCTTTAAAAGTACATATGTAAACTGATTGTTACTTAGCCAACTATTATCTTGCATAATTCCCTGGTAAGAAGCTAACGATCCAAGAAAATCAAAATGAAAATGAGAGTTTTTAGGAACATCTTTCATAACTCCCGTTACCATGTAATCAATCCTGTTATCCATATTCAATATTTTTCCAACCGCATCATCATTTCCAAAATATTTTTTAGCCATTGATTCTGTTATTACTACTGATTGGGGTTTTACTAATGCAGTTTTAGGATTTCCTTCCACAAGTGGTAATGAAAACACATCAAAAAATGTTGAATCAGCCCAGAAAAATCTGTCTTCGCTAAATACTTTGTCTTGGTATCTTAATACCGGAATTCCACCTTTGAGAATTCTGACAAAATTTTCAACTTCGGGTAATTCATTTACTAAAGTTGGACCAATAGGAGCGCAGGAAACGGCAAGGTTAAAATCAGAATCGCTTATCCTTCCGTGTAATATTACGCGATAAATCTGATCGGATTTATCATTGTATTTGTCGTAGCTAAGTTCATCTTTAATAAATAACAAAATTAGCAGGCATATTGTAAGCCCAACTGTGAGCCCGATAATATTTATTAAAGAGAATCCTCTGTGTTTAAAAAGATTTCGGAATGCAATGCGCATATAATTTTTTATCATACCTGCTCCAATAAAACTATTATTAAGACTGGATTTTAACTTAAGTGGTTACAAAATAGACTTAATATAATATCCTAAAAACGTTTACTTATCAAGTGGTCATTCAAAATGATGAAAGGTCAGGTCAGTTGATATATAAAAAATTATATAATCTGTGAAATATTACATCAATAACTATTTTATTAGATATTGCTTAATTTTAGCCTGTAAAAATAATGATAATTTTATGTGTTTATTACTAATTGCAAATAAAATTCATCCTGAGTATAAATTAATTATCTCCGCAAATCGTGATGAGTTTTACAATCGTCCTGCTTTACAAGCACAATTCTGGAAGGATTATCCCGAATTATTAGCTGGAAAAGACCTGGAAGGGGGAGGAACCTGGATGGGCATTACAAAATCCGGTAGATTTTCTGCAATTACAAATTACCGGGATTTTCACAATCCTGCTAAAACAGATGCGCCAACCCGGGGACTTCTTACGACAGGTTATTTAACAGGAATGAAATCAGCAGAAAAATATTCAGAAAAACTTCGCAAAAAATCTTTTGAATATAACGGGTTTAACCTGGTATTTGGAACAATAGACGACCTTTTTTATTATTCAAATATTTCAAATCACCTTGTTAAATTAAGTTCAGGTCTTTATGGACTCAGCAATGCTTTGTTAAATACACCATGGCCTAAAGTCACGAAGAGCAAAGAAAAAATGGCAGAACTATTCTCATCCCATACTCTTACAGCGGAAAACATTTTTAAATTTCTTTCTGATACTGAAACTGCTGAAGATGAACAATTACCCGAAACTGGACTTGACATTGAGAGAGAAAGAGCGCTGTCATCAAATTTCATAAAAACTGAACATTACGGTACAAGATGCTCCACTGTAATTTTAGTTGACAATAATAACAAAGTTAATTTTATTGAAAGAACATTTACCCCTGAAGACCAAATACCGGGCGACGTAAAATTTGAATTTAATATTGAATAATAAAAGGAGAAAAAATGAATTATAAAGTTAAACATGATAAAGAAAACCAGCAATTTGTAGCAAATGTAGAAGGAAAAGATGCATACCTTAGATATTTAATAAAGGGAGATAAAAAAATTGATTTTCATCATACATATGTACCAAACGAATTAAGGGGGAAAGGACTTGCCGCAGAGGTTGTAAAAGAAGGCTTTAAATATGCCGAAGAAAACAATCTTAAAGTTATTCCCACATGCCCGTATATTCATACATTCCTAAAAAAATACCCTGAATACGAAAAATTTATTAATTAAAGTTTAAGATTATATACACAGAAGACAATTAGAGACTTACTGCTTATCATATTTTACTTGCCATATGCTGTGCAATCGATTATAATTAGAATTCAAATCTAAAAGAGAGGATAAGATGAAGACAAAACTGACAATTACATTCGCACTTATTTTGTGTACGTGTTACACTTCATTTGCACAGTTAAAATACCCGCATCCTAAAAAAGTTGATGTAAAAGATGATTACTTCGGAACAATTGTTCCTGATCCTTACCGTTGGATGGAAGATGATAATGCACCTGAAGTCAAAGATTGGGTTGAACAGGAAAACAAAATAACTTTTGGATACCTGGACAAAATTCCTTTCCGTGATAAAATAAAAAACAGGCTGGAAAAACTTTATAACTATCCTCGTTATTCCACTCCATTTAAAGGCGGAGATAAATTTTATTTTTATAAAAATGACGGTTTGCAGAATCAAAGTATACTTTACCAGCAGGATGATCTGAATTCTGAGCCAAAACTATTTCTTGATCCAAATAAACTTTCCGAAGATGGAACTGTCTCTTTAACCTCAACTGCATTTTCAAAAGACGGCAAATATTTTGCATACGGAACTGCTTCGGGTGGTTCTGACTGGAACGAATTTTACGTGATGGATGTGGCTACAAAAGAAAATTTATCCGATCATTTAAAATGGATAAAGTTTTCAGGTATCTCCTGGGCAGGTGATGGTTTCTTTTACGGAAGAATGCCGGAGCCGTCAGAAGGAAAAGAATTAACTTCTTCTAATGAATATCAAAAAATTTATTATCACAAAATTGGGACTCCACAATCCGAAGATAAATTTATTTATGGAGATGAGGATAATCCTAAAATGACATTTTATGCCCAGACTACTGAAGATGAAAGATATTTAATTATTTATGCCTCTCAGGGAACAAGCAACAATGCGTTGTATGCCAAAGATCTTTCAAATCCTGATTCAAAAATATTACCAATAGTAACAAATTTTGACAATAATTATTCTGTGGTGGATAATATTGGATCAGATTTATTAATCATGACCGATAATGGCGCTTCAAAATACAGGCTGGTTTCTCTAAATCCGAATCATCCTGAAGAGGCAAACTGGAAAGTAATATTGCCTGAAAGTAAGAATGTTTTGCAGAATGTTGGAATTATAGGTGGAAAACTTCTTGCAGTTTATATGCAGGATGCAAGTTCGCACGCATACCAGTATAATTTAGACGGAACAAACGGCGATGTAATTAATCTACCTGCAATAGGAACAGTTGGTGGATTTTCTGGAAAGAAAGATGACAACACTGCTTTCTATACTTTTACATCGTTTACATATCCACCGACTATTTACAAATATAATGTTGATAAAAAAGAATCAGAATTATTCAGAAAAACTGATATCGATTTTAATTTTGAAGATTACACTACAGAACAGGTTTTTTACAAAAGCAAGGACGGAACAAAAGTTCCTATGTTTATTGTTTATAAAAAGGGTTTAAAGAAAGACGGAACAAATCCAACCTACCTTTACGCATATGGTGGATTCAATATCAGCCTGAATCCTTCATTCAGTGCATCGAGACTCGTTTTACTTGAAAACGGTGGAATATTTGCTATGCCAAATCTTCGTGGCGGAGGCGAGTATGGTGAAGAGTGGCACAAAGCAGGAACAAAACTTAATAAGCAAAATGTATTTGATGATTTTATTTATGCAGCCAAATATTTAATTAAAGAAAAATATACATCATCAAAATATTTAGCTGTAGCCGGCGGCTCAAATGGAGGTTTATTAATTGGTGCAGTTTGCAACCAGGCTCCTGATCTTTTCCGTGTTGCTTTTCCTGCTGTCGGAGTAATGGATATGCTTCGCTTTCAGAAATTTACTATTGGCTGGGCCTGGGTCAGTGATTATGGTTCCAGTGAAGACAGCAAAGAAATGTTTGAAGCACTATATAAATATTCACCTTTGCATAATATTAAATCAGGACTAAACTACCCGGCTATGATGATCACAACTGCAGATCACGACGACCGTGTTGTTCCTGCACACTCTTTTAAATACGTAGCAACATTGCAGGAAAAATATATTGGAAAAAATCCTATTTTAATAAGAATTGAAACCAAAGCCGGTCACGGTGCAGGAAAACCGATTTCCAAAATTCTTGAGGAACAGGCAGATATGTGGTCTTTTATGTTTTATAATATGGGATATACTCCTAAATATTAAATCGTTTTTGAATAAACTTTAAGTGTCACGGTTCAACCGTGACACTTATTTACCTCATTGAATTTTCTTTCAGATTTTCATCCTTTTTACATTTTTTTACTTAACTAATTCTTTATTTGAATTATTTGAAATTTATATTTAAACTAATCTTACATTCGATACTTATAATATACCAGATAAAAATATAATGAGGTGCTTAGGATGAAAGCTGGCAATGGAATAATATCAAAAGACACAAAAAAACAAAATAAGGATTTAAGAACTGAAATTACTAATAGGTATAAATCAGTAAGAAATTTTACTGAAGAATTATGCAATCCGCTAGTAATAGAAGATTATGTTGTTCAAACAATGCCCGATGTAAGCCCTGCAAAATGGCATCTTGCACATGTTGCCTGGTTTTTTGAAACATTCGTTTTAAGAGAATCGAAAAAAGATTACAAAGATTTTCACCCGATGTATAATTTCATTTTCAATTCTTATTACGTGCAGGTCGGACCGAGACACACACGGGCACACCGCGGACACCTGACACGCCCTACAGTAAAAGATATTTATGAATTCAGGGAATATGTTGATAGTAATATGCTTGATTTCATAAATAATTGTGATGAAGAAACGTTTGAGAAAATTGTTTCGATAATTGAGATAGGATTAAATCACGAACAACAGCACCAGGAATTAATGTTGACTGATATAAAACATGTTTTCTCTGTAAATCAGCTTCATCCGGTTTATTCTGAAAAAGAATTTCCTGTTATTGAAAAAATTCCGGAATTAAAATGGAAAAAATTTAATGAAGGCATTTATGAAATCGGTCACGACAGGGAAAGCTTTTGCTACGATAACGAAACACCCGTGCATAAAGAATTTTTAAAGCCATTCGAAATTGGTTCTAGGCTGGTCACCAATAAAGATTACCTGGAATTTATTGAAGATGGAGGCTACAAAAAAACACCACTCTGGCTTTCGGATGGATGGGCGACTTTGGAAAGAGAAGGATGGGAAGCACCGATGTACTGGGAAAAGAAAGACGGGGAATGGTGGAATTTCAAACTAACGGGCTTTAAAAAAGTTAATCCAAATGAACCGGTTTGTCACGTTAGCTTCTACGAAGCAGATGCATTTGCCCGATGGGCGGGATACAGGCTGCCAACCGAAGCTGAATGGGAAGTTGCTTCATCAAATATTCCAGCTAAAGGAAATTTTGTTGAAGAAAGAATCTTTCATCCAATCGCATTAAAACATTCTTCTGGTCAGGAATTGCAACAAATTTTCGGGGATGTTTGGGAATGGACAGGAAGTTCATATTTACCTTACCCGGGATATAAACCATTGCCCGGTGCACTTGGTGAGTACAACGGAAAATTTATGTCCGGGCAGATGGTATTGCGGGGAGGAAGTTGTGCAACTTCTTCAACACATATCAGGAAAACCTACAGGAATTTCTTTTACCCGGATTCAAGATGGCAGTTTATGGGATTAAGATTAGCCAGGGACATTTAATTATTTTTACAGGAATCAATGAAAACCTTTGCTGAAGAAATTGTCCCGGAAGATATTCTTACCGAAGTTTTAACCGGATTAAAACAACCGCAAAAACGACTTCCGAGTAAATTATTTTACGACAAGCGTGGCTCTGAACTGTTTGATCAAATTTGCGAACTGGATGAATATTATCCAACCCGGACTGAAATAAAAATTATGCAGGATAATATTGAAGAAATCGGAGCACTTCTTGGTGAAGGTACTCTGCTGATTGAGCTTGGAAGCGGAAGCAGTGTAAAAATTAGATTGCTGCTGGATTATATTCCCGGGCTAGCGGGTTATATTCCAATTGATATTTCTAAAAAGCATTTAATTGAATCTTCAGAAATATTAAAAATAGATTATCCTCATATTGATATTTATCCACTTGTTGCAGATTACACAAAATATTTTTCTATTCCCCCGATCAAAAATTCTTTTGATCATAAAGCTGTTTACTATCCCGGATCTACAATTGGTAATTTTACAAGAGAAGAAGCAAAAGAATTTTTGGGAAGAATTGCTAAGATAATCGGACCAAATGGCGGACTTGTAATTGGCGTTGATTTAAAAAAGGATATTAAAATTCTTGAAACAGCATACAACGATAAGAAGGGAATTACCGCTGAATTTAATCTGAATATTCTTAATCATATTAATACTGACCTGAAAACAAAAATTGATAAAAATAATTTTAATCACTATGCATTTTTTAACCAGGTATTTGGAAGAATTGAAATGCACCTTGTAAGTAATAGAGAGCAGGACATCAAAATTAATGGTTTGCCAGTTCATTTTAATAAAGGAGAGCATATCATAACAGAATATTCCAACAAATACACTCCGGAAGAATTTGCTGAACTCGCATCAGATAACTTTGCTGTCAAAAAAATATGGACAGATGAAAATAACCTGTTCAGTGTTCAGTATTTGAGAGTTAAGTGAATTTTTAAATCACTTAGTTTTTTTATGAAGAAACGCCTATTTTCATTTTATCACATCTATATTATTAATAATTAGTTGGAGTCAGTCGTGTTTACCGAACCTCTTATTAATGCAAACAACCACTGGGGGTTGTGGGCAATCCTTTTTATAATAGCAGCATTCAGTCTGTGGGCAGAAAAAACAAAAATTGGTTCAAAAATTTCGGCAGTAGTTGTTGCAATTGCCTCAGCTTTTGTTTTATCTAACCTTTCAATTATTCCGACAGATGCACCGGCTTACAATATTGTCTGGTCGTACCTTGTTCCGCTGGCAATTCCTCTTTTACTTTTTAAAGCGAATCTTCGTAAGATTATGACGGAAGCCGGACCAACCCTAATAGCATTTATCTTCGGTGCAATAGGCACAATTGCGGGTACTTTTATTTCATTTGAAATTTTCTCTCTTGGTCCCGAAGGCTGGAAACTGGCAGGCATTTTCTGCTCAACCTATGTTGGCGGATCGATGAATTATGTTGCAACTGCGGCGGCTTTAAATCTAAATGCAGGAGATTTATTAACAGCCGGGGTAGCTGCAGATAATCTTGTAATGGCTGCTTATTTTGTTTTGTTATTTGCACTTCCTTCAGTAGCAATTTTAAAAAAACTATATCCTACTAAACACGATGAAAAAGCAAATACAATTGAAGAAGATGTGAAAGTTGAAGATTCCAAAAAACCTGATCTTTTTAATATGGCAAAAGGATTGGCGGTCGGCCTCGCAATCTGTGCCGTTGGATTCAGTTTATCGGATCTTATAAATATCCAGGGAAGCGGTATTTTGATTATTACAGCAATTGTGGTTGCACTCGCTACATTTATGCCAAAGCAGATTGGAACAATTGAGGGCGCAGACCAGGTTGGTGCAATGTTGATGCAAATATTTTTTGTTGTGATAGGTGCAAGCGCTAATATTTCTGTTGTACTTCGTGTGGGACCAATATTATTTTTCTTTGCCGCAGTTATTTTATTGGTACATTTATTATTTATTCTTGCTGCAGGAAAAATATTTAAACTGGATCTCGCTGAAATTGTAATTGCTTCAAATGCAAATATGGGAGGACCGACTACGGCGGCGGCAATGGCTGTTGCTAGGAAATGGAAAGACCTTGTAATCCCTGCTGTACTTTGTGGAACTTTAGGTTATGCAATTGCTACTTTTATCGGTGTCGCAATCGGGAATCTGCTTCGCTAGTTTTTATCTTATGGCAGGTTATAAATAGAAATAAGTTAAGATAGAAGTCATTGTAAATTTAAAAATGAAAATCTTCATTAAATTATTTTTGTGTTTTATTTTTTTAATTTTATTAATCAAAAGTTCTATGGAACAGGGACAGATCCTGAATAAAAATTTTGTTTTAATACAAAAAGATGATTCACCGGGGAAAATCATTTCAAAAGCTGCCAGAATTATTCCGACTAATCCTCAATACAACTGGCAGAAAAATGAATTTATAGCTTTTCTTCATTTTGGAATAAATACATTTACAAACCGGGAATGGGGAGACGGAAAAGAAAATCCCGGAATTTTTAATCCCACAAATTTAAATGCGGAACAATGGATTAAAACTTTGAAAGATGCAGGTGTTAAACTTGTAATTCTGACAGCAAAACATCACGATGGATTTTGCCTGTGGCAGAGTAAATATACAGATCATTCAATTGCCGGTTCGCCTTACAAAAATGGGAAGGGAGATATTGTTAAAGAATTTACTGATGCCTGCAGAAAATTTGGTCTAAAAGCAGGAATTTATCTTTCCCCCTGGGACAGGAACCTGCCTGCATACGGGGATTCTCCAAAGTATAACGAAATTTTCAGAAATCAATTAAGAGAATTATTGACTGATTATGGTGAAATTTCTGAAGTCTGGTTTGATGGAGCAAACGGGGAAGGACCTAGCGGGAAAAAACAAGTTTATGACTGGGCTTCTTATTATAAAGTGGTTCGGGAACTTCAGCCAAATGCAGTGATATTCGGAATGGCTCCGGATGTTAGATGGGTTGGTAATGAAAACGGTTTTGCAAGAGAAACAGAATGGAGCGTGGTTCCATTTAATATAAATGGCTTAAATGAAAAAAATGCTGCGGTGAGAAAGTACCCAATCGATCAAATTTATATCCCTGGAGATTTAACAGGTGTTGATCTGGGTAGCAGGGAAAAAATATTAAATGCAAAAGGACTGATGTGGTATCCTGCTGAATCTGATGTTTCGATCAGAGCCGGATGGTTTTATCATCCCGAAGAAGACGATAAAGTAAAAACTCCACAACAGCTTGTTAATATTTATTTCAATTCTGTTGGCAGGAACAGCGTACTTCTTCTAAATGTTCCTCCTGATAAACGAGGATTGATAAATGAAAATGATATTAAAAGTTTGAAAGGAATGAAAGAGATTATTGATAAAACTTTTGAAAAGGATCTTACGAAAGATGCAGGAATTAAAACTGATATGGAACTGATTAATCCTGAAAATAATTCCGGTAGCTACTGGATAAATAAAAATGGAAAAGAAACCGCAGAAATGGAGTTTACACTTGCTAAAAAAGCTGCTTTTGATGTTATGATGCTACAGGAAGAAATTTTAGTGGGACAAAGGATTGAAAAATTTCATTTCGATTACTGGACAGGAGATGAATGGAAAAAACTGACTGAAGGAACTACTGTAGGGTATAAAAGATTGCTGAGATTTCCCCCGGTAAAAACTGACAGAGTAAGATTGGTAATTGAAAAATCGAGATTGAATCCGACAATCTCTAATTTTGGATTATTCAAATTTGCTGAACGAAATTATTCGAAATCTATAGAATAAAGTCTTATCTCGGGTTCATTTTCATTCATTTTAATCATTTTTTCAAATTTTAAACCCATTTTTTCAAGAACAGCAATAGATCCAATATTTTCTTGAACGGTTATTCCGACGATTCTTTTAAGTCCAAATTTTTCTTTGCCCAAATTTAAAACAGCCTGTGCAGATTCATAGGCGAAACCTTGTCTCCAGTACAACGGAAGAAAAGCAAATCCCACATCTACATCTTCCAGGTTATCTCTTTTAATTAGCCCGCATATACCGATTGGGACAGCAGTTTCTATCAATACAACCAGATAAAGACCAAATCCATTTTTTTCATAGCTGGCTACAGGACCATTTAGAATATATTTATGAGCGTCTTCAACAGTTCTGACTTTTTTATCCCCGATGTTTTTTATAAACGCCTGGTCGTTTAATAATTCAATTATAAAATCAGAATCATTTAAGGTTAACTTGCGAAGGAGTAATCTATCAGTTTCAAGAACTATCATTTTTTAGAATTCCTTTTGTCTTGTCTTTTCTAAATGGATTATTGAACTAAAATTCTCAAATTTTAGAATTAATTTAATATTCAAATATATATAAACTAACCTATAACTCTATTTATTTATTGATTTTATAATATCATTTTTATACACTATAATAAAGTATGAAAACACGGAGATACCGATGGAAAACAAAAAAAAGAATGACGATGGAAAAAAATATAAACAAATTCCGGGTTCAGGAAATCCTGGCTCATGGTGGAAAATATTTTTTGTCTTTTTAATAATTTATTTTATTGGCGCTTTTTTCTTTAGAAATTTTAAAAATAATTCAGCAACAGTTCCATATTCAGTTTTTAAAGACCAGGTGACAAAAAATAATGTAGCAAGTGTTACTATTAAAGGTCAGTCTATTAATGGCAAATTTAATTCCAAATATGAAAAAGTTACAGATAAAGATACTGCCTACTATAAATATTTTGCTACAACTATTCCCGGCATAAACGATCCCGACCTTATAAAGTCTCTCGAAGAAAATAATGTAGTAATAAAAGCGGAAGAAGAAGGAAATGGCTGGATAACCTACCTCCTGATTTTAGCGGTTCCCTGGATTTTAATCATTGGATATTTTGTTTTTATTAACAAAAAGATGAAAAATAAAATGGGGAGCGGGGGAATGATAGGAGGAGGATTTTTCGGAATTGGAAAATCGAAGGCAAAAAAATTTAAAAAAGAAAAAATTAGTGTAACCTTTGATGATGTTGCTGGTCTGGAAAATCCGAAAATAGATTTGAGAGAAATAATAGAATATTTAAAGACCCCCGAAAAATTTTCAAAACTGGGGGCTGATATTCCAAAAGGCGTTTTGCTTGTCGGTCCGCCGGGAACAGGAAAAACTTTATTAGCTCGAGCTACTGCAGGTGAAGCCGACGTTTCTTTTTTTAGCATCAGCGGTTCCGAGTTTATAGAAATGTTTGTGGGGGTCGGAGCATCCCGTGTCCGGGATATGTTTGATCAGGCCAAAAAAAATTCTCCTGCCGTGATTTTTATAGACGAAATTGATTCAATCGGTAGATCGAGAGGAACAGGATTAGGCGGCGGACATGATGAAAGAGAACAGACATTAAATCAGATATTGAATGAAATGGATGGTTTCGAACCTAATGAGTCTGTTGTAGTAATGGCTGCAACAAACCGTCCGGATATTCTCGATCCTGCACTTACCAGGCCCGGAAGATTTGACAGAAGAATTACACTGGATCTTCCGCTGAAAAAAGCACGACAAAAAATACTTGAAATCCATACTCAAAATGTTCCGTTAAATGAAAATGTTGACCTTGATAACATTGCGGCGAGAACAGTTACTTTCTCAGGTGCAGATATTAAAAACCTCGTTAATGAAGCAGCATTGCTAGCCGGAAGAAAAGGGAAAAATAAAGTAGATAAAGAGGACTTTGATGAAGCGCGTGATAAAATACTTTTGGGAGATGAAAGGGAAGAGGTTTTTAATGAAAATGAGAAAAAAATAACTGCTTACCACGAGGCCGGTCATGCACTTTCCGCAATATTAATTCCGGAAGCTGATCCTCTTGAAAAAGTAACCGTTATTCCAAGAGGAAGAACTCTTGGCGCAACTGAACAATTACCCGAAACTGAAAGGAGAAATTTTACTAAAAAATATCTCCTGGCAAGAATAGCAGTGGCGCTTGGAGGAAGAGCAGCCGAAAAATTAGTATTTGATGATGTTACTAACGGTGCAGCTTCTGATTTAAAACAGGTCACAAATATTGCCAGGAAAATGGTTTGCCTATGGGGAATGAGTGATAAACTCGGTCCCGTTTTTTACAAGCAGGGTGAAGATCATATGTTCCTGGGAAGAGAAATAGCTCATCAAAAAGATTTCAGTGAGAATACGCAAAAAGTTATTGATGAAGAAATTACAGGTATTATTGGAAGTATGGAGGATAAAGTTAAGAACCTGTTGATGAAAAACAGGGTAAATCTGGATGCTATTGCCGAAGCACTTATTGAAAATGAAACCCTGGATAAAAAACAGATTGATTGGATACTTGATAAAGTTGAAGAAGGGGAAGAGGCAGAAGCGTAATATTTTTTGTTTAAGATTTTATGAGGTGAATTATGAAAAAGCTTATTGCAATTATTTCCAGTCTATTTTTTATTACTATTATTTTAATTTCCGGTTGTTCTAAAATTGAAACAAAGGAAATGAAAGTTACTGTAACAATAGATAGTACAGGTTATAACCCTAAAACTATTGTTGTTCATCCACCTACAAAAGTTACCTGGATAAATAAAGATGTAGTAGCACATACAGTTACGTCCGGTGAGCCTGAATATATAAAATTTGATAGCGGTAAACTTGAACCGGGCGCAAAATTTCAATTGGAGTTTACCGAAGAAATGATTGGTGAATATGAATATCACAGTTACATAAATGGTGATGAGGAATTAGGAGGAGATGTAATTGTTCAGGAGTAATTAGAAGACGCGAATAATTAGATTATAATTAGCGGACTGAAATTTTCAGTCCGCTTTTTTATTTAAGGTCGTTTAAAATTTCTTTCAGTTTTTTAATGTTCTCTTTCCATTCCTGCTGCTTATTCTTTTCTCTTTCTACTACTTCAGGTGCAGCATTTTGAAGGAACTTTTCATTGGATAATTTTTTGTCAATACCAACAAGAGATTTTTCAAACCTTGTTATTTCTTTTTGAATCCTTTCTTTTTCTTTGTCAAGATCGATCAATCCTTCCAGGGGTACAAAAATTTCACAATCTTTTAATACGGCAGAAACACTTCCTTTCGGTTTCTCTAAATTCTTATCAATGGTTAATTTTTCAACTTTAGCAAGTTTCTTAATGTATTCAACCTGATGAGGTGCAACTTCAGATGATTTAATAAACACATTAAGCATTTTTGAAGGAGGAATATTTTTTTCACCACGGATATTTCGTATTGCGGTGATAATATCCTGAACAAATTCCATCTCTTCATCAGCATTCCTGTTTATCAGATTTTCATCAGCTCCCGGATATTTGGCTGTAGAAATACTTTCGCCATCATTTCTTTTTTCAACTAACTGCCAGAGCTCTTCTGTAATAAACGGCATAAAAGGATGAACGATTTTTAATAGATCTTCAAAAATTCCTATTGCCCTGGTTAATACGGCAGATTTGATTTCTTCGTTGTCTGAGTATAATCTGTTTTTTGAAAGTTCAATATACCAGTCGCAGAAATCATTCCAGACAAAAGAATAAATAATTTTTGTTGCGTTATTAATTTCAAATTTTTCCATCGCCTTGCTCATTTCCATAAGGGTAAAATGAAGGCGTGATTTAATCCATTCATCCGAAAAATCTAGGTGCTTGTTGATCCGGTTTTTATCAATGGAAATATTTTGAGTGTTCATTAATAAAAATCTGCCGGCGTTCCATATTTTGTTTGCAAAGTTTCTTCCGATTTCACATTTATCAGTACTGAAAAGAACATCCTGTCCTAGAGGTGCGAGATAAATTACTGTAAACCGTAAAGCATCAGCTCCGTATTCCTTTATTACATTAAGCGGGTCGGGGGAGTTACCGAGAGACTTGCTCATTTTCCGTCCCTGGACATCGCGAATTACACTTGTGAAGTAAACATTCTCAAATGGTATATCATTTTTGAAATGCAATCCAGCCATTATCATTCGCGCAACCCAGAAGAAAATTATATCTGGTGCAGTAATTAGCGTATTAGTCGGGTAATAATAATTTTGTTCTTTTTCAGTTTTAAAAACATCGTAAGCCCACAGCCAGCTTGATGCCCAGGTGTCGAGTACATCTTCATCCTGTTTTAAATTAGTTGAACCGCAGTAAGGACATTTTTCGGGTGTTTCGACTGAAACAATCGGATTTTTACATTCCAGGTTGCAATGGTCGTCACCAACACAGTACCAAACTGGGATTCGGTGTCCCCACCATAATTGTCTGGATATACACCAATCGTTTATATTGCTCATCCAGTGATCGTAGGTCTTTGTCCAGTGTTCGGGATAAAATTTAATTTTTCCTTCTTTTACCACGTCCATTGCCGGTGCAGCAAGCTCATCCATTTTAATAAACCATTGTTCAGAAAGGTAAGGCTCAATTGGTACGCCGCCTCTTTCCGAATAACCGACTTTATTCTGGTAGTCTTCAGTTTTTTCAAGCAGACCGAATTCTTCCAGTCTTGCAATTACTTTTTTACGTGCGTCATACCTGTCGAGTCCACGAAAATCTTCCGGTACATTATGATTTAATGAAGCATCGTCGTTAAAAATATTTAAGATTTGTAAGTTATGTCTCTGTCCCATTGCGTAATCATTTACATCGTGTGCAGGCGTTACTTTTACAGCACCTGTGCCGAATTCCATATCAACATAGTCATCCGCAAAAATAGGAATTTCTCTTTCTGCAATTGGGAGTAAAACTTTCTTGCCGATAAGGTTTTTATATCTTTTGTCATTTGGATTAACTACAATTCCAGTATCACCAAGCATTGTTTCAGGACGAGTCGTTGCAACAATAATGTGTTCGCTACTGTTCATTACCGGGTATTTTAAATACCAGATTTTGCCATTTACAGTTCTGTGAATTACTTCTTCATCTGAGATTGCTGATTTCGAAGCAGGGTCCCAGTTAACCATCCTGTAACCGCGGTATATTTTTTTCTCATTATATAATTCAACGAATGTTTTTATTACTTCTTTGTAATAATCATCATCCATTGTAAAGCGTTCTCTTTCCCAATCACAGCTTACGCCCAGTTTTTTTAATTGCTGAATTATAATCCCGCCATATTTTTCAGTCCATTCCCAGCAATGCTTTATAAATTCTTCGCGCCCTATTTTGTCTTTGTCAACGCCTTTTTCTTTTAAGAAGTTAACAACCTTCGTTTCTGTTGCAATTGAAGCGTGATCAGTTCCGGGAACCCAGCAGGCATTGAAACCCTGCATCCTTTTTGTCCTGATAATTATATCCTGCAAAGTGTTGTTCAGGATATGCCCCATTGTTAACATTCCGGTGACATTGGGGGGCGGTATTACGATTGAATACGGTTTTTTTTCTTTATCTACTTCGGAGTGAAAAATTTTCTGATCGAGCCAGTATTTGTACCATTTATCTTCGGTAACTGCCGGATTATAGGCTTTCGGTATTTCGTTGATATTATTCTCGGGCATTTCTCTAATATTGATTTTTTGATTATAAAAATTAAATATAAAGAATTTTTTAGAGACTTTGATAGAAATCATTTTACAGTATAGCTGGTTTTTCTATCAAAATTAAGGAAGGTGAAAGTCTGTAAAAGTTGTTAATACTGCTTGACAGTCTGCTATATGTGTTATATATTGTATATAACAATAAGGAGCTATTATCGTATGATAATAAAAATAGACCTCCAATCTGAAAAACCTATTTATTCACAGGTTGTTAATCAGGTAATCGAAGGAATAGCCTCAAAAACCCTGGCAGAGGGAGAGTCATTGCCTTCTGTACGGCAGCTTGCTGAAGATATAGGCATAAACATGCATACAGTAAATAAAGCATATTCTATTTTAAGGAGGTGCGGGTTTGTAACGATACACCGAAGAAAAGGTGTAGTAGTAAATGAATTTTCAAATATGCATAATAGCGGTTTTATAAAGGAAATACCTGAAATTATAAAACCGTTAATAGCGGAAGCATTTTGTAAAGGAATAACTGAAAAAGAATTCCTGAACGAGTGCAGTAAAATATACTCAATATTTAAAACGTGAGACAAACATGGTTATTGAAGAAAATATGTTCTGGTTCTCTTATGTTATAATTCTAATTATTTCATTTGTTGGTTTTATTATTCCTTTTCTTTTGAAGGAAACAATAATTTTTGGTTCCCGCTTTCCGGTACAAATGGTTAATTGTTCCGAGGTTAATAATCTTAAGCAGAATTATAAGCACGTTTATTTATCAGTGAACATTCCGTTCATTATTGCTCTCGGATTTTTGTTATATAACTTCCCTGATCAAAGGTTCTTTTCCACGGGAATTATCTTGCAGCTCGTCCTGATGTTTCTTATTCATGTATTATTTAACCGTAAAGCGATTGAAGTTAAAGACATTCTCTTGCGTGATAGCGAATCCGCTCCGCCCAGGCGGGTTCTTACAGTTGATACAAAATTCAGGGAAGGGAAATATCTTGTTCCTGTATGGTGGTTTTTGCCCGCCGCGTTTGTAACTATTCTTAATTTTTTTATACTGATTTTTTCCTATAATAAGGTGCCAGCTCAAATACCTTTGCATTTTAATATGTTGGGTAATGCTACAGAATTTACAGTTAAGTCCTACCTTCATGTTTTGATGATGCCGCTTTCTTCTTTTTTAATATTACTGGTATTTGCCGGAATTTATTTTTTAATAAAAAGATCCAAGCAGGAAATTGATTCATACAATCCTGAAATATCAGCACAAAAAAACAGGCGGTTCAGATTAATTTGGTCAGGTTATCTGATTATTATGTGCTCTGTACTTATAACATGGTTTTTCTTTCTTTCACTTCATATTAACAATCTGCTAATTATTCCGGTTAATTTCTTTAGGTTTATTAATATGGGGGTTCCCCTTATGATTTTGCTTAGCGCTATAACACTGGCAATAGTAACAGGGCAGTCAGGTAGCAGGCTAAAATCTAGTCAGGCGTTTTCTTCAAATGATGCTAACAATGCAGATGATGATCGCTATTGGAAGTTCGGAATGATTTATTACAACCCCGAGGATCCTTCACTTTTTGTCGAGAAAAGATACGGAATAGGATGGACCATTAACTTCGGTCATACTGCTGCTATTGTTATGCTAATTGGAATTATGGCTACAATAATAATTATACATTTTGTTCTAAAAAATTAAATTCAAATTAAGAAAGATCATATATAATGTCTTCTCAAAAACTTCTATTGTAATTTTTCAAAAAGGAAAAATAAAATGAAAACATATTTATTTAAAACGAGCTTAATCATTTTTATGCTTACAGGATTATTTTTCACTTCAATACTACCGCAAAATAAAAAGTCAGAGGCGGAAGGTATCTGGCAGGGTACTTTGAAAGTATCGTCGATACAACTAAGAATAATCTTCAAAATAAAAAAAACTACAGATGGACAATTAACTGCTACAATGGATAGCCCTGACCAGAAAGTGAGAAATTTTCCTACCGGTAAGGTTTTATTTGCGAAGGACAGCCTTATCCTTGAGATGCCCAAAGCACAAATAAGATACTCGGGAAAAATAAACAGTAAAGGAACAACGGTTGAGGGTGCGTGGATACAAAGAGGAAAAATATTTCCCTTAAATCTCAAAAAAGTTGGAAACGAAAAGATCAATAACAGATACCAGGAACCAAAGAAACCCTATCCTTATAATTCTGAGGATGTAAAATACGAGAATAAAAAGGTGGGAATTACATTAGCCGGAACTTTCACTTATCCTAAAAGAGGTGGTCCATTCACTACTGTTCTATTAATCACAGGTTCAGGCGCGCAGAACAGGAATGAAGAGCTGTTGGGCCACAAACCATTTTTAGTATTGTCAGACTATTTAACGAGGCGGGGAATAGCCGTGCTTCGTGTGGATGACAGAGGAGTAGGAAAATCGATAGGGGATTTTGCATCTGCCACGTCAAAAGATTTTGCAGGCGATGCTCTTGCAGGAGTAGAGTATCTTAAGACGAGGAAAGAAGTAAATAAAAAAGAAATAGGATTGATTGGTCATAGCGAGGGTGGTGTGATCGCACCTATGGTTGCGGTTAAATCCAAGAATATTGCTTTCATTGTTTTAATGGCCGGTACCGGTCTGCCGGGGGATCAAATATTTCTAAAACAGGGTGAACTGATTGCCAGAGCCGAGGGATTACCCGAAAACTATATTAGAAATGAAACAAAGTTTGAATCAAAGTTATATGACATTATAAAAAATCAACCAGACAGTATAAAAGCACATAACGAGATATTAAATGAATTTCGAAAGTATTATAATTCATTGAGCCAAGAAGAAAGAAAAAAAATCGGTGATACTTCTGTAGTGTTAAAGAAGCTGAGTCTTGTTGAGAAACCGTGGCTTAAATATTTTTTTAAGTATGATCCTGCACCCGTACTTGAAAAAGTAAAATGTCCGGTACTTGCAATTAACGGAAGTAAAGACCTGCAGGTCTCCCCTAAAGAGAATTTAGCCGCTATTAAAAAGGCGTTGACAAAAGGCGGGAACAAAGATTTCAAAGTGGTTGAACTAAAAGGATTGAATCATTTATTTCAAACAGCAAAAACAGGTCTGCCTAATGAATATAGAACGATAGAGCAAACAATTGCGCCGATTGCATTAAAAACCATAGGTGATTGGATTTTATCGATAACGAAAATGTAAATTTACTGAAGGCTGTTAAGGAATAATTATTCTATATAATACTGATAATTGGGAATCTTTACCTGTATCCCGTGATAAGGTCCTTCAAGATCGCTCCACTGGTCGCCGACGGTTCCCACAATTTTGTAGCCGGCTTTTTCAATCTCGGTTCTTTTATCCGATTTATATTTTAACGCGGTTTTGCCAAAATAATCCGGTGTTTTGAAAATCAAAGTATCGAAATCTGTGTAGCCAACCTCAATCATATTTTTTCTTGTTGCTTCGCGCTGGAAATTTTTTCTACCCGAAATAAAAATAATTTTAAATCCGCGGGCAATAAGATAAGCATATAAATTTTTTACTTCGGGGATTGCGGGAGCTTTTGCGCTGTCAATCCATTTGTCCCACTCTTTCTCGATATAAGCGAAATCAAGTGATTTAGTTACTGAATAATTTGAAAGTGCAGTTTCGTCAATATCAAAAATAACTACTGAATTTTTGGAAGGGGAAATTTTATCAAATTCAATTTTTGCTTTGTCAACTGCATCCATTGCGTCTTTATGAAATCCGCCGTTTTCCCTGTAACTGATGACTGCATTTTTAGCCAGCTTTAAATTTACGAGATAGTTTGTTTCTCCGGCGCAGGAAAAAATTGATATCGATATTAATAAAACGAAAAAATATTTTGAAACATTTTGCATCATCATAATAATCCAGAAAATATATAAAGTCCGCAAAAGCGGACTTGAATTAAAAGAAAATAAAATGCTAAACGCAAATTTTTGGTGAAATATATGCTACGTGGCTTCTGGCTTGAAGAAGAATTTAAGAGGTCTTTCAATCCTGTCTGCCCAGGCTGCTTCGTTATGTTGTGCACCGGGATCGTAAAAATAATCCATATCAGTACCAATCACGTAACCTTTTTCCGTAAGAACACCGAACATTTTTTGTCCACGGGGCAAACCGTCTTCACCATGATCGATGTAAATTTTAATATCTTTTTTAGGTCCGTTGTAATCTTTTACGAGCTTGATTGCTTTTTCATCATCATAATAGAAAGAGCTTGACAGGCATGCAGCCTTTGCAAAAACATCTTCATATTTCCAGGCTATCAAAAATGAAATTAACCCTCCCATTGAAGAACCCATTAATGCAGAATTGTTTTTATCTGTCAATGTTCTGTAGGAAGTGTCTATAAATGTCTTTAATTCAGTTATAATAAACTGCATATATAAATTACCTTTTTCGGAATCACTGTATTCTTCAAATCTGTCCTTAGTATTATATATGCCGACAATTATTATTTCTTTAATTTTATTTTTTTTGATAAGCTTTGTTGCAGTTTCATCAATTCTCCAGTCAACGCCAGCATAAGAAGTTTCCGGATCCATAATATTCTGACCGTCGTGCATGTAGAGAACAGAGTAATTTTTTCCTTTTTCTTTTTTATATGATGGAGGAAGCCAAATGATTATATCTCTTTCGTTATCCAAAAATTTTGAATAAAAATTTTTGTGATATTTTACATTTCCGATTATTTTTTTTCTTCCGGTTGCTTTGTTGTTGGGCATAAAATAACGTTAGATTTATGAAAGCGCTAAAAATAGCGATACTTTAAAGTTTTACAAAATATTATTGTAATAATTTCAGGATTATACTCAGACTATCAGTATATTCAAAGAATTATTCAATTATTTAAGATTAATTCGCTCTTTTACATGGATTATTGGTAATATTTTATGGATTTTAAAGAACGTTCTTTTCACAAAAAATGGAGATTTTGATCAAAATGGCAATTATCAGACCTTTTAAAGCATTAAGATCCGCAAAAGAGAAATCGCACCTGGTTTCGAGTGTTCCGTATGATGTTGTAAATCGCGAAGAAGCAAAAGAACTGGCAGGAGAAAATCAGCTAAGTTTTTTAAGAGTTACAAGATCGGAAATTGATCTTGATGAAAACACCAGTCCTTACTCACCGGAAGTTTATAAAAAAGCAAAAGAGAATTTAGATAATCTAAAAAAAGAAGCTCCGCTTGTTGAAGATGAAAAGCCTCATTTTTATTTATACAGATTGGAAATGAACGGTAAATCCCAGGTTGGAATCGGTGCAACTTTTTCTGTTGATGATTACGATAACAACGTAATAATGAAACACGAAAAAACAAGAAAAGAAAAAGAAGACGACAGAACAAATCATATTGTAACAACCGGCGCGCAAACCGGCGTTGTTTTTCTTACTTACCGGGATGTTGAAGCGGTAAATAAAATTGTTGATCAGACAATGAAAAATACTGAACCGATTTATGATTTTACTTCGGTTGATGGGATAAAACATTCCGTGTGGATTTTACCTGATAATTATAATAATACTATAGTTGAAGAAATTGGAAAAGTTAAAAACTTATATATTGCTGACGGACACCACAGGGCAGCAAGTGCAGGTAGAGCAAGAGAAGAAAAAAAGAAAGCAAATCCAAAACATACAGGCAATGAAGAATATAATTATTTTATTGCAGTTCTTTTTCCTGCTGCTCAATTAAATATTCTTCCATATAATCGTGTTGTTGCAGACTTGAATGGAAAATCAACGGATGAATTTTTAAATGAAGTAAGTGAAAAGTTCACAGTTGAAAAAACTGATAAAAAAGAACCGTCCGAAAAAAGAACTTATGGAATGTATCTAAATAAAAAATGGTATTCATTAAAACCAAAAGATAATGTTACTGCAAGCCTTTCTCTTTCAAAATCAGTTGGTGAAACCCTGGATGTAAGTGTTCTACAGGATTTCCTATTAACCCCAGTCCTGGATATTGATGATCCGAGAACAAATAAAAGAATAGACTTTGTAGGTGGAATTCGTGGAACAAAGGAACTTGAAAAACTTGTAGATTCAGGAAAAGCGGCAGCGGCATTTTCACTTTATCCCGTTTCTCTTGATGACCTGATGAATATTTCTGATGCAGGAGAAATTATGCCTCCTAAATCAACCTGGTTTGAACCAAAATTGAGAGACGGTTTGCTTTGTCATTTAATTTAAGTAAAGCTAAAATTTAGAACCAAATAAAAAGGGAAAAATAAAATGGATAAAAGAATTTATAATTTTAGTGCTGGACCTGCAATTCTGCCGGAAGAAGTTTTAATAGAAGCTCAGAAAGATCTTTTTATGCTTCCGGGTGTCGGGATGTCGGTTCTCGAAATAAGCCACCGCTCAAAAACATTTGACAAAATTTTTGCGGATGCAGTTGATGGATTAAAATCACTTCTAAACATCGGGGATAATTACGATATACTTTTTCTGCAGGGAGGTGCAAGTCTACAGTTTTCAATGATCCCTTTAAATTTAATGCCGCCTAAAAATAAAGCCGATTACATTGTAACAGGTAGTTGGTCAAAAAAAGCTGTAAAAGAAGCTAAAAGAGTCGGTGCCGTAAATATTGCAGCAACTACTGAAGCAGATGGCTTCAACAGGATTCCAAAACAAGAAGAACTAAACCTGGACACAGATGCATCTTATGTTCATTTTACTTCCAATAATACAATTTTTGGAACCGAGTGGCATTCAGAACCAAATGTTGGAAATGTTCCTCTGATTTGTGATGCATCTTCTGATATAATGCATAAAAAACTGAATATTAATAAATACGCATTGATTTATGCAGGCGCACAGAAAAATATGGGTCCAAGTGGAGTAACAATTGTTATTATCCGAAAAGATATGACCGAAAGATGCCAGGATTCTCTTCATACAATGTTGAATTACAAAACTCATACTGAAAAAGGTTCACTTTATAATACACCGTCAGTTTTCGGAATTTATATTATTTCTTTAATCACAAAATGGTTAAATGATATGGGCGGACTTGATGAGATGTATAAATTGAATAAAGAAAAAGCCGGCGTTCTTTATGATTGTATTGATTCCAGTAATGGCTTTTATAAAGGTCACGCTGAAAAAGATAGCCGTTCATTAATGAATGTAACATTTAATTTACCAAGTGAAGAGCTTGAGAAAAAATTTGTTTCAGAAGCATCTGCTTTAAACTTTAGCGGATTAAAAGGCCATCGTTCTGTTGGTGGAATTAGAGCTTCAATCTACAATGCATTTCCCAAACAGGGAGTTGTAGATCTTGTAAGCTTTATGAACGATTTTCAGAAGAATAACGGGTAGTTCTTTATTTAATATTTTGCGTCTTTGCAGTTATTAAGTTTATTCTTAAATTATTGCAGAGACGCATTCTTAAATTTATTTATCTTGCCACTTCAACAAAATAATTATGATTATGAAAAAAATATATCTTTTATCAGTGGTTCTTCTTTTATTAATGGCAGGTTGCTCAAAAGAAGAGGAAGTAAAACTTTCGGTTTCCGGAACAAATGCATTTGCTATGAATATGGGAAAAGGATGGGAAGTTCAGGCTTTAACAGAGGTGCACGGATTTAAAATAAATGAAAAAGATGATATGTACTCTGCCCGGATTTTCTTTACGGTTGATATAATAACCGCAAGCGGGCAAACTTTAAAATCTATTTTTACTAAAGAAGTGGACAAGAAAGAAAAGGAAACTTTTAAGGGAATAAATCTTGAAGCACAGTTTAATATTGGTGCCGATTACACTGCCGGGAAATACAAAGCCGTTTTTAATATAAAGGATATGTTTAGTGGCAAGTCAACACAAGATACTACATCACTAAAACTAGAGAACTAATTACTACTATTTTTTTCACTAAAATATTCTTCAGGAATTAATTTTCTTCCTGCAAACCCCGATTCCATTTCGTGGTAATATTTTATGTCATCTTCATCACTTTTCCAGCAAAGAAAAACATCTTTACCTTCAATAATAGCAGGAAAATCTACCAGACCGATTGAAAAATTCCAGTCTTTATAAAAGCATCCTATTTCTTCCAGTTCATTCATAAAATGATTTACCTGTTCAACCATTTTTTTTACTTTAGGATCGTCTTCAATTTTCCCGTTCAGGTCGTCTGCAATTAATCTTATTTCTTTTGTAGTCTCCAAAATATCTTTTACAATATTCCTTACTAATGGAAGTGTCCTTCTGGCCTCAACTACAGTAAAATATTTCGTTTCAGTCATTTGTCCTTCTAAATATTTGATATTTTCAAGAGAAATTTAATATTATAAAAACTTAAAAAAAGCCCAAAATTTCTTATTTATTGATAATATTTGATAAAATGAATCAAAATTGATTTCTTTACATCTAATTAGGTAATAACACATTTCCAATCAACATAATAAATGTGTTTATTCTAAATATACGAACATATAATTTTTGAATTTTCGGAGAAAATATGGCAAATCACTTTTTTATTGATAAAAGACCTCATAATGGGTTAACATATAAGGAATATATAGAATTGATGGAAAATGAAATCGTGAATATGGATGCTGAATCACTCACTTCAGTAGAATTAAATGAATACGAAATTAAGAAACTGAACCTTCATCGTAGCAGAAGAATTGAAAAGTATTACCGAGTTTCTTCTGAACTAAAAAGTGAAATTCAGAAGATTGATAGTTTACAGATTTGGATGGTTATTACTGAGAACTGGTGTGGCGATTCGGCTCAGAATATTCCTTATTTTAATAAAATGGCGGAATTAAATCCTAATATTTATCTTAAACTGATTCTCAGGGATTCAAATCTGGATATCATGGATCAATATTTAACAAATGGAACCAGGAGTATTCCTGTTCTCGTTGCATTTGACGAAGACGGGAATGAATTATTTAAATGGGGGCCAAGACCCTGGGAATTAATGGATTTAATAAAAGTATGGAAATCAGATAGTTGTACAAAACATGAATTACTTGAAAAAATTCATCTTTGGTACGGAAGAAACAGGGGGAAAAATATTGAAGCTGAATTCATAAAAATGATTCAAGAAAGTTTAATCACCAACCATTTTTGATAAAATAAGTAATTTCCTCAAAGAAAATCACTGTTTTTAAACCTGAAACTTTAAAACATAACAATTTGTTTAGATTGGTAAATTTTTATAAATACTAAATTAGTAAAAATTAGTAATTTTGTGCATATTGAATTATGTTTAGAATATTAGTGAACATTAAATTTCATTGATATAAGAAATGTAATCTCAGGTTTAAGACTTTGAGAAAAAAACAAAGCTCAAATATATTAATCGCCACAAAAAAAGTTAAATTTTTTGAAACAGCTTCAAAGATATTTCCGGTTAAAAATGCAGATTTAAGTTTATTTAGTTCTTTTAAGGATTTTAAAAAAAGATCAAAAGAAAAGCCTTTCGATTTTCTAATTATTCACAAATCATTTACTCCGGGGCAGGTTAAAGGGCTGATTAACAAAATTAGAAATAATAGTTATTCGCTTCCTGTTTTAGTGCTTTGTGCAAGAAACTCCACCTTAAGTGAAAAGAAAAAAATAGTTGATGCTGGTGCAGACTATATACTTACAGAACCTTTTCCTCCTGAATTATTATTAGAGTATTCACGACAAGCAATTGAAAATTCCCAATTAAAAAAATCCTTTAAATCTATAACATCTCAAAAAAACGAATTTGCAAAAATTGTGGATGAAAGCCCGGTAGTATTTTTTAAATGGAGCAATAAAGCAGGTCACCCGGTAGTGTACGTTTCTGATAATGTTGCAAATTATGGATATACAAAGGAGGAATTTCTTAATAATAAAATTCATTATGAAAGTATTATTCATCCGGACGATATAGAAAAAGCTCTAAAAGACATTCAATATTACAAAAAGAAAGGTATTGATAGTTATGAACAGGAATATAGAATATTAACCAAAAATAAAACTGTTAAGTGGGTTAGGGACTACACAAATGTTGTAAAAAATTCCCATGGAAAACCTCTTTATACACAAGGTTTTATTGTAGATATAGCTGAAAACAAAGTTTATAAAAGAGCATTTCAGGAAAGTGAAGCAAAATTTAAGACACTTTTTAATACAGCTAAAGATGCAATATTTTTAATGAAAGATGATGCATTCATTGATTGCAATGAACATACACTAACAATGTTTGGGTGTAGCAGAGAACAGATTGTTGATAATACTCCATTTAAATTTTCTCCCGAATATCAGCCGGATGGACAATCATCCAGACAGAAGGGTCAGCAATTAATTATGGAAGCATTGGGTGGGAAACCTCAATATTTTTACTGGAAACATAAAAAATATGATGGGGCATTATTTGATGCTGAAGTAACGCTAAATAGTGTTGAATTTGCTGGTGAAATTTATATTCAAGCGATAGTACGTGATGTTACTGAAAGGAAAAAATCAGAAGAGATTATAAGATTGCAAACGGCATATTTTAAGCAATTGTTTGATAGCTCACCACTTGCAATATGTATGCTTAATAATGAAGACAGGATAATAAACATTAATAAAGGTTTTGAAAATTTATTTCAATACACACTGGAAGAAATCAAGGGATTATTATTAAATGATTTGATAGTACCTGAAGGATTTGTAAAAGAAGCTTCAGTTCTGAGTAACGAAGCTCTCGGGAATGAAATTGTTCATCACGACACTGTAAGAAAAAGGAAGGATGGAAATTTAATTGATGTTTCAATTGTTGGCTATCCTATAAATATTGATAATAAACTTATAGGTGTTTATGGAATTTATATGGATATAAGTGAGCGTAAAAAATCTCTGGAAATCTTGAAAGAAGGAAAGAAAAAAGCAGAAGAAATGAACCGGCTGAAGTCCGTTTTTCTGGCTAATATGAGTCATGAACTGAGAACACCATTGATAGGAATTATTGGCTATTCTGAAATATTGAGTTCAGAAATTGAAGACCCCGAATTCAAAACAATGGCTGAAACTATTAGGATAAGCAGCCTAAGATTGAAGGATACATTGAATTCAATACTTGATTTATCTAGAGTTGAATCAAATAAATACGAATTAAAATTTCAGGAATTGAATGTTGCTGATATTGTTCAGGAAACCGTTAGATTATTTGAAAGTTTTGCAAAAAAGAAAAATCTTTATCTGAAAACTCTTTTACTTGATCAGGATTGTAAGTTAAAACTGGATTATAAAGTCTTATTGCAGATATTGAGTAATCTTGTAAATAATGGTTTAAAATACACACATGAAGGCGGTGTTACTGTTGAACTTGAAAAAATGAGTGAGAATGAAAATCAAATTATTGAAATAAGGGTAATTGATACTGGCATAGGGATACCGGATGATGCAAAAAATATTATTTTCGAAGAATTCAGACAAGCCAGTGAAGGACCCAGCAGGTTTTTTGAAGGTACTGGCCTTGGATTGACCTTAACTAAAAAATTTACAGAATTGCTTGGTGGGCAAATACTTCTCAAGAGTATTGTAGGAGAGGGAACCACCTTTACCGTTCGTTTTCCATCAAATGTTAAAATAAAATCTTAGACTAATTTTTATTTAATCAGGGCGGTTATATAAACAGAAACCTCGTAGGCAATAAATGCAAAAATTCCAGAAAGAGGAATTGTCAATACCCATGCCCATAAAATATTTTTTGCTACCCCCCATCTCACTGCTGAAAAACTTTTCATTGTGCCAACCCCGATTATTGAACCTGTAATTGTATGGGTTGTACTAACAGGAATCCCTAACAGGGAGGCTATTGAAATAGTGATACCTGCCGAAGTTTCGGCACTGAATCCACCAAAGGGTGTTAGTTTTGTTACTCTCATTCCAAGTGTTCTTATTACTTTCCAGCCCCCAATTGCTGTTCCCAACGCAATAACAGAATAACTTAAAAAAATTACCCAATTTGGCACATAAAAAGTACTGCCAAGAAGTCCGTTTGTAAATAAGACCACAGCGATTATTCCAATTGTTTTTTGCGCATCATTTGATCCGTGGCTCAAACTGAAAAGTGCAGAAGAAACCAACTGTAATTTTCTGAAATAATTATCTACTTTGCCGGGTGATTTATCTTTTACTATCCAGGTAGTTAAAACGGAAAAAAGCAAGGCGACAACAAAGGCCATAATTGGAGCAAGAAAAATAAATATTACCACTGTCGAAAAACTACTTGCAACCAAGGCACTGAATCCGGCTTTTGCAATTCCCGCTCCACCGTAACCTCCGATAATTGCATGAGATATGCTAATTGGCATTCCTAAATGAGTAGCAGTTGCCGATAGCAAAATTGCACCAACGAGTCCTGAAAAAATAACCGTGTTGTTTACAATTGAAACATCAACAATTCCTTTACCAATTGTATTGGCAACGCTAACACCAAAAATAAATGCTGCAGCAAAATTAAAAAATGCTGCCCAAATAACGGCCTGCATAGGAGTTAAAACGCGTGTAGAAACTATTGTTGCAATTGAATTAGCGGCATCGTTCATTCCATTATAAAAATCGAATATGAGTGCCATCCCAATAATTATTAAAGCAAAAGTCATATTCAGTTACGCGTTTTTAATGAATATTGAAAGAATTACATTAGCTGCGGATTGTGATTTATCGGAAGCTTCTTCCAGTATGCTGAGTATGTCTTTTTTTCTTATCACGTTCAGCGGATCTTTTTCTTCCAGAAATAATTCTTTCATTGCCTGCTGATAAACTTTGTCAGCTTCAGTTTCAAGTACAGCTACGGCTTTACATTCGTTTGTATGTTTAACCTTTAAATCATTTAAAGCAATACCTAATTCTTTAATCTGTTGTAAAACTATAGCAGCTAGTTTGTCAGCGTGATTGATCTTTTTTGTAACATTAAAAATATCAATTCGAAGGGAAGCAGCCAGAAGCATATCTCCTATATCATCAAGTTTTTTAATAAGTGTAAAGATATCTTCACGATCGAAAGGAGTGATAAAAGTTTTGTTCAATCTTTTTATAACTTTTGAAGAAACTTCATCACACCTGCGCTCCAAAGGTCTGATTTGCAGCAGCAAATCCTTATCGGGTACTTCTGCAGTAAAAAGCTGATGCGTTAGTTTGGCCATCTCCTGAATGTGGGAGATCATTTCTTTAAAATCTTCAAAATATTTTTCTTCTTTTGGTAATAATTTCTTAAACATTGGCTTTTACCGGATATTAATAATTAATTTATGTGACTAATATATAAAAAAATATTGTTTAGACCGTCCAAATTCATCATTCTTTTTCAGGATTATTCTTTTTTATTAAAATATCGCCAAACGGAAATATCCTGAATGGTTTTGGAATGTAACCTTTCGGCAAATATTCATCCGGAATAGCAGTTTGATTACCATCACGAACAGCCGAATAGCTTGGTGACATTATTTCTATTCCTGCTTCATTAAACTTATCTTGAATATTCTGATGAAGGTCAGAATATATTTTTGACATTATGCCGGGTTTATCTGTATAAACATTCAATTCATAACTAACGTAATAATCATCAAGACTTGTTTGTAAAATAAAAGGCTCGGGAGTATCCAAAATATGCTCTGTGGATATTGCAGCACTCTTCATTAATTCGTGTACTTTTTTCCAGGGTACATCATAGCCAATTGTAATTTTAGTATGTAAAATTAATCCCATCCTTTTAGCTGATGAACTGAAATTAATTATATGGCTTCCCAGCACCATCGCATTTGGAATAGAAACATCAACATTTTTAACGGTTCTAACTCTTGTTACTAGCAGTGTCTTTTCAACAATGTCCCCCATGGTATCTGCAATTTTTACCCTGTCACCAATTCTGAAAGGTCGCATATAAGTTAAAACTACACCTGAAACCATATTTGCTATTGCTGAAGATGAACCTAATGAAAAGAGAATTCCCAAAAACACTGAAACTCCCTGGAAGGCAGGAGAATTTGAACCCGGCAGATAGGGAAATATAACAATACCACTAAATGCAAATAATAAAAATCTTATTATTTTATAAGTTGGTTCTGCCCATTCAGATGGAAATTTCTGAAATGATAAAGTTCCCCTTTCAATTTCACTAAAAATAAATTTTATGAACTTTAGGACATACCGAATTACAAAAATAATTACAATAATTGTAAATAAGTTTGGAAGGAAATTTATAAAAGAAACAAGCACACTTATTAGTGGATCAACTATATAACTAATTAATGTTGATGCCCAGGTTTTGCTGAAATAGAAAAAACTGAATAATAAAGTAAAAAAGAAATAGCCAACAATTATTAGCACTATAAAATTTACTGCCTTTATTCCTAATTTAATCTGCTCAACAATTCTCTCTTCAGATAATACTTCAACATTTTTTACCTTAACAGAATTAATTACAGTACCTTTCCAACTTTCGACTTTAGTGCTGAACATTTTTAGAAATACAAAAACAGACTTTAGAATAACATAAGTTGCTGCGATAAGTACAATAGAAGAAAGGATACCACCTAATATTGGTTTAATATTCCAATCTTTTGTCCATGGAAATAGTCCCATTATATAGGTAATAAAATAATAGAACAAAGCCAGTGTTATAGCTAGCCGCACTCCTTTAAGTAATACAATGAAAAATGAGGAAATACTCTCTACACTTAAAATTTCCTGTGATCGGAATCGAAATGGTTTAAAAACTTTTCTCTCCAATCCTTCAATAAATGTATATCCCCTGGGGAATACCTTTGTAAACAACCATAGAATAAGTAGAAGTAAAATCAACAATCCCAGTGAGATTGCAGCGTTTACTATTAGAGATTTGCTACTATAATGTTCGGCTTCTTTATTTATTTTTTCTTTTAGAATTAATAATATTTCTTTGCTGAGATCAGCTCTTTTCCTTCCTGCTAGATCGGCGTCTGCGTCGGTTATTGATAGAATAATTTTATTATTAAGGATTATATTTGTGTAGCCAGAATAATCTTCTGCTTTTATAGAATCTACGTTTCCATCATTTATAATAATAGAATTAATTTTCCTTTCAATTTCATTTACCCTTTGATCTGCAGTGAATGGGCCAATGTTTGATTTGATAAAAAAGAGCGTATCGCTGGAAATTACAACAGGTATTTGTTTAGCGCCTTGGTTTTGTGCAAAAGAAATTTTTGCAGTACAAAACATTAATGCTATTATAGCTAAGGCGGAAAATTTGAAATTGAAAATTTTCATAAAACCTTTTAAATAATGATAATTAAAATAGAATATTTCCCATTCTAAACACACAATTATTTTCTGGGAAAAAGGAAAGTGGAGATAAAATAAAAAGACCGGCTTTTGGGAGAAGCCGGTCTTTAAGAATGTCCTTAATTTTATTTATTTAGCACCCATAAAAGGGTATCTCCAATCTTTTGGAGGATCGAAGGTTTCTTTCAGGGATCTTGCTGTCATCCAGCGAAGAATGTTCATTGCACTACCTGCTTTATCGTTTGTACCCGAAGCTCTGCCACCGCCGAAGGGCTGCTGACCGACAACTGCTGCGGTCGGTTTGTCGTTCAGATAAAAATTACCTGCTGCATTTCTAAGTTTATTCGACATCTTCACCAAAACTTCTCTGTCCTGTGACCAGATACAACCGGTTAAAGCGTAAGGAGAAGTAGTGTCGCACAATTCAAGTGTTTCGTCAAATTTGTTATCGTCATAAACATAAATCGTCATTACAGGTCCAAAAATTTCTTCCTGCATTGTCTTGAATTTCGGATTAGTTGTTACGATTGTTGTTGGTTCAATAAAATAGCCGACAGAATCATTATACTTTCCGCCTGTAATTATTTCAGCATCTTTTGCTTTTTTTGCATAGTCTATATATTCAGTAATACTTTTGAATGCTGCTTTATCTATTACTGCAGACATGAAGTTAGTAAAATCTTCAGGATTACCCATTTTAACTTTCTTAACTTCAGTAACATATTTTTTCTTGAATTCAGGCCAGATTGATTTTGGAATATACATTCTCGATGCTGCTGAACATTTCTGTCCCTGGTATTCAAATGCACCACGGATTGTTGCAACAACCAATGAATCTACATCTGCCTGATTGTGAGCAAAGATAAAATCTTTACCGCCGGTTTCACCGACAATTCTCGGATAGTATTTCATTTTGCTCAGGTTATCTCCAACCTTTTTCCACATTCCCTGGAAAACTGAAGTTGAACCTGTAAAATGAATACCAGCAAGATCTGGACTGTCCATAACCGGATCGCCAACTTCTCTGCCGGAACCCGGGATAAAATTAATTACTCCCGCCGGAACGCCTGCTTCGATTAAAAGTTTTTTCAAAAAGTAAGCTGAATAAACTGCGGTAGAAGCCGGTTTCCAAAGAGCGACATTTCCAACCATTGCCGGTGCTGTTGGAAGATTGCCGCCAATTGAAGTAAAGTTAAAAGGAGAAACTGCAAACACAAATCCCTCGAGCGGTCTGTATTCTGAACGATTCCACATTCCGGCAGGTGAATATGGTTGCTCAGTCATTAATTGTGTCATGTAATAAACATTGAATCTCCAGAAATCAATGAGTTCGCAGGCTGCATCGATCTCCGACTGATAAGCTGTTTTGGATTGTCCCAGCATTGTTGCTGCGTTAATAGTTGATCTCCACGGACCAGCTAATAAGTCAGCAGCTTTTAAAAATATTGCTGCTCTGTGTTCCCAAGGCATATCAGCCCATTTTTTTCTGGCTTCAAGTGCAGCTTCAATTGCCATTTTAATTTCTATTGCACCTGCCTTGTGATATTTGCCAAGAACTTTTTTGTGATTATGGGGAACTCTTATTTCTTCAGTTCTTCCTGTCTTTATTTCTTTTCCACCAATGATTAATGGAATTTCAATTTTTTTTGATTGAAGTTCTTTAAGTTTTTTCTTCAATTCTGCTTTTTCCGGACTATTCGGAGCGTATGAAAGTACCGGTTCGTTTATCGGAGTGGGTACTTTGAAATATGCATTCGACATAACTAAACCTCCATCTTACTCAATTTATTTATGAAATAATTTTACAAAAATTAGGAAACTAAATTTTCTTGGAATAACATAATTAATATAGCCATGCAAAATCGGTATTTATCGATGCTTAATCAAATTTAAAGAATTTAACCAAACAATTATTTCAATATTTTCTTATTGCGCATATAACATTTTTAGGGTAATTTATCCCGACCTAATGCGTGGGGTTTTCTTCTAAAACAGAGGGTAATATGAAGAAATTTGATACCGAAGTTCGATTAAGCCGCGAAATGAGCTTGCTTGATGCAACACTGATCGGCGTTGGGGCAATGATTGGTGCGGGAATTTTCGTGTTAATTGGAATTGCTGCTGGTGTTGCTGGTCCGGCTTTACTTATTACTTTTACTCTTAATGGCTTTGTGGCATTTTTTACAGCGATGGCTTATGCAGAACTTGGTTCCTGTTATCACGATGCAGGCGGTGGATATCTTTGGGTTAAAGAAGGTCTTCCGAAATGGAATGGATTTCTTTCCGGTTGGATGAGCTGGTTTGCTCACGCCGTTGCATGCAGTCTTTATGCGCTTGGTTTTGGTGCTTATTTTGAACACGTGTTTCATGAACTAGGAGTTACCTTTCCATACTGGGGATTTTTTTCACCTCAAAAACTTCTTGCTGCCGGTGCCGCACTGTTATTTGGATATATAAATTTTCGTGGAGCTTCAGAAACAGGAAAGATTGGAAACCTTGTAACGATAGGCAAAATTGTTATTCTGATTATATTTATTGGTTTTGGGTTAGAATTAATTTTGCGCAAAGGCGATTGGCAAACTACTTTCAGTCCATTTATGCCACATGGATGGGGCGGCGTTTTCAAAGCAATGGGATTAACATTTATTGCATTCCAGGGATTTGAAGTAATAGCACAAAGCTCCGAAGAAATAAAAAATCCGAAGAAAAATATTCCGAGGGCTGTGTTTCTATCACTAATTATTGTTGTTCCAATTTATTTACTAGTTGCAATTACTGCAATCGGGTCTGTAAATTCGGGAACCATGACTCCATGGGATTACCTGGCTTCACAAAAAGAAACAGCACTTGTTGAAGTGGCGCGCCACTTTTTTGTAGGCGGTGGAATAATGATTTTGGTGGGTGGATTAATTTCCACAATGTCCGCACTTAATGCTACTATTTATTCTTCTTCCCGTGTAGCCTTTGCTATGGGGCGTGATAGAAATTTCCCTTCTTTCTTTGCCAAGGTTCATCCTAAAAACTTTACTCCCCACTGGGGAATAGTTGGCGCATTGGTAATTGTAGTTGTTATGGCTGTGTCTCTCCCGATTGAAGACGTAGCAAGTGCTGCCGATATTATGTTCCTGCTTTTATTTTTGCAGGTAAACCTTGCAATGATAAGATTGAGAAAAAAACGTACTGATCTTGATAGAGGTTTCTTTGTTCCGCTTTATCCTTATTTATCAATTTTTGGAATTGCACTTCTCTTATTCCTTGCAGTTTATATGCTTGAGTATTCTTTAATAGCATGGATAATTACTGGTATATGGACTGTAATGGGACTTATGATTTATAAATTTTACGCTGCCGACAGGGAAGTGGAACATATTAGAAAAGTTAAAGCGCTTGAGAGAATTGAGAAAAAAGAATACAGCATTCTTGTTTGTTTATCAAATCAAAAGACTGTTAAAAGCCTTACCTCCGTTGCAATGGCAATTGCTAAAAAACATAACGGGCAGATAATTTTTCTAAATGTAATTGAAGTCGGCGAAGGTAAAAAACTTCAGGTTGGATTGGATAGTGCTGATCGATATAAATCATTGCTTGATGAAGCTGAATCAATTATAGGAGATTCAGGTATTAATGTAAGGTCTATTGTAAAAGTTTCTCATAGAATTTCCCAGGGAATTGTTGATACTGCAATTGAAGAAGGCTGTAATTTTATAGTAACTGGAAGGCAGAAACAACCGAACTTTATGGACAGAGTTTTTTCATCATTAATCGATACTGTTTTGCAGAAAGCGCCTAGCGAAGTTGCAATTCTCCACGGAACATTTACAACTGAAAAAGTAAATAAAATATTAATTCCGTTTAGTCCGGATGCTCATACAAGATTAGCTGCTGAAATTGCACCTTCTTTTGTAGATTATTTTAACGCTGAATTAATTTTTGCAATTGTATTTGACAGGGAAGTGGCTGAATATAAGCGCGAAGAAAAATTAAAACAAATAAATGAAATAATATCAGAAAACAATTTGACAGCAAGAGTTGAGGTAATTGATGATTCAGATGTTTTAAACGGGATTGTTAAAAAATCAAAAGATGCCGACCTGGTTTTAATGGGAGGACAATCCGGAGATTTTCTTGAATTAATGATTAAGAAGTCGCTTGCGCAGGAAATTACGGAAAGTGTAAAATGTCCTGTAATCTGGCTGAAAGAATATGAAGAAAGGCCTTCCTTCTGGAGCGCCTTATTTAAACCATTTAAAATAGAAGGTGAATAAAATGAGTGATAAATTACAGGAATTGTTTGGGGGATTGGGGCAAAACATTATCAGCTATCTCCCGAATTTATTTGCCGGAATTATTCTAGTCGTAGTTGGCTGGTTTCTTGGGTGGTTTGTTAAAAGAGTCATAATTCAAATGGCTGTTTTATTAAGGCTTGAAAAATTCCTGGTAAGTTTTCGCTGGGGAAAAGATTTTGCAAAAGCAGATGTTCGATACGGTATGTACAATTATATAGGTAATTTTTTCTTTTTTATAATCTTTATAATCTTTTTTAACGATGCATTAAATGCATGGAAATTGGTAATATTTTCTAAAGTTCTTGAAGGAGCTATCTTTTATTTACCAAAGATTGCAATTTCATCAGTTATTATTTTAATAGGATGGCTGATTGCAAGCTGGACTTCTAATTCAATTCACAAATCTTTAAAAAGAGAACAGGTTCCGAGAGCCGGACTAATTGCAAAGTTTACAAAAGCGGTTGTGCTTCTCTTTTTTGCTGCAATGGCTCTGGTTGAGCTGGAAATTGCTCAGCAGATAGTAATAATAGGGTTTGCAACTGTTTTTATCACTTTGGGATTAATTACAGTCTCACTAATTATCGTTGGCGGAAAAGATTTTGTGAAAAAGCTGAATGTTCACGTAGGTGAAGATTAGTCAAATAATAATTCGTAAGGTCTGTTTAAAATTGAATTTAGTTCATCAAGATTAATGTTTCTTGTTCTTCTGATTGATTCTTTTCCCTCAAAAAAGATGATGACTACAGGGATTGCAAATATTCTGATTTGCGCAGCTAATTCTTTCATCGTTTCACAATCTACATATGCAGGTTTTATTTCCGGGAAATTTTCTGAAAGGAAATCCAGCACTTTAGGTTTTAAAACTTTGCAGACATTACATTCCGGAGTTGAAAAATATACAAGTGCGGCCTCGTTTGATTTTATAAATTCGTTGAATTCGTCTATCTGATTTATGTCTTTATACATCAAAAGTTCTCTTGCAGACTGTAATTATATGGTTGAAAAGCCATATAAAAGTATGTATATTAAAAATAAAACTTTGGTTCAACAAACAATATTTGAGTGGGATAAAAATAAAGAACTGTTAAATCAAAAGAAACATGGAATTTCTTTCAAAGAAGCACAATATGCATTTGCAGATAAAAACAGGATAATTGCAAAAGATCAAGAACATAGTGGCAGTGAGGAAAGATTTTATTGTTTTGGAAGTATTAATGAGACTATTGTAACAGTTCGTTTTACCTACAGGAAAAATATAATCAGAATTTTTGGTGCGGGATACTGGAGAAAAGGGAAAAAAATATATGAAAAAGAAAATAAAATACAGTGAAGGAGAAATCGGCAAAGTGGAGATCGTTAAAGATTTTCTTCCAAAACCGGGAGAATTGGTTTTTAAAGAAGATAATGTTAAAGTTACATTAAATCTAAGTAAATCAAGCGTTGAATTTTTTAAGAAGATTGCGGAAAAAAACGGTACAAAATATCAAAAAGTAATCAGGGCCTTGCTTGATAAATATTCCAGCTATTACACGAGGTAAAAAATTTATTCTATTGCGTTTAATGTACAGTTATCGCAATTTCCACATGGCTCTTCATCATTAAAACCAAAATATTCTGAAATGTAAACTCTTCTGCATTCCTCACCCCTGAAATATTGAACAACGGATAAAAGTTTTTTATTATCACTCATCATCTTTTCTTTCAGGTATTCTTCATCTTCAAGTATTTCCGGCATTTCAGAAACTAACTGCAAATCTTTATTTTCAACAGAACCTTCGGTTACGCCATACCTGTCCAGCATACCTAAAGCTGTTTCTACCCGGAAATCATTTTTATTTTTAAAACTGAGTTGTTCGCGAAGATAATCTGCTCCATAGGAATTTATTTTCTCGATGTCACCTTTTAATATATCGTAAAGTCTTGAATAAAATTCTGCATCCGGGTTTGCCCATTTAATAAATTCCATTTGAGTGTAAAGATCATCCTGGTTGTAAAGAAGCTGGCAAAGAGAATCCTTTCTATCACGTCCTGCTCTTCCAAT
>DATFMR010000048.1:0-39876 GCA_035266865.1 Ignavibacteriaceae bacterium | reverse complement strand
CAGTCAGGTTCGATATTGGTCTGATTATGGTGCAATGAAAGTAACTGAAACCACGACTTCCCTTAAATTTGAATTTTTCGCCGTTGGTAGTAATTCTTCAGTAGACGACTATACTTTGGAGAAAGTATTACCAGTTGAATTGACAATATTTAATGCACATTTAATCGGCAATTCTAGTGTTCATCTGAACTGGTCAACAGCAACAGAATTAAATAACTACGGTTTTGATATTGAAAGATCAGGCAACAACACCGGCTGGGAAAAAATAGGATTTGTTGCCGGGCATGGAAATAGTAATTCACCACATAGTTATACTTTTAATGATTCTCCGGACGGAGGGACTACATTCAATTACAGGCTAAAACAAATAGACTTTGATGGGGAATTTAAATATTATGATGCCATAACAATTAACCTTTCTGAATTAAGTAGCGCAAAACTTCTTCAGAACGCCCCTAATCCATTCAATCCGTCTACTGCAATTAAATTTTATGTCCCCACTACAGAAGACGTAACGATTAAGATTTATGATATATTGGGCAGGGAGATTAAGACACTTCTTGACAAACAAACAGAAGCGGGTTATCACGTAGTTTATTGGAATGGGAACAACACCAGAGGTGAAAATGTATCTAGCGGTATTTACTTATACAGATTAACAGCAGGTAGTTTTTCTCAAACTAAGAAAATGAATTTACTTAAATAAATTTTTATCCGGTTTCATATTCTGCTTCATCATCCTGTCTCCATAGCTGCGCAAACAGTATCATATATGATATTATTAACATAGCACCGACAGACCAAGTAAAACCAACCATTGAAGATTCCTGCAAGTTGACTATTAAAGGTGCAATAATTAGCCATTTCCATGGATTAGGCGAGTCCAGTTGTCTCATACTAAGGAAATATCTTATTAGCATAACAAGAAAAATAGTAAGACCAATAATCCCAACTTCGTTGGCAATATCTATAAATCCATTATGAGATTCATTCGGCAACCAGATAAATAGAGAATTTATATGAATTAAGTAGTCAGACGGAGGGTGAACGCTCCAGAATGCCCGGTAACCGGTTCCCAAAAATGGATGTTTCGATATGCTGATAAACATACTTGTCCAAAGATCTGTTCTGCCAGTAAAGCTTGGATCTTTTCCCACGGCTTCTGTAAATATAGCAAGTATCTCTGGATAAATTAATAGAACAATTGTACCCATTGCGCCTACAAATAAAATAATAATTGCTGAGAGAGCTCGACCCAGGCCGAGCGGTTTAAATAATTTGTCGAATGATAATAATAAGCCAACAAGAGCGACTATTAGAAAAGCCATAATCGAAGACATACTTCTTGACCCAAACAGCAGTGCGAGAGAAAAAAGCACTGCTATACTTGCAACAAATTTAGCCCCTCCTCTTTCCACTTTATAGATAAAACTACATAACAATATGCATACTACAGCTACGCCGCCAAGTACATTTTTTGAGTCTTCAAATCCTCTCCAGGTATGGAATTGATAGTCTTTTGCTCCCGGTATTACAATGCAGACAATAATTGAAAGAAATACATATAAATACAAAACAGGTTTAATAAAATTCAGGATTTCTTTTGTCGAAGTTGTATGTACCAGCAAAGACAGTGTAACTGCAAATACTGTTAATGTCCTGAAAAAGCGTTTGGCTGTATCAATAGGACTATATGACCAGATAATGCTAAATAAGCACCAGATTAGAAATATAGTTAATAATTTTTCCTTTTTTATTATGGCTAGTGCATCAAGGCGCCTCACAAATAGAGAAATCAAAGAAAGTAAAAATATGGCCGGATAAATTATTTGGTTGACAATATTGCCGCCCCCACCTTCTGAAGAATTACCACCTTTTGCTTGGAATGGTATTTTTGTACCAAAGAACATAAAAAACATATATGCCACAAAAGCTAATATTGCTATTTTGAAATATATATTCTTTTCAACATTAAAATCCTCTGCCATAAATCAATCTACATTTTTAAAGAAAATGAGCTAAAGTAAAGATTGAGCATAAAAGTATTGATTACTTTAATAGCTCATATTTATTTAAGGGGTTAAAAAAAAAGATGTTTTAAAAACATAAATTCTCAGATTCCATTCGTACACACAATCACAAAATTATTTTAATCATTTAGATCATACCTATTAAAATTTTGAATTTTTCCCATTCCTCATTTTTACTGATCAAAAATACTAATATTATATAAATACATATTTTTTATTAAAGGGATCAAAATTTAAATTGTTGATAAATTTCTTTCATTGTTAAAGCAATGTTTTCCCAGGAATATTTTGTGTCATTTAGATTTTGAGTATATAAACACATTTTGACAACATCCTCTGGATTAGAGTAAAAGTGAAGAATGGCATCTGCCACTCCTTGCGAATCATTGCTTTTGGTAAGAATGCCACTTTTCCCATCCTCTATAAATTCTTCAAAATCTCCTACTCTGGTTCCTATTATGGGACGTCCGAATGAATAGGCAAGGTGTAATACACCACTGTGGGAGATAATTTGATAAGGCAATATTAAAACATCACTTGCAAGGAAATAATTTGCAACTTTTTCACGGTGAATAAATTCAGAATGATAAATCACATTTACATTCTTTGGTAATCCAGAAATCATTTTCTTATAACTATCAGCTAATTTTTTCGATTCCGCCGCACCTGCAATTATTAGAGATAGTTTATCCACCGATTTTGATACAATCTCCACAGCTTCCAAAAGTACATCTAAACCTTTGTATGCTTTTATAAAACCAAAGAATAATAAAACCTTCTCATCACTATTTAGCCCAAAATATTTCCTGGCTTCATTTTTTGTTAATGGTTGTGCCGGTACATAACCATTGAAATTTCCATGTGGTACAATCTTAATCTTATCAGGCTTTAATGAAATTTTTTCTAGCAACATTTGCTTATTTTTATTCGAATGAACAATTAAAATATTAACTGATTTATAAGTGATGGCACTTAACAGATTATGCAGTCTACTCTTATTCAAAGGGGACACATCGTGTACAGTATAAATTAATTTAGTACCCATCAATCTTAAAAACAGGATAAAAAAACTTTCCATTTCTATTCTTCTAAGAAACTGAAAATGGACGGCATCAAATTTGTTTCTCTTAATATAAGAATACAATTTTTTTAAATAATTAATATATTTTATTAGTTTATTCAATTTGCTTACGGATGATTTCTTAGTAGGAGATAACTTAACGAGAGGAAACTCTATTTTGAACTCAACTTCCCTATCCTCAGGTACGACCATTCTTATGTCTAAGCCTATGGCTTTCATTCCGGAACATAGGTAAAATGAATAATCATTCCCGATTGCTGAATCTACCATACATATTTTTAAATTATTATTATTCACTTTAGATTTCTATATTACAAAAAGGTAAATGATTTCTTTTCCAGATCGACTTTTGCCCAAAAACCTACTCATCTGATGTTTCAGGATATATTTTATTAAATTTTTATTGATTTGCCCTGGCTTTAGTTTGACTACTGATAAAAAGTAATCCCACAACAATCCAATACTATTAAACTGATAAATTAAAAATAATGCTTTTCCAATTATATACAATGGACAAGAATCCGAATTTTATGTAACAATATATCTTTTGACTCTATCTCTGAAAATTCCTGACTTAAAATCGATTAATTGTTTAAGGAAGTATTTGATTTCATACTTTACAGGTATTACAATTGAATATTTATAATTAGGCTGTATCATTTTATTAATTTTTTATAGTTATTAAACTGATAGATTATGCAAACATTTCATCACCAACCCGAGTTATAAAATGTTGAAAAATATTCTTAAAACCAGTAGAAGGTATTTGCCACTCATTTGTTCGTTAGCAATCGTAAATATGTATACAAAATGAGCCCTTTAATTGTTATTCTTGCTTTATAGAAAGATTTACTTCCATTCTGGTAAAATAAAATTTTAATCTAAAGACCAATCTGATTCTAATTTATAGAAAGGTAAGTCAAAAGGCTCTACAAAGGCACGAACCTGTTCAATTTCTTCTGATGTCATTTCTCGCTTCCATTTATCAATTTGATTTTCAGCGACCCTGAAGGTCGAGTAAGTACCGGGTTTTTGTTCATTCGTAGACATATTTATATGTTTTTGAACTTTATCAGTCAAAGATAGATTAAAATTATCAAAGAGCTTGCGAAAATATCCAATAGGATTCCGAATAAGTTCTTCGTAAAATAATGTGTTCCATTCTGAATAATTTTGAAGCAAATTCGCAATTACCCTGTTTCTAGCGCCCCATACTGCACCATAAATTTCAAAAGGTGTTTTTGCTTTTTTCATTACATTCACATAAGGTTTGAGATGCATTTCTATTAAGTCTGTTTGCCCTAAAATCTCTTTTATTGGTCTATCTATCGGAGTATTTTTTTTCTTTTCAGATAAAGCAACCGCGCATGGATGTCTTACCACTAACAGAACGTCTGGTTGATAACGCTCATATATCCATCGAATTGACATAAAAGATGCCACCTCTTTTATTACTACTCTACGGTTTGGTAAAAACCTGCGATAAGGTTGCTTTATCCATTTGCTTCCATAAGTTATTAGTCCTTTAAAAGCTGGATCAAGTGTCCTTTCCAAATAAGAGTCCCAGTTATCAGGCTTTACGTATTTAAACCAGTCAGAATAATCTCCATAAGGCACCACTTTGGGATTACTTGGCTCAATATAGTACAATACGCCTGGAGCCTGCCCTATAATATTTCCTATCCAGGAAGTACCGCTTCTGCCGTGTCCTGTAATAAAAATAGCCTTATTTTTGATCGGCAGATAAGATAAAATGGAATTTACATGCCTTTTCAAATAATTTTCTCCTTAATTAATATAGGATAAATAGCTTTTATTTTCTTTAATTCAAAGAAGATGCTCAAAAATAATACCAATGTTATGTTCAGAAGATTATTTCTAAAGATTTGATTAACATTGCTTTAGCTTAGTAACAATATTTAGATTCTGCACATATTGAATCCTCCAAGTGTTTTCTTTACTGCCATTAGCTGAAAAGTTCGGGTTTTTATTTAATCAGTGCCCTATATTATCGCAATCCGGCACAAAGGTTCTCCTTTCTTTTCAAATAATTTTCTTCCATTTTCATAATTATTAAAGATTTCCCTATGACAGAAAGATTTTTTAACTAGTGGCAGGTATCTTTATGCACATTTATACTTGCGCCGTTTTCTACTTTACTTCATAATCAAGATTGGGTAACCTTATCAGGCTCAGTAATTTCCCCGTGCTGCTTCCTTCAAAATAGAATTATAAATTCTCAGACCTGCTATTTCCTTTCGCTGTCAACTATTTTTCCATCCCTTAATTATCTTTGCTAGGTCAACTCTCAATCCGACATATTCCTTCCGCCGTGAATCCGACTAAATTAATATTGACATTTCTAATTCTTTGTAACAGTTATTTTATTTTCTACCAGGCACTAATGCTTTTTAATCATAATTTCTTTAGATTTTAATATCTAAAAAGGTTTTATATATTTTGATTTATTGATAATTATTATCATTAACACTGATTGTAATAGTAAAATGATTACTAATTATTAAACTATGTAATCCATGCATTGTACTTTACAAAGATACAACTTTAAAATTTTAAATTATTTATAACATATCTTATTATTTTGCATAGAAGGTTCAATCAAATGAAGAATTTCGCTATTACCGGGATTGCTGGATATATTGCCCCAAGGCATTTAAAAGCAATAAAGGAAACTGGAAACAATCTAATTTCAGCCGTCGACCCTCATGATTCTGTTGGTATTATGGATCAATTTTTTCCAAACGCCAGCTTTTTTACCGAGTTTGAAAGATTTGACAGGCATTTGGAAAAGCTTAGAAGGGTCGGAGATGAAAGGCGTGCTCATTATTTAACAATTTGTTCGCCGAATAATTTACACGATGCTCACATTCGTCTTGCATTACGTATAGGTGCCGATGCAATTTGCGAAAAACCGCTCGTGCTAAATCCCTGGAATCTTGATGCCTTACAAGAATTAGAAAATGAGACTAAATCAAGAGTTTTTACTATTCTACAGCTAAGAGTTCACCCAAGCCTGTTAGAATTAAAAAAGAAAATTAAAGATGGACTATCAAAGGGTAAACATAAGGTTAGTTTAACTTACATTACTTCACGCGGTATTTGGTACGATTTCTCATGGAAAGGTATTAAAGAAAAATCGGGTGGCATAGAAACAAATATTGGGATTCACTTTTTCGATCTTTTGATCTGGTTGTTCGGTCATGTACAATACAAGGAAATTCACCTTTCCGAACCTAAAAAAATGGCAGGATTTATGGAGTTACAAAACGCAGAAGTTTCCTGGTTTTTATCGACTGATAAAGCCGACCTGCCAGATGAAACTGTTTCCGAAGGCAAACCGACTTTTCGTTCTATAAAAGTCGACGAAGAGGAAATTCAGTTTAGTGCAGGTTTTACTGATCTGCATACAAGAGTATATCAAGAGACCTTAGCAGGAAAAGGATTTGGTATTGAGGATGCACGTCCATCGATTCAACTTGTTCACGAATTGAGAAATTTAACTATTGCCGAACCATTAATGGGCATTATTCACCCCTTTGTAAAAAAATAAATCAGGAATTACTACATGAGTTACTTTAAACACGAATCTGCTTTTGTTGACCAACCATGTGAAATTGGTGAAGCAACAAAAATTTGGCATTTTACACACGTACAAAGCGGAGCCAAGATTGGTAAAAATTGTGTCTTGGGTCAAAATGTTAATGTGGCCAACAATGTAACCATTGGGAATTACTGCAAAATTCAAAACAATGTTTCCATTTACGAGGGCGTTTACTTAGAGGATTATGTCTTTTGCGGTCCATCTATGGTCTTCACGAATATTTTAAACCCCCGATGCAAGTACCCACAGGTAGGAAGTAAATTTTATTTGAATACTCTCGTCAAGGAAGGAGCTTCATTAGGTGCTAACTGTACAATTGTTTGCGGAAATACTATTGGACGCCATGCAATGATAGCAGCTGGTTCAGTTGTGACAAAGGATGTTCCGGACTTTGCATTAGTAGTAGGGGTACCGGCAAAAATTGTAGGTTGGGTTAGCGAAGCAGGGGAAAAATTAACCTTTTATAAGGAAGGTTTTGCATATTGTGATAAATCTGGAAGAAAATATAAATTAGTTAATGATAGGGTATTAGAAATATAATAATTCAATTCTTTATTAATATTCAAAATACGCAACATGAGATATTTCCCCCGATAAAATGGGGATCAATATGAAAAAGAAAGAGATTGTATACTTCACACCCCACTATGAAAAAATCGCCATCACTATGTTAACCGTTCGTCGAATAGTTCATTTTTATAGTTGTATATAAAGTATGTTAATACTAATTTTACTAAAAAAACTCATATAATATAATTTAAGATATTAATGATTATCCTAAGAAATAAAATATTTTTAATATTATTAGCAATTTTAATTTCTGCTTTATCAGTGAATATTTATGCCCAACTTTCCACAGTTCAGGCTGAACAAAATTCTGGAGAAAAGCCACAATCGAAAGTGTGGTATTATGGAGGATACTGGTGGGCAGTAATTCCAGTAAAATCTGGTTTTGACGGCGATGGTACTTATATTTACCGTCTTGATGGTAGTACCTGGACTCAGCTACCTTTTAGACTTGACAGCAATACAAACCTTAAAGCAGATACTAAGGCTGTTGATGATATAACCCATATTATACTTTATCAGGATAGCCAACATATTGCAAAGTTAGTTTCAGTACAATTTGTAGCTGGTTCACCCCCAACCTACGAACCTTGGACTGTTCAACCAGATTTAATTGATATTCAGCTTGATTCAGGAGCCGAAACAGCAGTAATAGATATAGACAGCAATGGTAGAATGTGGTTAGGTTCAGCGGGGACAACACAAATATATATCTGGTGGAGTGACTACCCGTATACATCCTGGTCAAATACAAATAGATATAAACTTAATAGTTCAGATGTTAAGGACGATGATATTTGCGATATAACTGCTTTTGGTGGAGATAAGATAGGAGTTTTGTGGTCAAATCAAAATGATGACAAATTTCATTTTAAATACCATTTAGATTCTGAGACTGACCCAACAAATTGGTCAACTGATGAAATAGCCTCACCCGGTGTAAGTGGTAGTTTTTCTGATGATCATATAAACTTCGCAGTCAGTAGTGATGGCACTATTTATGCAGCTGTAAAAACTTCTTACGATTCTGGAAGTGATCCAACAATTGCTTTGCTGAAAAGGCAAACTAATGGAACCTGGAGTATTTATGATGTAACTAATAGCGGCGCAACACGTCCAATTGCCTTACTTGACGATACAAACCATAAGATATTTGTAGTATATACTTCTACTTCTAGCGGTAGTGCTGGAGGTGTTGGTGATATTAAATATAATTGGTCATATACTAATACTGGCATATCATTTTTGGGGGTATCCACATTAACTGCCGGTTCTTATAATAACGTTACAAGTACTAAGGAAACTTTTAATAACCAGGTAGTAATCCTGTATTCGAAATCTGACAATAAATGGGAAGGTACAATACCAGAAAGCCCATTTCCTGTGGAATTGGTTTCCTTTAGCGGATTACTTAACGGTAATGAAGTTGAACTCAGATGGCGGACGGAGACAGAAGTTAATAACTATGGATTTGAAATTGAAAGATCTACAGACAGAATTACTTGGGGCAATATAGGCTTTGTACCTGGTCATGGAAACAGTAATACCCCAAATGATTATGTGTTTACAGATAGAGATAGATTTATCCCGGCAGGAACAATTTATTACAGGCTGAAACAGGAAGATATTGATGGTCAATTTGAATATTCTAATGCGATAGAGTTGGAATACAAAGTTTCGTCAAAGCCCAGCTTATCTCAGAATTATCCAAATCCATTCAATCCAACTTCTACAATTGAATATTCCTTACCAACCGCCGGATTCGCATCATTAAAGGTTTATGATATCCTGGGTAGGGAAGTAGTTACTTTGGTTAATGAAAATCAGAGTGTAGGCAGGCATTCAGTAACATTTGATGCTTCTAATCTGCCAAGCGGAACATATTTTTACAGAATTTCTGCTGGTAACTACTCTGCAGTAAAGAGAATGTCTTTAGTAAAATAATAGTATCAAATAACCCTAAATTGAAGCAGAATAAGGTTACAAAAATACAGCCTATCATCAGATGATTTTATGATGATTGGTTTCGTCACAAAGGCAATTTGGGGGGTATATTATACATCTTCTTTTTCATCATCATTTGATTCAAGACCTTTTGTATTATTTTTCTTTTCTTTATATAGGGACCAAATTTGTTTAATATCTGAGTATGATAATTTAATATGAAATACAAGATAAACAGCAAATAACAAACTTAATAACAGGTAGTTACTTGTAAAAAACGAAATAATTAAAGTGACTATAGTAACTACAAATAAACTTCCGGCATTATCTAATATCTCAAGGAATTTAATCCCCGCTACTTTTCTTAGAGTAATATTATTTATAAAAAATATGACTGTTTTTGCTCCTAGTAAACCGGCAGCAGCACCATTTATACCATAATAAATTACTCCTATAACAATAAAAGGCACTGTAACGCCTAAAGTTTTAATAATTGACATAATCAGTTCAAGTTTCGGCTTGCCTATTCCTCTGAGTAATATTTGATTAGAGCTTGTTAATAAATGAACAAGTCCGGCGCCTGCCATAAGTTGAGTGGGTAAAACTGCTTCGCTCCATTTATTACCTAACCCGATTAGCACCAACGGTTTGGCAAGCAATATTAATCCCACCATTATCGGGTAAATTACGATACAATTATATTTTATTATACTAAAATAGTATCGTTTTGTTTTAACCTTATCATCCTGTATTTTACTGTAAACCGGATAAAAAACTTTATTAACGACATTCATTATTTGCCCCCGGACAACATAGGTTATATTATATCCCAGTGAATAAACGCCTAATGGTCCTGCACCTAACATTTTACCAATTAACAAATAATCAATATTACCCGTCAAAAAACTGAATATACTTGAACCTGTTGTGTAAACACCAAAGCTGAATATTTTTCTAAATGAGTTTTTGTCAAACCTTAAGTGAGGACGCCATTTACTAACATAAGAGTAAATAGAAACTAAAAACAAACTTGTCAAGACCCTCTGGAAAACCAGGCTCCATACACCGAAACCAGTTAAAGCCATTATAATTCCAATTGCAGCGGCGGCAATGTTACTGATGTTTCTCGGCAGAACAAGTCTTTTAAAATCCATTTCCCTGGTAATATTAACTATATGAACCGTATTTAAGGGCCTTAGTACAAAGATAATAGAAAGGACAGGAATGATAGACTTTAAAAGAGGCTCATTAAAAAAGCTGGCGGCTATCGGTGCAATTGCAAAAATAAGAATTATCGCTAAAAATAATCCCCATCCTATACCAGCCCAAAAAGCAGTATCATAGTCAATCGGCTTCAAATTTTCATCTTTACGCTGGATTAATGCGGTTGACATTCCCATATCGCTGATAACTCTAATAATACCCATAAAGACAACTGCAAACCCAATAATGCCAAAATCTTTAGGTAACAGCAATCGGGCAAGTATTAACTTAACAATCATACTTAACCCGTTATCAATAATGAGCCCCAGGGAATTCCAAATAACGCCGCCAAATATCTTATGTTTTAATTTCAAGTTGACCTTTATAATTATTTTAAGGCAGACGCGAGAAGATTTTTTTCATTATCACCACACCTTTTTTTGATACAAGACGTTTGAGCTTTCTCGCTTTTAATTTGTAAAAACGGAAAGTGCTTTTAAAGTAAATAACAGGACTGCTTAATTTCGTAAGCTCTTCGTAATGAATCCCTGTAAAACTTCCCCATTTCACATCAAACTGCTTTTTACCTTTAGGAATTTTAACAATAGGTTTATCCATAAAATTAAAATTTTCAGGAACACCGGCTAGATCATAACATTTCCAGAAGGGAGGTTTATCTGAATACTTATATAAAAATTCAAAATCTATTATGTGGATATCATGGTTTTTATCTATTAGAAAGTTAGATGGTTTGAAATCGAATAATGAATATCCTCTGTCGTAAATTTCTCTTAACAATTTTAAACATTTTTTTAACGTTCGAATTGAAATTCTATTGCCCAACGATTTACTTGCTTCGACATATGATGTTATAATATAGTTAGTGCCTGTTTCCAATAAATCCGGAACTTCTTTTAAATCCTTAAATGCTGTATATGCCTCTATTTCATTTGCTAAGAACATTTCACAATTGGGTTTAAATGTCTTTTTAATTGCTTTAGCCCTGTTGAATGTAATAAGCTCCACTTTAGCTCTTCTGGAATAACAAGATAAAACCTTTAGTACGGGAAATTGAGTTTCGAACACCACTTTATACTTAATAATTTCTTCATAAATTTCATTTTCATCTAATCCTGCCAGCGAGAAATACTCCACTGCCTGTATTTCATTATCACTACTATGTACGCCATTACACCACTCGGTTTTATCGAAGAATTTCCTGTTCAGGAAATTTCGTATTTCATCTTTGCCTAGAATTCTTTTGTTAGTTAGACCGGGATGCTTTTTATAATGGGACGTATCCGGTTTAATCGGATATAAATCATAAGCAACTATTAACGCAGCGGGCTCCCCCGCATTCGAAGGCCAAGGACCTTGATTCCAGTTTCCGCCTCTTACTTGTTTCGTAAATTCTTCCTTTACAGAACCTTCAATTTCTACTGTCTTAATGATTGTAAAACCCATTTTTTGAATAAACTTTTCGACCTCTAGTAGTAACCCTGCATTAATAATTTTTTCCCTAATGACAAAACATGCTGTGCCTTCAAATTTCTCAAGCAATTCTGATTGATGCTGATGTACCTCTTCAAGATATAATTTTAAATACTGATTATATAATGAGAGCTTATACTGCGTATCTAACGGGGGAATGTATCCTTTAGTTTCTAAATAACCATGTAAGCCCTCCAGAGTAAATTCATTAATGGCTATATTTGCCTTTGCAGAAATATTTCTCAAATAGTCCAAATAATCGTGATCGGGCTTTTCAGTAGGCTTTAAGTTATATTTTTTACCGGGTATTCCAGAATTTTCTCCTTTATGAAAAATTGCATGATAAGCGAGCAGGTAAAAATAATTTTCCCAGCTAGGTACTTTGAATGTATTCTTAAAAAGTACTGCCTCATTCAAAACTAGGTCTGCTAAAGAATATACATAATATGGCAAATGTTTAAAATCTGAACCTGGAATCCCACTTTTTGAATAGATATCGAAGGGGATTATGCCGGGTTGTTTATCAATTATTGAATGGACCCTTGTAAGATCATTATCATCTACTAACAAATCCACATCTTCATTTTCTTCAATGGTTGGCAAATTTTCGAACCAGCGCAAGATACAGTAAGATATGTTTTTGTAATTTAACTCTTTAAAAAAATCTTCTAGATCAATTAAGGGAGAGAGATAATGTCTGGCAACTCTTCTAAATTTTCTTCTTTTCTTTAATCCAATATATAAAGAAAATCTCAGCCCGCTCTTCAAATAATAAATACCATTAAATCTAGATCGTTTGGCTAATAAGCTTTTGATAAAAAAGTAAATTATTGGAACAAAACTTAGAAAAGTAATTCTTTCAAAAAGAAATTTGGCTTCAGGAGTATTTTGTAATGCTCTTAATTCTTTCCAGCCGGAAGCATTCAGTATAAGAATATCAGAAGAGTTTTTTCTAATGGCTCTTGTAAAATTCTTTCCACCTAAGGAAATAGTTTTTCCCTCATTAAGGTTATTATTTTTAACTATGGCTAAAAATTTGTAACTGTTGTTTTGATTATTTCCGAAAAAGCTTTTTTCCGAACTAAATTCAATGATTCGAAATTCTTTATTCAAAAAATCAGATAGATTCTTCATAGGAATATTTTATTGGGTGCCAAAAAATTGTTTCATTAATGCTAAATTAATTGACCGAATTTTAATAACCTTCCAGAAGCAATTAAATTTTAATGAATAATCATTATTCATAGACGATGTTTAAGGAATATTCGGGTTTATGGCCATATACTTAAGTCTTTGAACACCAATTATAATGCCAACAAATTATCCAGAATAATAAGCCAAACTCATTGTCTGACGATTAAAATTAGTATTTTTTCTAATTTTATAAGTTATTAAATTTGAATATGATTCATTAAAGTGAGATTAATAGTTCCAGTAAAATTTTAAAAAGGAAAACAAAATTAGGCAATTAAGTTGAAACATATTGATATTTAACCATCAATTTAAGGTTCTGTAACTGTAAATTTTTCACTTTGGATAGTTTTTCTATCAAAATTCCCAAAATCGACGTTAATTTACATTTGAGATTTATTCTCATTTTAATACACAGAATGATTCGATTTTACGTGATATTGTTACTCAATAAGTAAGGCATTATTTTTGCTTCTAACTCAATTTTCTTATTAAAAAAATGTTCGGGCTTTTGATTGCTCTTTTTCTTCTTACACATCAAATAAGATTATCAATTGGAACTATTATTAAATGTTCAGTAAATTAAAAATAACAAATTAAATATGGAAGAAATAAAAGTAGAATATATAACTGGATTTTGGAGAAGAGGCGATTCAATATTATTATGATAAAGGCAATTAATTATATATTATCACATTTGCAGATAAAAAATAGGCCTATTTATATTACTAATCATGGTCGCAGTGGGACAAGTTGGATTGGAACCATCCTTGGGAAAGCACCCGGTATATTGTTCTATAATGAACCGTGCAATCCCAAAGTAGTTAAGGGTGGTGAGTTTTCTCACTGGTTTAGATATATTCGCCCCGATGGAAGTGATTTATATTTTGAAAGTTGTCTTGACCATTCTTTTAAAGGATTGATTAAATATAAAAAAGGTTGGTGGTTAACAGATCCATATCGTAGATTTTTACCGGGATCCAGAGTACTAGTAAAAGAGGTGGCAGCTCTAATGTCACTTGAATGGGTGTATAAGCGCTACCAACCAGAAGTTTTATTCGTTCTAAGACATCCTTGTGCGGTTGCTTTATCTGAAATGAATAAAATTAATAAAGAAGAAAAGCCAATAAAAGAGATTTTAAAACAACCAAACTTAATAGAAGACCATCTTTACCCTTACTTAACTGTGCTGGAAAAGGCAAAAACACCTTACGAGATTTTTGGTGCATTATGGGGTGCCCGAAACAGAGTAATTGCGAATTTAATTCCTAAGTATCCGGAATGGAAGACAGTATATTACGAAGATATTACTAATGATCCTTTTAGATCTTTCCACGAGCTCTTTGATCACTTCAATTTAACCTGGACAGCAAAAGTAGAAAAATGTATCAATCAAACCACGGCCATTGATAAACCTGGGATAGCCACTACTCACAGGGTGTTAACTGACCAGAGAAACAAATGGAAAAGAAAAATGACATCAGACGAAGTCCAACAGGTTCGAAATTTTGTAGAGCCTTTTAATTTACCATTCTATAATTTGGAATCTGATTGGTCCTTAAAATAATATTTATGTTTTTTGAGAAACGAAGTGTATCCTTCAATAAACGTAATTTCAAAAAATAAAGAACACAGGTGTTAATATTATTTTATATAAACTCCCGAATACTGAATCGCTAGGGAAAAGGGTCTCCAGCAAATTCTATTGGGCTTTCACAGAATTTGAATTTCCTAATGACAGATTAAATGCTAGTCAAAATGTGTATTATTTGGATATGCTTATTTTTCATCCAATTCTAGCAAGTTTCTGGTCATTGAAAAAGATAGAAAGAAAATTATTCACTGAAAAATATAATAGTGCATAGAAATGCTATGATAAGTAATATTGATCTAAAGAATATCTTATTTTGTAATCGTTTTATTTAACATTATTAATTTAAATCCTATATGAAAACATTTGCAATTGTAACACCTGTAAAGGATGAAATCAATTATTTCCCCAAAACAGTAAAGTCAGTTTTAAGCCAGTATGCTAAACCGCAAAAATGGATAATTATTGATGACGGTTCCACGGATGGTACTACTGAAATTATTAGGAAGGCAGAAAGAGAGAATGATTGGATTGAAGGCATTTACAGAGAGCCGAATAAAAACAGGAAACCGGGCGGTGAATTTGTACTTGAGATTGGATTAAAAAAACTTAATATAGACGAATATGATTTTATAGTAAGAATGGATGGAGATCTAGAATTTGAGAGCAACTATTTTAGAGTTCTATTCGAAAAATTTGATGATGATCCAAAGTTAGGAATTGCGAGTGGCGTTTGTTTTATAACCAGGAATGGTAAAGCAATAGAAGAGAAACATCCTCGGTTTCATACAAGAGGACCCCTAAAAACATACAGAGCACAGTGTTTCAAAAATATTGGTGGTTTACTAAATTGCCTTGGTTGGGATTCAATTGATGACTTAAAAGCTAATAAACTTAACTGGCATACTCATAGCTTCCCTGAATTAAGAATTCATCATTTAAAAAAGACACAAAGCCATGGGGGAATATTTAAAAGCAGTTTTAACAAGGGGGTAGCTAGTTATAATTCTGGTTATCATCCACTATTTGTATTATTTAAGACAGTGTATATTTTAATTTTCCTACGTTACAAATCGAACAGTATTGGAGTGTTCTGGGGCTATTTCTCATCGATGATAAAGCTGAAACCTAAACCTATTACTAAAGAACTGATTAAATATATTCGAAAACAACAGATGAATAAGCTTTTAGGCAGAGAAACAATTTGGAAATAATAATCTGAGTCCCCTCTTATTCATATGTCCCGATATAACCTTACCATTGGACCAAACTAATTTTGAAGGAAATTTAAATATTGGATTCGATAATAATTTTTTTCATTGTGAATGCTGATAGCAGCCAATATCCCAATTTCCACTTGTTGAACGGTTTATTCCATCTTTATCTATATTAAAAGGAGAACCTAATCCAATACCGCTATTGAACGCTGGAGATTTATACTGCAGATGTAAATTTCTAAATGGGGTTTTAAACAATGGATCTTGTCTATCTATCCCATGTAATTCTGCACCTAAAACCCGCATTTGGCTCATACTTTTGCTGCCTTCAAAGATAAAAATCTTATCTTCCTTAATGCCATTATTTTGTCCATATAAATTATAATCTAATCTCGACCAATCATCTAAAGGCACTTTTAAAAGAACCTGCCCCGTTCCAGCAGGAATACTATAAAAAATATTATTTTTTATGCGGGCATCTTTGTCCTCTATACTGAAAAGTTTTATTGTGCCGCCACCAATAAATATGTTATTATAGATGTACCAGGAACCAGCCTTGTCTAAGGTAGTGCCATTACTGTAATAAAAAACATTGTTACCACTTTCTTTAAAATTTGGAGCATAAACTATATTATTATAAAATAATCCTTCTCCTATCAAGTCAGCCCCCATTATACCGTTAGATTTATTATTGAAATCTGAATTTGTCAAGTTACATATAGAATTATTTGCGATAGTAATATTTTTAATTTTATGGACAAATTGTATTCCATCCGTGTGAGAGCCTTTTATTCCAGAGGTTACAGATATTTTGTTGTTTAAAATAAAAAGGTTATTACAATATTGAGCATAAATTACATCTGTTTGATGTTTAGTTAAGTATGAGGTTGTTAGTGTGCAATATCGAATAAATACACTATCCACTGTGGCATCTAGTCCGGAAGGAGACCAACCATTAATAGATATCGCTCCCTGTTTTTTATAATTTATTATTTTTAAACTATCAAGATAGATTACATTTACATCACCTGTGTTTTCACCTCTTATGTAAATACCGTGTGAGACATTCATAAATTCTATATTTGTAATTTTTAGATATCTTTTTTTAATTATTCTAATTCCATCATCGGGAACATCAATGATAACTTTTCCATTATGCATAGAATCTAAACCATTTCTTATAGTAATCGGACTATTTTCATTGCCACTAACTTCTATCATCAAAGTTTCATTATATATAATACTATCATTACCGCCGGATATGAGTAATACATCTCCGGCCTTTAATTTTGTCCATTCTATTGCACTAAATGAATTCCATGCGTTTTCCCAGGTAGTACCATTATTCGAACCAGAAGCATATTTATCCACATAATAGTTTTTACTAATAACATTCGTATTGAATGAAAAAAAACAAACAATTATAAAAATCCATCGAGTGAGGCTATATGTTTGTATCATCTTATATTTTCCTAAAATTTATTTTCAATTATATAAGAATATCAAATTCAATTTCATTAAAATTAATCTTGATTTTTAAAATTTATGAGATAATTGTTGGTGATTTGTGGATTAAATATGAATTTGCAGATCTATTTATCTGTTCATCAGAAAACAATTATAGAGAGTAAAATAAAGAATACCTGAGATAACCTTTTCAATTTTAGCATATAAAATATAAATTCCACATTTTTATCTAAATGATCAAAAATACGTACTTAATAAAATGAGTTTGAGATTAATAATGAACCGTAAAACTTCTTCAATCAAACACGATCGTTAAGGAACAATGATAAAAACCTGTCCCAATTCCTGTCGATAAAAATTTCAAATCTCCAAAATCCCATTTTTAATTTTCTGGTAAATTTTAGGCCAAAATATTTTTTAAGTAGTGCATATTTCTTAGATTCTTTGGATGGTAAAACTTCTCCTCCTAATTCAAGTATTTTTTTGTGATTTTCATTAGCTATATCAGGATGACCAAAATGGATTTTGTTGTTGAATCTGCGTAAATAGTTAATACAAGCACGCCTTGTGACCTCACTATTTTCAAGATTTAACAAATTATTTATACACCTATGATGCGAGTATTTTAAGGATTCAATTTTTTCTTTGGAAGGGCTACCGCTGATACTTGAATAGTTTCCCTTTCTATAATAGCAGATTGATTTCGGATGAAACAAGACTAATTCACTACCTGCAATAACTCTGCAAAAATACTCTCCATCCTGGTCCCTTAATAAATTATCATTCCAAGGACCAGAGATTTCAGTTAATTTTCTACTGACTAACCACGTAATAGGGGGGAAATAACGTCCCTCATTAAATCTTGTTACAATCCAATCAATGGCTGTTAAAGTCTTCCATAAACCGTTTGGTTGAAACTTTGCTCTTCTTATATTATAATAAAAAGACCCCCATGCAGATGAATGCAACACTTTTGACTGTGGATCTTGGTCACTTTCATTAAGCTGAAACTCTATCTTACACGGGTTAAGGATATCGTCTGAATCAAGCCATTGGATAAAATCGCCCTGCGCAATCGACAAAGCTTTATTCCTTGCAACACATGCACCGCTATTCTCCTGGCTTATTACTTTTAATATTTTTGATTCATACATTTTTGCAATATTGTAAGTCTCATCGGTCGATCCATCATCAACTACAATTATCTCCTTGTTTTTACAAGTTTGAGCGATTGCAGATTCAATCGTTGCTTTAATCCATCTCTCAGAATTATATGCAGGTATTATTATAGAAACTAAAGGATTCATATTTATTAATTATTTATTCAGTTTAAAATCGAATTAGTAGTGAAATTATTTTTCATTTATCTAAAAATATTCAACCAAATTTTAACATTCTTTTAATTTAAAAGTATAATTTCACTGATAATTATTAATACAGAAATGACGTGATTACGACACATAATAATAAATCCGTCAAACGAGATGATATCTTTAATTATTTGAAAAGTTGTGATTAAGATATCTGCTCTCAATTATATTTTCAAGCAGGGAATTTCCATATTTATTCTAAAATCAGAATTTGGATTAAACAATTAAGGAAAAAACAAGTACTGTAAAAATGGCTTAAAAATTTCTTTTTTCGTGCTATTTACAATTCAATATTGTACTATTTTGTTAAAAATGATATTAGACTTGTAATTAAATTTACTAAATATTGCTATTCTTTGAAAACGTACATCTTTTTTACCCAAAATCCAATTAGTAATTGCCAAAAAATGACTAGCATAAGAATGAGGTTATCTTCATTCTAATTTTCGAAAAGTGATTATTTTTGTTGTATAAAAAATATAGGATATAAGCATTTAAGCAAAGAACTTGGATATCATTAGACTATAAATTCCTAAAAAATCTGATTTTCATGACTACATCCCCTTAGATATTCTAACAAAAAATGATAAATTAAATAACAGGCTTAGAAAATCATTAAACTTTGAGAAACCCAGTAATGTTTTCTATAATAATTTTTTTAACTGCCGAATCTGGTCGTTGAATCTACCAAATTAGTTTATTGCCTTTTGTTTCATTTTAGCAACATTTGATATAGCACTATTCTCTACAAAAATCACAATAACTACTATTGTCTCTCAATTTATTAAATGTTAATTACTGTTGAAAATAATAATAATCACGATTACATAATAAAATGGGCATGAAAACTATATATTTACTTTCTATATTTCTATTTCTTGGATTGAGTCCTGTCTTTCCAACGAACCATTTTGTTGATAAATATTCAACGGGAAATAATAACGGAAGTTCGTGGACAAATGCCTGGGTTAGTTTCGGTTCCATTGACTGGAATATAATAAACCCCGGCGATACTATTTTTATCAGTGGCGGGACCGATTCAAACGTATATAATGAACAGCTTACTATATCAGCATCCGGAACAAATATCAATCCAATTATAATCACACGCGGTAAAGACTCCGGTCATTCCGGAAAAGTGATTATCGACGGGTTGAAAACTTATCTTAATATAATTAATATAACAGGTAAAGGAAATATTGTAGTGAGCAATTTGTCCCTTCGTAATTCGGATGATACAATTTTAAGAATCAGAGACAGCCAACACATTACAATCGAACACTGTTATGTTCACATGACTAACGGAACTGGAATACAAGTAATGAACTGTGAAAATGTTATTATTGGAAACTGTACTATAACAACAGATTCATTTATAAACCATCAGACAGACGGGATATATTCACAAAATAATGTTAATAATATATATGAGAACAATTACATAGTCATAAGTAACAGTGATCCGAACGGACATGATGACTGTATTCAATCATATAAAGATTTCCCTCTTATAATCAGAGACAATTATGTAGAGCAGAATAACAGTAAAACATCTAATGCTCAAGGGATCTATATAACTACACCAGCTGGCTCCGGTACTTTCAGGATTTACAACAATATTTTCAACGCAACATTATCATCATCCAACGGTATCACTTTTAACAGATTGAACGGTAACAATTCTGCCAGAGTACAAATTATTGAGAATACTGTTTATGGAGTAAATCTTTGGTCACAGTATCGTATAATATTAACTACTGATCCAGTGGTTAAAAATAATATCGGTTACAGTGTAAATGGTAACGGTATTGTTATAATGAATAATGTCAGTTTTACAGACCCGGGCGATGTAGATAACAATATTTGGAAATGCAATAGCGAAAATCCTATTATCATCAATGGTCACCAAGAAAATTGGTCGTCCTGGCAAGGGTCCGGATTTGATGTAAACAGTTACCGTACTGATCCAATGTTCAATGATGTTTCCAATAAAGATTTTACATTACAATCATCATCCGATGGTATTGATAACGGACAACCTCTCTCTTCGCCCTACAATACAGATTTTAACGGGACCTCTCGACCACTGGGCAACGGTTGGGATATTGGAGCATATGAAAACGATACAATTGCTTCTAACGATGATGGGAATGAAATAAAAGTCACACAATTTTTTTTGAATCAAAACTACCCTAATCCTTTTAATCCGACAACTAAGATCTCTTTTACCCTACCTAAGGAAACACAGGTAAGATTAGATGTTTATAATGTTCTAGGAGCATTAGTAACAAATTTGATAGACAGGCATTATTCGGCCGGAACTCATTTTGTAAGTTTTAATGGTTCTGCTTTATCATCAGGAATATATTTTTATACTTTGCAGGCAGATAATTTTAAGAAAACTAAGAAGATGATTCTGATTAAATAACAACGTAATAATCATTGGATTATGTTAATTCATCGTACAACGCTACTAATCTTTGTTTCATTACTGAACCAGATAACTCAGATAATTTTTGTTTGGCGTTTACCATTCGTTTTTTTCTTGTTTGAGGATTCGAACATAAATACTTAATGGCATTTGCAATTCCTTCTGGCTTATCGTCTTCTACGTAGGTAATGGATTGGTCATCAAAAGTTTCATACAAGTCTTTTAACTTTGTTGCAATCACAGGTAATCCTGTTGCTATATATTCAAAAGCTTTGGTAGGTAAGGCAAGATTCATATAATCAGTTTGAAGATAAGGAACTATGCCAATATCGTGATTTTTTATTAATGCTGGTATCTGTTCACGAGCAATTTTTCCATTAAGGTTTACATTCTCACATAAATTAAGATCAGAAACCAGATTTTTCAATTTTATAAGATAACTTCCCTCATACCTGCCATAAATATTCAAAATGCTTTCCGGAATTTCTTTCAATAGAATTGGAAGGGCACAAATAACATTATGTAAACCAAATCTTTCAGCAATAGTCCCATGATACATCAACTTTACACCCTTTGTGATTTCTATAAACCGCCTCGCACTGTTAAACTCAAACAAGTCTTCATTTGCTGAGTTTAAGATAAGTGAAATCTTGTCCGATGAATTGCCCCTTTCAATTAATCTTTCTTTGCAGGTGTTAGTTACTGTAATCAAATTATCGGCTAATTTACAGGAGTATTTTTCCGCTTTCGCATTTAGGAATTTTAATGTCCCATTCTTTTTACCAGGCCATTTTTCCTCAAACAAATCAACAGAAGGATCATGTATATCTAGAATAAGTTTAACTCCAAATATTTTTTGCAATATTGCTGCAAATATTAAATAATCCGGAAGATTATGAGCCTGAATTACTTTATATCTTCGTTTTATTGATAGAGGTAATAATCTGAAGAAAGCCACAATGATAAAGAGAAATGATTGAAGGATGTATATAATCTGGTTCTCACGAGGAGGTGCATTCATAATTCTATAAGCAGTTACATTTCCAATTCTTTCCTTTGGAGGTTGATTTCCTGAATACCTGCACAAAACATCTACTTCGTATCCTACCTGCTCTAAAGCTTCCGCCTGCCTCCTGATCCTTGGATCACCCGGGTAAGAAGCCATAGCTATCATGCAAATTCTTCCCGAATCTTTATTATTTTTGATCATAAATTAATAATTTTTTAATGCGCCGTAATTGTTTGTGGTTGTTGATTAAAGATATATTTTGCTACATCCTTTGGCAGTACATTCCAGTATTTATCAGAATATTTTCCATTAATATATTGAAGCAAATCAATATACAATTTCACAGAAAATTCTTCTTTTTTTGATTTGCCATTTCCAAAATCAATGTAATCAGGATGAACATTTACTAAAACCATTCCGCCCTTTTCTGCAATCCAATCAACTTTATTCCTCCATACTTGTATATCTTTCTCTTGCATTAAAATGAATAATGTAAAATCCTGTACCAATGTATAAGGTAATTCAACATATTTACAGTCATTATCTTTAGATGCCACTATAAATGGAAATATTGTCCCCACACCATCTGACTGGGGTTCAAAAGGATCAGTATCAAATGTAGAAAGATCGTATTTGATATTAAGATCATGAATCCACTCCAGGTTATGATGCATAGCGGGAGCTCTAAAACCTGTTGCATTCCATTGTTTTATATATTCATTAATTTTCTTTGCTCTCTCATCAAATATTTCTTTATTAAAAAAAAGCCTACCATCGTGGTTCAGTCCGTGAACGCCCACTTCAAAGCCAAGTTGTACAAGCTCGTTCCTGACCTCAGGTGAAACGTTATATCTTTCCGGGACAAAATTAAAAGATGATACAAATCCCAATTCTTTTTCCAGCAATGCCAATTTTAAGGACTTATCGTGTCCACCTTGTAATTCTACATCGTGTGTTAATACAAATGCAAACTTCTTATCTTCAGGCCAGCCTCTCCAATTTTTCGGCTTTACTTCAGAGGATCTAAAAATAGGCCATACATCTTTGTACTTTATACGTTGTATTCTTACTAGATTTCTCCTTAGAAAAATCTGAAATGATCTTGGTATAAGCGGCTTAATAGAATAAAATAATTTTCTTAACATTATAAATATTTAAATATTTGAGAACCTATTGAAGACGTGATTTTTAGTGGCAAAAAACCCCACATTTTTTTTAGTAATCCATCCTTAGTACTTGAATCAATGCTTTCCTCATTCTTTGTTTCAAATCCTGGGTAATAATAGTGATACAAATCAAGTTTTTTACAAGACCATTTCTCTTTATATGCAGCTAATCCTTCCTGTCCTTTAACCACCTCTCCCCAATCATAAATTTGAAAACCTATTTTTTGTGCATCGTGAATAACCGTCCAGTGAATTAAATCGTTCGGTCTTAAGTCAAAATCATTTCTGTCACTCCCGTTAAAAGCATAAACTATAATTTTATTAAAAGTTAAGAAAATACTTCCTGCGATGATCCTTTGCTTTCCATCTTCTTCCAATTCAGCAAGAACTAATTGCATTAAGCCCTTAGGCTTTAGGTTTTTCCATAGACTTTTAAAAAATCGTAATGATCTCGGCGGTGTTGTATGAAATTTCATGGTATCAAGGTACAAATTGTACCATTTCAAAATATCTTTTTCAGAATCAGAATATCTTATTTTTACTCCATTTTTAATAGCTTTATTAACTCCCCACTTAATTTTTGTATGATTTTTTGAGTTACCAAACCTTAATTCTTCAGGATATTTGGGTATATGAGTAAAATAAAATTCACGCCAGAAGTACTTTGAAATCAGAGTTACTCGTTCATTCAATTTATCATTAAAAGACTTTATTTGTAATCTATATTTTGAATTTCTGTTGGTTATTTCAATTGCTCTTTGGATAAGTAAGTCTGCCACTTCATCACTCGATGCCATCAGACCACCGACAGGAGTTCTGGGCAAAGAAGATATGCGCTTTTTACCCGGCATTCCCCCTATACCAAATGGAATACCTTTAGTGAATTGAAGCGGTAAAATACCTGCTAATAGTCCTGCATCATCTCTGCAAACCAATTTAATTATTTTTTGATTTGTTTCTTTTTCTAGAACTCTCAACCAGGCGGGATGATAATAAATAGAACATTCAGCTCTTTGAAGCACGAATTCTGTCCATTCTTCGTCAACAGCTGATGACTCTTCAAATATTTTATAATTTTTGAACTGATTAATCATCAAAATTTGCTTTTATCCTACTAATCTACAACCTGTTAAAAAGATACTTTAATATACTATAAATTCGTTATTACGATTATAAGACAAGAAAAAACTAACTTTTAGGCCATAGTTAAAATAAGTAATTTTAAATAATTACTAAAATTTCGAAGATGCTATATTAATCCTGTTTCAGTAATTCAAAACAGGGTAAAAAAAATAACTTAATTCACTCAGAGTAATTTAAGTTATTATTTATCTGATATATACACAACGTTATTTTGTCATTCTCCTGTACATATTTGAATTAGACAGGAACAGGAATATATATATCTTCGATTAAGGCCCAATTTACCTTTAATTATAATCTACATCATCTCAATTTATCATATATCCTTTCTAAAGGTCTATTTAAGAAGATTCATTTTCTTTGATAAAACAAAATCATTCGTCGTTAAGACGTAAATATATATTCCGCTTGTCAAACTGGCTCCATTAAAATTAACGGAATGATTACCAGCATTCTGTTTCTTATTTACAAGTATTGCAACTTCTCTTCCCAACACATCGTAAATCTTCAGTGACACAATTCCATTTGTCGGTATCGTATATTTAATGACAGAAGCAGGATTGAAAGGATTTGGATAATTTTGAGATAAACTAGGCTTCGATGAAAATTTATATTCCAATTTTATCACATTAGAATATTCAAACTTGCCGTCAAAATCTTCCTGTTTTAACCTATAATAAATCGCTCCACTTGGAATAGATTTGTCAATAAATGAATAATTCTTGGGAGCATTGCTATTTCCATTTCCAGGAACAAAACCGATATTATCCCATAAAAATTTATCAGTTGATCTTTCAATCTCAAACCCATAATTATTTACTTCGGTTGCCGTATTCCAATCAAGCCCCACCTCCCCATCCTTAATCCTGCCTGTGAAAGATACCAATTCAACCGGAGCAGCACCATCACTGAAATCAAATACAGCATAAACAGGTAGGTGATCTGATGCAGAACTTGCATCCGTATCAGTGCTTGTACTGCCATAATTATTTGGATTTCCATAAACAGTATACGAATTGGAATGATACTCGATTCCTTGTAAATTATCTTTTACATTTCCGGAAATCAGGATGTTATCAAACTTATTTTTAACCTGAGTCGACTGAAAGCTAAGATAGGGGATGAATGTTGATGTGTTCCAGCTTGAACCAAATTCATCAGAAGGATTGCTTGGATCATAAAAATACCCCCCCTGAGACACAAACAAATTCTTGTATGCACCCTCATCAGGACTTTTTATATTAAAATCGCCTAAAACAATATAATTGTCAGTAGAAGTAGTGGCATCATTTTCAAGATAAGAATGTAAATAGCTTATTTGGTTCGCACGCGTAGTACTGCTTCCATCAAAAGTTTTAGAACCATCCGGTATCAAATGTACAGCGTATATTATTATAGTACTACCCCCGTTCTGAGTAATCGTGAATTTGTTTATATCACGGTATCTTGTAGTTTGAGTTAAATCGAGATACGCTGGAATAACGGTGTTATCAAAGCTGCCACCATCAAATTTTGCAGTTTTATAGTATAAACAGTTGCTATTGGGGCTAATTGCATTATTATTTGCAATAAATGTTCCTTTTGAATAAGTGCCGGGACTATTATAATTTAATACATAATCTAAAAAGGCATCAGTATTACTATTATAAATTTCTATTGCTACAATAATATCCGGGTTAATAGCACTTATAACGTTGCGCATATTAGCAACCCGTGACGGACTATTTGCTGACCAAACACCACCAGCGTCACTTGTGTTATAAGTCATTATAGTTATTGGGATAGTTTGACCAAAGACAAGGCATTGAAAAAATAAAAATAATGATAGGCTTATATATTTTAATTCTACCGCAATTATAGTGATTGTTTTAAACATAATTTGGTCATATAATTTTAAGAATATTGAAAGTAAATATAATAATTTTCAATGTTCTATTTGTTCTTAAGTTTCCGTCAATAACCTATGGGATAAAACTATTTAAGAATATCTATATTTAAAATTTTACCCAAAAAAATTAGTGTGGTTACATTCGCCAGTTCTTCAAACGATACCTTGCCAATAAATATTTATACAAGGGAAATGAAGCAAGCGAAACTAAAATCTTATAATTCCACTTTAGTTCATATCTCCACTTTTCATCCTCACGAATTGTGATTTTGCCTGTATCGTGCCTGCTACGATTACCTGTAAATACGTGCCCGGGTTTGAGCTCCAACGAAACCTTTCCATTTTCTATCTCATAATCGATTTTACAATTCAAGACTTTCTCTAAGAATTCTAATACCCTTACTGTATTATTCGTAAAAAAAGTATAGGATAAATAAATTTTATTAATTGTGTTTGATCTTTTTACAGCATCCAAACTTAGAAGGTTTTTGATATTCCATTTAATGCTATGTCCAACAGAACTGTATTTTCTTTCGCCGAAGTTCCTGATATCTTTTTTAATCAAAGAATTGACGACGCCCCTAGGGTCTCTTATTACATAAATCGGAAATACATCTAACTTTGTGGATTGTGAAAGAGCAAGCAATCTTACAGGTATCCTGGAAGAATCTATTATAATATTCCTTCCGCTTTGTTTGGCAATACATTCATACAGTTTTTCTGTATGTTTAAGATAACTGTCCAGAAATTGTTGGTATGATTTATCATCTCTTTTTTTAAGGAATTTTTTTAACTTGAAATAATTGGTCCACTTATCAAATTTTTTCAATTTCTCAGTTATGTCCTCCACGCTTTCTGAAGGAAAGGAATCCAAGTAATTTTTTTTTACATTTTGCCAAAAATTACAATTACCGAACTTTTCACCGCAGCTACATTGTGCGTTTTTTTGCAACCCTTTTACCCAGAAATCTCTTATCTCACCTACATAAATTACCTGCTCAGAAGTTCTTAAACTTCTGCCAAGAATAGTGGCTCCACTATACCAGAAACCTGTTAAATATACTATTTTAATTTTTCCCATTTGAAATTTGGATATACACGAATTTATTAATTAAAAAACTTATAACCTAAATCTTTACTTAAAATTTTAAGTGAAATATTTTTTTTCGAAAAAGAAAAGCTTTTTTAACCGTATATTTTATAAAATATGAAAGATCAACAAACTAAATATTTAATAAGCAAATCATATAAGTTAACTTACAAATATTTCTTCCTTTTCACGCATCATATTTTCCAACAAATCTGAGATTTCATCTCTTAATAAATATTCCGGTGGTCTTTTATTACTAATCAGGCAGTTTCTAACTTCAGTGGCACTTATATTTATTTTGAACTTTTCCTGATGCTGACATCCGGCCGTTACTGTTTGACATGCACTACAATAGTATGCTGTTTCAAAGAAAACCGGTTTTATTCCAATATCGCCAATCTCATCAAATATTTCTTGAGATGCACTTGGACTATAATAGTTTCCAACACCTGTGTGATCCCGCCCGATTATGAAATGACTACAGCCGAAATTTTTTCTACATAATGCAGTAAAGACAGCTTCCCTAGGTCCACTATATCTTGAATAGGTGCAAAAAGCACCAAGCAAGACTCTGTAAGGATTGTAATAACCTTTGGAAATAATTTTTTGATAACTTTCAAGAATTGCCCTGGATACAAAATCTCCTTTCTTCTTAGGTCCGATAACCGGGCTGATCAAAATGCCATCGGCTTTAATCATTTCGAGAGCTTCTTTTTGAATGAATTCATGCCCGCGATGAACAACATTTCTGGTATGAAAACCAACCACTGTTGCCATGTTCAGATCCCTCAAAATAGATCTTATTTGCTGAGGTGTCAGAACAAATGGTTTTTGAGAACTGTCATGTCTGAACTTATACACACTACCACTAATAATGTAATTGCCTTTTTCTTTAAAATATTTTACTCCGGGATGATTTTTATCTGAAGTATTAAACCATTTTTTTGAAACTTCATCCATATCAGAAATCATTTCAATATTACTAACTTCAAGCACTCCTATTAGTTCATTTTCCTGTCTGGCATATAAAAGGACTTTATCATTTATTTTAAAATTTATATCATTCTTATTCATCTGCAATAATATTGGAAGTGTCCAAATGCATCCATTACTTAGTCTGTTTGATTCCAGAACAGAAGTCATTTCCTTAATATTCATAAAACCTGAAATAGGAGAATAGGTACCGGTTGCAATCTGTTCTACATCAAGTGCCGCTCTTTCATCCAGATAAATTTTGGGCCACTCTTTATTTTCAATTTCCTCTACTACTTCATCCTGGTAATTCTGAATCAGTCTGCCACCGTGAGGAAGTATCAAGCTGTTTTCATATACACTATCTATAAATTCATGAATATTAAGATCAGTGTGACGATTTAAATAATTTGTGGTTTCCTCGATAATTCCAGCTGCCATTCTCACTACCTGGACAGGATGCTGCCCTATAGCTGTTTCAGCAGCTAAAACCAGTCCCATAGCACCATTAAATAAATTACTAGTAATATCATTTATTTCCGCTCTGTTTGGTTGCAAACCGGAAATCATACTATCCAGAAGATTAGTAGCAACATAGGCAGGTTTATCAAATTTGGTAGCAAAATTCATTATATATCTTTGCGTTAGACCTATCTTCTGAAGGGGAACTTCTTTCGAAAGATCACCTCTATCTATTAATATTGCATCAGAGGTTTTTATAATATCCTGAAGATTGTAAAGCGCATTATAACTTTCTATTTTGCTGATCACAAAAATGGAATAATCAAATTGCTCTCTTATCCAGAATATATCTTCTTTTTTATATGCAAATGAAAGGGCATAATGGGTTATTCCCATTTCCTTTCCGATTTTTATTGCTTCATAATCTTTTTCTGTAAAAGCCGGTAAAAAAGGCATTCTATCTATTCCAATTCCTTTATTATTCCCAACTATTCCACCTTCTATAACCCTTCCTTGAACCTGATCTCCATCAATTTTAATTATTTGTACAATAACTGAATTAAAATCAATCCTCAGCAGATCTCCTATTTTAAATATTTCACCTGGTTTTCCCGGATAGATTGGAATTCTGGAACCTGTTTCCTTTTCTTTGTATTCTACAATTTCTACTAATGAATTTGTATTTAGTATAATTTGTCCACTGGAATATTTTCCAGTTCTTATCTGGGCGCCTTCACTATCAATACATATCGGCTTTTTAGTCCAGGATCTCAGTTTATTTATCACATCTCTTAAATCCTTAATTTCTGTATGAGACAAATTGATCCGGAATAAATCCGTTCCCCAACGGTCCATTTCTTTAATTACATTTTCTTTTAGTGAACTTGGTCCAACAGTTGCAATAATTTTGAATTTACCGTTCATTAGCTTGAATCCTTATATAATTAGGAGAACAATTTTTGATAATTTAGAATAGTATTTTAAAATAATATTTAGGCTAAAATCAGGGAATTGAATAAGCTGAATTACAAAAATTATCCTGAAAGATTATTATCAGAAAAAAATAATTTTATTACTATCGATTGCAATTAAAGAGTATACTTTATTTTTAAAATAATGGATATTTATATAAATCAATCTAGATTCATAAACTGATATATTATATAGATAAAAATTTCTGAATTTATATTATCCTATTGCATCATATTCATTTTCTTTGATACAGTAAATTTATCAGTAACCAGCACATAGAAGTAAATTCCACTTGCCAGATTAGAGCCATCAAATTCTACTGAATAACTGCCCGGAGATTGAAATTTATTTTGTAACGTAACCACTTCCCTGCCCAACAAATCATAGACTTTTAACGATACATGACTTCCCTTTGGAAGGGAATATTCAATTTTCGTTGTAGGATTAAAAGGATTTGGATAATTCTGTTTCAATACAACTTTATCTGATGCATAAAGATCTATATTAATTGTATTTGAATATTCAAATTTACCGTCATTATCAACCTGTTTTAATCTGTAATAAACTTTACCGAAAGGTGGATAATTATCTGTATATAAATAATCTTTTGGTATATTACTATTGCCGTGTCCTTCTGCAAATCCAATCTTATTCCAGTTTATATTATCTACAGACCTTTCAATATCAAAACCATGATTATTTAATTCAGTTTCAGTTCTCCAATGTAAAATTATTCTATCATTATCGGCAGCTGCAGTAAATGAACTAAGTTCAACCGGTAAAAGCGACTGGAAATCATAATTGAGGGTAAATTGACTATTGTCGCCGGTTCTGTAATCATTTAAAGTTGGAGAATATGTAGATACATAAATTTTATTTTCCATAGGGACAAATCTCATTATTCTTAACCATCCATTGCCACCATTTGTTAATCCCTGGTAATCTGCCATAATTGTATAAACAGGCTTTTCAGCATCGTTTGTATCAGTTCTTCTTCCTTCATCTGTCCAGTGTCCACACACCATTAGAAAGAGATTAGGATTACTTTTTAATTCATCAAATATTGCCTCTCCTGCTGAAGAAAAAGATACATTAGAACCACTATTACCGTCGAGTAATTTATGGCTTACAACTATTCCTAATCTGTCACCATATGATGATAAAACACCACTTGCCCAGCTCAATGCTGCAGGATTTTCTCGGTATTCTCCATATTTTATATAAATTACAACAAATTTTAAAAGACCAACCTGAAAAAGATCATAATGATTGTCATTATTACTTCCTAAATGACCTCCATAATAATTCCTGCCACTGAACCTGCTGATTCCGAAATATTGATTGTAAAATATAGTTGTGCTAGTGCCATCATCGTTATCCCAGGGAGTCATATCGTGATTCCCTACAGCAATACCATAAGGAATGCCATAGGTCAAGCCCGTTGTATTTGGGTCTTCCAAAAATTCCATTGCTGTATCAGCTCTCTGCCACTCTGCTTCAATATCATTTTGCACACAATCGCCCACGTGCCCCACATAAACAACATTCATATCTGACTTATTATCAACAATCCAGTTGGTTTGAGCATAGAATGTCTCAATACTTCCAGTGCCATCATCTTCAGAATAATATTGAGTATCCGGTAACACAATCATCACAAACTCTGATTGTGAAAAGGTAAGCTTAAAAGTAATAGTTATAATGAGAAGAATTAAATATTTAGTGAGAGTTTTTTTCATTTGATTATTACCAATCATATATTCCCCCATATTTTAATATACCTAAATTTTAATATTCCAGTCGTTTTATGATTTACAATACTCAAGAATTAGACTTTTTACATTTTCAAATACATTATCCAAAGGTTCAGAAGCATCAACAATTTTAAAATTAGGCACCTTCTTTCCTACCTCTAAAAAGACCTTATTTTTTGCTTCAAGATATTCCAAAGTGGCTTCACCTTTTCGTGAATACAATATCTCTGCCGGAGCATTTAGAAATATTACCAGTCCGGGTTTTTCATATATATTATTTAATGACCAGTCATGAATTTTTGTAGTCAATCTATTATTGGAATAAGAATCGTTTGGATCAGAAGCATAATCAAAGATAAAGTGTCTGTCATATATAACTACATAACCCAATAATTGATAGTACCATGAGATTGCAAGTCTGAACCATTCTTCAATTAATCTATTTGTTAACCTTAAAGTTGCAGCAAATTTCCCTCTGGTATCAACTTTTCTGTTTTTATCTAATTCATGAAGTGAAAACTTTTTTGCACTATCAAAACTTAATCCTTTATGAGATTTTTTATATTTATAAATTTTATAATAATGTATCAGCCAGGATGTTGGCAGCATTATATTACCGGATTCGATATTCCGTCCCATATAGATATACTTCATCTTAAGCGGAAGTTTTTCAAGAACCAAATTTGAAATAGTTGTTTTTCCCGCTCCATCCTGACCAATTATTGCAATTGATAACATTAAAAGCCTTTAATTTTTCAGTTAAATAGAACCCATTTAGAAATATTTTATTTAATTTGAAAAAGCTGAATTAAGCTTCGCATACAATGCCTCAAATGAAACCGGATAGGGATGGGATACTTTAATAGATTTTTTCCCTTCCAGAGCTTTCGATAACAAATCTGAATGTATATTCTTAATGTTATCAAGAAATTCATTTTTCTTATCTGGAAATGCGTACTTAAAAGCTTTGTAATATTCATTAAAAGGAAGTTGCTCATAGTCGTTTGAATGGATCATTCTATTAATAATTTCTTCCGACTCACATTTATTAGCAGTAATTTCAGTATTTTCATGACTTACAGCTAATACAATAATATCTAATTTTGTTTTACCCTGTCTGATTTTATTTGTAAAAAGTTGTCTAGGTAATTTTCTAATTTTCAGCAATTTCCTGGCCTGAGGTAATCCCCGGCTAAAGAATGTAAATGGGATCACATTATCTAATTTTAATTTCTTACCAACTCTATTAAGCAATTCAAGTATATTTATTAATAAAAAGACTGCCTTATCAGCCAAACTAATTTTATTTATTAATTTCTTTATGTAGGGTAATTGCCATTTCCAAATAGTAATTGGTACATGTAAGCCAAACATTTCAGACCCATCTTTTGATATTACCACCCACTCATCACCTACATATTCAGCACCATGGTTTGCGAATGACAACAATGTCTCGGTCTTACCTCCTTTTGTCCAGCCCATTACCAATATTCCCTTATCGTCAAAATAAAATCCTGAAGAGTGTATAGGGACAAATCCTTTTTTAATAAGATAAAAATTAACAATATGATTAAGGAGTGGAATTGACTTTACCCCTTTTTCGCATATTATTTCAAGCTTTTGTCCAATTTTATCAAATGGAATTACTACTTTTTTTTTGTCCACCGGATCATTAATGACATAAAATTTACTTCTATCAAAGGCAGCAAAATCCAATCCGAGAAAAATCAAGCTTGAAGATTTTAATTTATCTACAAATCGAATAATTATATCAGGATCACGATCAAGATTTTTTACAAAATTTGAATAATGTTTTGCTAAAGTATTTTTCTCATTTCCCGAAATATTTTCAAACCTGATACCGACAATACCCATATAATCGACATCAAAATAATTATCTAGACCATTTTCTATGTTCAATATTTAAGCCTTTAAGAGTGGATTTAAGATTGTGTTATATGAAATAAACTATGCAAAATTTCTATCTTTAAAATATAATTTTCCAACACGGATAATATCAAAAAGAAAAGGCAGTGGATCTTTTAATGAAAATAAAGAATGACTTTTATGGCCTTTTAGAGAATTTAACCATTCCTTAAGGGTTATTTCACCTCTTTTTCTATGATATAAAAATGCTTGAAAGTCTCTTCTTAAATGGACCCATTTTGCATTTCCATATTTCTGCATCCTGTTTTCTGGAATCGGAAGACCGGCAGCATCACAATACATCGTGTAAACGAGTTCAACTCCTGCAGCCTCGGCTGTGGTAGACCTTCCGGTTGGTCTAAGAATATTTGGCTCAACTATTAAATGCTTCTTTAGACGGTTATCATATTTCATATCCAAGTATCCTAATCCTTTCCAATCAAGTTTGCGAAAAAGATTAATTGTCTCATTTAATACGATATCATTTCTGGACTCAATTCCCATAGAGCCCTGTCCTGTTTCAGGAGGCCATTGCCTGATTTTTTGAGAAATAAAAGTTACAAGCAATTCAGAACTTTTATTAAAGTAACAATTGCAAGTAAAATGATTCGTATCAGGCCCCTCAATCCATTCCTGTATTAAAAAGCCAGAACCAAATTCTTTATATTCATCATAATACTTAATCAATTCTTCTTTAGAATAAACCTTAAAGGCTTTTATTTTTGTATGTTCTACCCATTTTGGTGCTCGTATTGTAGGTTTCAAAATTGCGGGATAGTTAATTTCATCCCCAGCACAATTTATATCACTATCATTTTTAATAATAAAAGATCTTGGTATTGGCAATTCATTTTTTTGAGCATATTCTATAAATAAAATTTTATCTGCCAAAATTTCAACCACTTCTTTATCAGGCATTACAAAATGATAGTATTTTTCGAGCCTTTCCCTGTATCTGGAAGCCACGAGCACATTTGGTTCCTCCCCTGTAATCAGGACGGCTTTTTGAGTAAATTTCTTACCTAACTTTTCAAGAGAATAAATTAAATCTTCGCTTGATTTATCAGTATATATAATTTCTTCAACTGAATTAGTTTTACAATTGTGATCATTTTTATCCTGGGCTACACCAATTACAGGGACTCCTCTGGATTTCAAATGTCTCACAGATGCTAGTGCAGGGAAGCTATCTAATCCCACATAAACTGCATATGGAAGTTTGTTGTCCTTTTTATTCACAATAACTTTACAAAAATATTACAAATTTTCATTTATTTATTGAATACTCTCTTCTAAAAGAGTATTAAGATATTATAATCAGTCCAAGTCATTTATATTCTTTTTCAAAGCAATGACTTTTATTCATTAAGCAAAATGCCGATATGCAAATGATCCGAACATTTCGAGCACAGGAAGTGGAAGGTTATTAAAAATCTTATTATGAAATCCTGATGTTTGGGTTGAAAATTTCAGAAACTTATTTTCAGGAATCCCAAACCTGTAAGTATGAGATTCGAGTTCACGAACCGACCATCCATTTTTAAATCTTCTTAATCCCTCATTATCCGGTTCCGTTTTACCAAATGAAAATTCAGAATAACCATTTGAGTTATACCACTTGATTGCTTCCCACATAACTAAATTGTTTGCACGTAATTTTTGATAATTCATATTTGAGGCACCAAACTTGTACAGTGCCTTCTTACCTATATGTAAATAAACTGCACCCGCTAAAATTTCGTTATCTTTTTCTGCTAAAAAGATTGTCCCAGAGTTATTTTTTATAATAATAGTATATAAATTTTTAAAAAATGAATACGGCTGCGGGGGAAGACCATGTCTTTGTCTAGTAATAGAGTTTAGTTTATAGAATTGATTGACAGCTTCTAAGGAATGATCCTGGTAAACCTTCACATTTTCTTTTATTGCTTTGCGAATATTTCTTTTCGTAGTGCTATCAAAACCAGAGAACAAATTATCTTCATTACCATCCAGATCTATAATATGTTCATATTCAAGGTAACTATGAGTACCTGCGGGAAGAAATGATTGAGCACCGTTAATTTCTAAATATTTCCAATTCGATTTTCTCCCGTATTCTTTTGCAGATTCCAACAATTGATTGAATTGGACAGAATCGGTCACCAAGGGATTTGAAAAATCACTGAATGGAAGACTAATACCCCGTTTTCCGGTTAGAAAACTTCTTACTTCCATTAATGGAAGAATCCCGGTTATTTTATCATGGCTTTTTGTTATATGATATACAGGATTATATCCGTAGGTTTCTGAAATTAGCTTAGTCCACTCTGCTGTATGAAAGAAAGTATAATCCTGATGCTCAGTTATTTTTTCATTCCAGCCATTATATTCTAATGGGTTAATGATTTCAATATTTTGTGAAACTGACATAATTAAAGCTGTTTTTTTAATAATTACTTATGAAATTAAAATATATCCCGGGGAGAATCAAAAAAAACACCCCACATCAATAAAGCTATGGAGTGTAGTTACTAATATGTTATATTTTTTCTGTTTTAATTTTTTATAATTTCAAAAATATTTTGCCAAGTCACCAAAGATTCAATATTTTGCTTATTTTAAATTTTTCAATTACAGTTTGTTTTTCTTTATGAGATTTACTTTTCCCATTCTTATTTTCATAGGAATACTCATAACCGTAACCATAGCCATATTTATCTTTGAATGATGTCTTTTCGATTTCACAGGCATTAACTATTGCCCCTGAAATATTAATCTTTTCATTTCTTAGTTCCTGAACTCCTGAAATAATAGTATCTCTTAAGGTATAATTATACCTGGTTACCATTATGATGTTTTCTACCAACCTGCTTAAAATAAGAGTATCAATAACTCTATTAACAGGAGGAGTATCAATAAGTATATAATCATAAAAACTGCTCTTTAGGTCATTAATTAAATCAACAGCTTTTTGTGATTGAAGTAAGTTGCTTGATTTTTCACTAATCTCACCAGATGGCAAAATACTAATTAAACCTTTTTGTGATAATTGGCTGGAAAAACCCGTAAGGCTATAAATTGGAAGTTTATCCAAATCTTCACTTAAAAATGTACTTAAACCATTATTTTCCCTCGATACTCTAAATAAATCTGTTAATCCACATCTTTTCAAATCCGCATCTATAATAAGTACTTTTTTATCAGCCGCTGTAAGTGTGGCAGCAAGATTTGCAACAATAGTTGTTTTTCCGCTGTGCTCCTCAGCGCTGGTAAATAATATTATTTTGCTGTTACTTTTCAGCGTAAATCCAAGTTTAATTTGCAGTACTTTATAAGCCTCAATTACTCCAAGTTTATCTTTTTTTAATACTGCAAATTTATCTTCAAGAACAGTAGATTTATTTATCTTTTGAACAAGCTCTTTCGGAAATTTTGGAATTATTGATAAAATAGGTAACTGAAGAACGTCTTCTATCTCACTAAGTTTAAGCAGTCTTCTTTCTTTGAATTCACCTAAGAATACTAATCCTATTGAGAATGCGCCCCAAATAAAAAAGCATACTAGAATTATTATTTTCAAGCTCGGAGAAGTTGGAGAAGTTGGAAGACTAGCTGAATCCACGATAAGTATATCTTGCAATTGGGAAATTTCTTTTATTCTCATTTCTTCCCTTTTATCTAGCAAAACATTAAACATTTTTTCAGCAACTTCTGCTTTTCTGGTAAGCTCCGCTAACTGCATTTCCTCTTTTGGAAGATAATTAATCCTTGACTGATATCTTGCAATTAACTTATCAAGATTTGCTTGTTTTTCTTTTAGAGAACTTATAATAATTTTATAGGAGGCTAATGTATTTTGGTTGTACGATTTTAATTTATCTTTTAATTGAGAAATTTGGCTATTTAAATTTATAATATCAGGATGATTTTCATTCTTTTTTTGAAGTTCAATAATTTTTTTCTGTTCTAAATCAGATAGCTGTTTTAATATCGCCGAAAATGGAGAATTTGACTGGCTGGATTTATCAGGAGCAAGAAAAGTCTGGTCAAAAAATCCTTCTTTCTTATAATCATCTTGAATTCCCTTTTCCATTGATTCATATTTGCTAAGCTCCAAATCATTGGCTATTTTCTGAGCTTGAAGGCCACTCAAAAATTTCGTAATCTCTTCGGAATTTTTGTCTAACTGAGTAATTCCTGATTTTGATTTATAGGCACTAACTTTATCTTCAGCGTCTTTTAATTGTTGTGCCATTTCTTTTAGTTGCTTGTCGACAAATTTATAAGAGTCCTGTACGTTTTGTCTTGCGTTTTCAGTTCTTGTTTCCCTGAATTTCTCAGTTAGTGTATTAGCAATCAATTGGGCCATTTTAGGAGATTTATCCTGTACCCTAATCTCAATAATGTTAGTTTTATTAACTTGTACAACTTTAATTTTTTTATTTAGATGATTAGTTGAATATGTTGTACTGTGAACTGAGAAAAACAATTTTGTGTTTGAAGGTGCATTATGCCAGTCTATTTTTAAATAAAAATTATCAGATTTAATTTCAGCAGAATTACCAGCTCTTATAGAATTAATCAGCGTATTTGTTTCAGCCTTATATAATTCTAGATAGCCCCCAGTATTTAATACATAATATTTTCCATTATTATTGCTATTTGAATCACTCTTCGCATCTAAAACTTCGGGATAATTAGTTTTATTTATTTCTTGATTGTTAAGCCACCAATTATAAGCTGTTAGTGACTTATCAACATCTATTTCTTCCTTATCTGGGAATTGAATCTTATCGACATGAAAGTTCAAATTTAATTTTTTGACAACCTTTGATAAAACTACCCTCGTATTAATCAATTGTAATTCAGTTTCAATATCATCCAAAGATTGATCTGCAACCATCTTATTATATTGGTCTTGCATATTTTGTTGTTTTGGTTGACTTTCTTTTTTCAACAAAATGGTCGACTCATAAATAGGGGTTTGGGAAAGGTAAAAAATAAATCCAAAAACAAATACTACAATAAATAAAATAAAAAGAACTATTTTTCTTTTATCAAAAGCTAAGATTATTGCGTCAATGCTAGTTTGACTCTCATTTGAATCAGTTTTAATCATTTCTTTTCGTTTTCCATTATCCATATATTTTTCCCATTTTCTCTCTTAATTTTTCTATTTCCTAAGAAATACTATTAATATGGCAGTCAAAGTGCTTATTCCAGTAATGACTATCGCCTGAGTTGAACCACTAAACCATTTCCTGGTCACATAAATTTGATCTCCTGATTGTAATCCAATATCATTAAGCTTATTACCATTTTCAATAATTTTTTCACCATCGATTTCTATTTCTCTACCATCCCTTGTTATTGTTATATCTCCGATATCAGCCTGAGGTGTTGTACCACCCGCTTTTGCTATTAAATCTGTCAATTTATCAGTACCTGTAGCATAATAAAAACCAGGTTTATTTACTTCGCCAAAAATATTGACTCTAATTAAAGGTAGGATCGTTAATTCAGGATTTCTATAAATGTTACTATATTTACCATAAATTTCTTGTTTAAGGCTGTCTACATTTCTATCTGCTACCTTGATTATGCCCAAAAAAGGGAGTGCAATGGTCCCATCCTCCTGAATATAATATTCTCCCGAAATTTGATCCGAAATGTTATAAAATATCAGCTTTAATCCGTCTCCTGGATGAAGAGTTTGTGCTTCACTAGTGAAATGGAATACAACGCATAATAAAAATATCCCCCCTAAAAATCTCTTCATCTTGACCTCCTCAAATGGGCTTCGTTAAAAGCACTAAATTTCTTTAATGTTTTTATATTGTAATGTAATACAAATATTAGACTTAAATTAATGATTTTTTAAATTACACAACAGGTATTTCTTTAATAAAATGTGCTGGCACTCCAGCAACTATTGTGTTTGGGGGAACGTCTTTCGTTACAACTGCACCCGCACCTATTATAGCATTTTCACCAATAGTAACACCGCACAAAATAGTTGAAGATGAACCAATTGAGGTACCTTTTTTTATAAAGGTCTCAACAACTTTCCAATCTTCCTCAGTTTGCAATTCTCCTGTACTATTAACAGAGCGGGGATATTTATCATTAATAAATGTTACATTATGCCCTACAAAAACTCCGTCCTCAATATGCACTCCTTCACAAATAAAGGTGTGTGATGAAATCTTGCAGTTTTTGCCTACTGTTACATTTTTCTGAATTTCGACAAATGAACCGATTTTTGAAAAATCATCTATCGAGCATCCATAAAGATTTACAAAATTGA
>DATFMR010000047.1:0-9134 GCA_035266865.1 Ignavibacteriaceae bacterium | reverse complement strand
AACAAATATAATAAATATAAATTCAGTTTTTGTTAAAATTTATTTGGCAATGGACCTATTATCCGGTGCATTGAAGGCGCCTGCTGCGGATTTGCAGTGCTCATCGGCCATTTCGATATCTCGCTTGTCAGCGGGACAGGCCCCGCGAGGCGGGACAGGCTCCAGAATCAAAAAATCCACCCCGCCAGAGGCGGATAAAGCTGAAAATAAATTCCTAAGAATTAATCCCTTATTCTTTTGTCTTGATACAAAAGAATCAAAAAATCAAGCCCACCAGAGGCGGGTAAAGCTGAAAATAAATTCCTAAAATTATGCTGGCATTAATTTGCGGAAAATAAGCCATTTTGTCCTTCTTTTCTCTTGAAAGAAAAGAAGCAAAAGTTCAAGACTAAAATAATTTGACTAAAAATTATCTCACATTGCTAAAACAAATTAACTCATCCCGCTGAAGCAGGATTCAAACAAAATTTGTTTCTACGCTTTGCTCATTATTTTTTTACCGTCAAATTATTTAGGTCGTTTTGAATATATTTGATTCATTTATATACCAATATAAAAAGACTTCTCCCTCAGCATTTTGCGGGATCAAAATGACACGGATAAAATTGATTTACGAATTTTACGCTTTGAATATTTTTTTGTTTTTTACACCGGCTTTGGTAAACAGGTTCCTAGTATCTACAATTACCCTGGAATGCTGTGTAATAAATTTAGCTTTTTCCATATAATACGTATGGTCTGTACTCAGGAGCACAAGATCATATTTATCCAGATTTTTATCAGTCAGTGAAACAGACCTCATATTATAATTATACTTCCTGGTTTTAGGCAACTTTTTGACGTACGGGTCATTGTAGTCAACTTTAGCCCCGCGTTCACGTAATAATTCGATTAATCTTAATGAAGGTGATTCGCGCATATCATCAATATCTTTTTTATAGGATGCGCCAAGAATTAAGATTTTCGAGTCTTTTAAAGATTTCTTCCTTGTATTTAATGCCTCTATAGTTTTTTCGACAACAAAATAAGGCATATATGTATTTATTTCGCCTGCCAGTTCTATAAAACGGGTATGAACTTCGAACTCACGTGCTTTCCATGTAAGGTAAAACGGATCAATCGGGATACAATGTCCTCCCAATCCGGGGCCCGGATAAAAAGGATGAAAACCAAATGGTTTAGTGCTTGCTGCATCAATTACTTCCCATGGATCAATATTCATTCTATCGAATACCATTTTTAATTCATTTACCAGAGCGATATTAATTGATCGATAAATATTTTCCAGTAGTTTTGTGGCTTCAGCCGCGCGTGTTGATGACACAGGAACAGTTTTAACAATTACCTGGTTATATAAAGCAACTGCAGCCTTAAGACAATTTGGTGTTACCCCCCCAACTACTTTAGGAATTGTGCCGGTTGTAAAATTCGGATTATTCGGATCTTCGCGTTCCGGAGAAAAAGCAAGATAGAAATCTTTTCCAACCAGCGGCCCTGAAGTTTTCGAATTTTTAAATGATTCCTCAAACATTGGCAATAAAATCTCTTCAGTTGTTCCCGGATAAGTTGAGGATTCGAGCACAACAAGTTGCCCTTTTCTAATATGCTGTGCAACAATTTTCCCGGAGTTTTCTATAAATGACATATCGGGTTCACGATGTTCATTTAGCGGTGTGGGGACACAAATAATAACGGCATCGACTTCAGGCAGTCTTGAAAAATCTGAAGTTGCATCAAACAATTTGTTTTTAACAGACTTCTTAATCCTGTCAGCAGAAATATGTTTTATATAAGTCTTACCAGAATTAAGAATTGGAATTTTTCTTTCATCAATATCAAACCCCGTAACCTTAAATCCTCTCTCAGCAAATTCCAAGCCGAGAGGAAGACCGACATAGCCCAGACCAATAATACCAATCCCGGCAGTTTTGTTCTCAATCTTATTTATTATTTCCATATGTTAAATTATTTGCAGCATTCTTTAAATTCAATATTAAAGTTTTTATGAATTAAAAAAAGCAGAGTTAGATAAATAGATAATTAATTATATATATTTAATTTTTCACAGATTCCGGCTATTCGTTAGTGATATTTTTTGGAATTATGAAAAATAACTTAGTGATTTTTTGTCCCATTTTATTGGCAGTGTATCAATTTCGCAATGTGTCATCCCGAACTAGTTTCGGAATCTAATAAATTTTTGAAGGTTCTGAAATAAATCCAGAATGACATATAACTAACGTATTTGCAAAAGTGAAATTGAGACACTGCATTTTTTTTGAAGGAAATTTATCTCTAAAAAATTAGATCCTGCTAAAATAAAATCACTTTAATCATTGATCGCTTAATTGAGGTACTTAAAAAGAATTTTTGTGATTCTTTCAGAAGCTTTGCCGTCCCAAAGTTCAGGTATTCTTCCTGTTTTAATATTCCCATCCAGAATATTTATTGCTGCTTTTTCCACCTTGGAAAAATCAGTACCAATCAACTGATTTGTCCCTTCATAAACAGTTACGGGTCTCTCCGTACTATCTCTTACAGTGATACATTGAACTCCAAGGAAAGTACTTTCTTCCTGAATTCCACCACTATCAGTAATTATCAGATTGGCATTTTTTGTTAACGTTAAAAAATCTATATAGCCAACAGGATCAATAAAATTAATTTTATCTTTATATATATCAAATATTCTCCATTTTTGCATATTTCCTTTTGTCCTTGGATGGACCGGGAAAATAACTTTGCATTTATTTGAAAGTCTATTCAACATATTTATTATTTCAATTAAACTATTTTTGCTATCAACATTTGAAGGACGATGCATAGTAACTAAAATGTAACTATTAGCTTTAGTATTTAGTACTTTAAGAATTCCATTTTTTTCTGTTTTCGGTAAACAATTAACCAAATTGTCTATCATAATATTTCCAACGAAAAAGACTTTATCAACTGGGACACCTTCTTTTTTTAAGTTTTCAATTCCACTTTTTTCAGTCACAAAAAGATAATCGGAAATCCTGTCGGTCAAAATTCTATTTATTTCCTCCGGCATTTTTAAATCAAAACTTCTCAGACCTGCCTCTATATGTGCAATTTTAATTCCTATTTTTGCTGCAACCAGGCTACAAGCTATTGTTGAGTTAACGTCACCTACAACAATAACCAAATCTGGATTTTCGTCAAGTAACACCTTTTCAAATCCGATCATTATTTTCGCAGTCTGAACTGCGTGTGAATCAGATCCAACTCCCAAATAAAAATCTGGTTTTGGAATATCCAGTTCATTGAAAAAAATTTCAGACATTTTATTATCGTAATGTTGGCCTGTATGACAAATTAAATGCTGAATACCAGATCTCGAATTTTGTATGTTATAATTTCTTAAAGCTCGGTGCAATGGAGCTATTTTCATAAAATTCGGACGAGCACCAACAACACTAATTATTTTCATTTTTTAATAATGCTATAGAATTAGATTATGCAAGCAATATTTTATTGATTATTTCAATCTATGATTGACTTATATTATTACTTCCAGTTCAGATTTAAATAAAACCAGAGATTATGATTATTCATATAATACTATTTTCTTACAGCTTCGCTACATCACTCACGTAGAGTGATAAAATCCTTTAATTAAAGAGTGAGTATTCTTTGTAATATCGAATATTTAGAATATCCCAAGCTATAAATTTACAAAGCAGGAAATTAAGGATAAAGTCCCACAGAAAACTCTTATTCTTCTCTGAAATAGCATGAAAGGAATTCGCTTCAGTAAAAGCCTCCAAATTTGCGAAATTGATGCACTAAATTATGAACTAATTATAATATAAACAAAGCAATCCCAGTATTAATCACTAAATTATCTACAAGCTATAAAAAAGTAAAAACAATATTTAACTATACTCTACAGGCATTGATCAGTCCGCTGATAGAAATATAAAATTAATAGATATATAAATTCATTTCATAAAATAAATTAATTTGAGGCATTTTTTAACTAACGTTTGGTTTGAATTATTTAACGGCAAAAAAATCTTTCTTAGCCAATTCATAACCCTGGTAAGATAGGACAATTACTTTAAATCAGCAGGATAATTCATTTATATTTTAACCAGAATTAAAGTTCAATTTAAGAGTTGTAAAATCATCTATATGATTATAAAAAATCAATCACTTTCCAAAATTTCGTCAAATAATCATATATTAAGTAATCCGGATAATATTAATATGGAGCCAAATATTGAATCTCCAACCTATTGATTGGATAATAGTTGCCGTTGTAACAATTATAATTTTCGGAAGTGTTTTTCTTACCAAAAAATTTATGAGAAGCGTTGCGGATTTTCTTGCGGCAGGAAGAACTGCAGGCAGATACCTCATTAGTATGTCACAGGGAATGGCAATGCTGGGCGCGATAACAATTGTCGGAATGTTCGAGATGAATTACATTGCCGGGTTCTCGCTCAGATGGTGGGAATTTACAATGTCAGTTGTACTGGTAATAATGACTGTCTCCGGCTGGGTGGTTTACAGGTTCAGAGAAACGCGAGCATTAACAATGGCGCAGTTTTTTGAAATTCGTTACAGCAGAAATTTCAGAGTATTTGCAGGAATGCTCGCATTTCTTTCCGGTATAATTAATTTTGGAATATTCCCTGCCGTCGGCTCAAGATTTTTTATTTATTTCTGCGGCTTCCCTGATTATTTTATTTTTTTAGGAATTAGCATTTCAACTTTTGCTTTTATTATGTTTTTTCTGCTGGCTGTTTCAATTTATTTTGTTTTTGCCGGCGGGCAGATTGCTGTACTTGTCGCAGACTTTATCCAGGGAATTTTTGTAAATACAATTTTTATTGTAATTATTTTCTGGATCGTTTTTAACTTTGATTGGAGTGCAATATTTCTCGGTGTTACAAAAGCATCAGCAGATGCATCATTAATCAATCCATTCCACACAAGCCAGGTAAAGGATTTTAATTTCTGGTATTTTTTAATCGGTGTTGCCGGAGTCATATACGGTAAACTTTCCTGGCAGGGTACACAGGGTTTTAATACATCAGCCAAAAGTGCGCACGAAGCAAAAATGGGTGATGTGCTTGGAAACTGGAGAAACATTCCGCAATATGCATTGTTCCTGGTTTTCGTTCCGGTTGTAGCTTATGCAATTATGCATCTCTCAGAATTTTCCCAGACTTCTTCATCTGTAAATGAAATATTAAAGAATGTCGATACCGAAGCAATAAAAAGCCAGCTTACAGTTCCTCTAATCCTATCAAAAATTTTTCCGCCGGGCTTACTCGGGGCATTTGTTTCGGTAATGCTGGCGGCTTTTATCTCAACTCACAATAGTTATCTTCATTCATGGGGAAGCATTTTCATTCAAGATATAATTCTTCCTTTTAGAAAGAAACAATTTCTTCCGAGGCAACACCTTAATTTATTAAGGGCTTCAATTCTTGGCGTTGCAATATTTATTTTTATTTTCAGTTTATTATTTCAGCAAAGTGAATATATTTTTCTCTTCTTCGCTGTTACAGGCGCAATCTTTGCCGGTGGTTCAGGTGCTGTAATTATCGGCGGACTTTACTGGAAAAGAGGAACAACTGCGGCTGCATGGTTCGCTTTAATTTCAGGTTCAGTAATTGCAGTTGGAGGAATTGTTATTCACCAGATCTGGCCCGACTTTTTTATTAATGGACAGGAGTTCTGGGGAATAGCTATGCTGGTTGCTTCGCTGGTATATATTTTCATTTCTTTGATCGGGAAAAAGAAAGAATTTAATATGGATAAAATGCTGCATCGGGGTGAATACAAAATTAAAGAAGAGATAGAAATAATTAACGCAATCCCGCAAAAAGGCTGGAAACTGCTTGGAATGGGAAAAGAATTTACAAGAGGGGATAAAATAATTTATATTACAACATATGTATGGACATTCCTCTGGGTACTGGTTTTTATTGTTGGAACTGTTATCAACTTAACTTCAGTTGTATCTGATGAAGCGTGGATGAACTTCTGGAAGATATATGTTTATGTAAATCTCTTTGCATCAGTTTTCGTGATTATGCTTTTTGCTTTTGGGGGAATCAAGGATATAAGGAAAATGTTTTCCCGTCTGGCAACGATGAAAAGAGATGACAGTGATGACGGGTCGGTGAGAGATTAGTGAATATTTTTTTAAGAGAATAATCAATGCTTTAGTATTAAATATTTTGCTAAAAAATATTTATCATACCTGATTGATATAAAATCCTAATAAATATTAGTTAAATAATTTACTATTCTTTTGTCTTGATACAAAAGAACCAAAAAATCAAGGCTAGAAATAAATTCTTAAAATTATGCTTATTTGAATTACGGAAAAATAACTCACCCAATAATATTGGGTTCAAACAAATTTTTCCTATTTATTACTTCTTTTTGTTTAAAACTTTAAAAAATTGTAATATTCATTACTTATTTCGCATAATTTTTAATCCCGTTCACCTGGATTAGCTGAATTTATTTCAGGCCAATTATATACAATCATTATTCCTGTGATTTTTGGGAATTACAGTTACTGAATTAATTTGAATTAAGCATCTTGGAACAAAGTAACGAAGGGAATATTTATTTAAAAGACGAAAAGAATCACTGTGGATACGAAAAAAGCAACGCCCTAAAAGGACTATCTACATAATGAAAAAAATATTTTACCTGGTATCCATCTTAATATTAACTTCAACGTTAAAAGCCCAAACAAACTACACAAAATATGTCGATCCGTTTATTGGAACGGGCGGGCACGGACATACTTATCCGGGAGCAAGTCTCCCGTTCGGAATGGTTCAATTGAGTCCCGATACTGATATTAAAGGCTGGGACTGGTGTTCGGGGTATCACTATTCAGATAATTCAATAATGGGGTTCAGCCACACACACCTCAGCGGAACCGGGATCGGTGACTATGGTGACATTATGTTTATGCCAACCGTGGGCAAGATAAAATTAAACCCCGGAAGTAAGGAGAATCCCGATGAAGGTTACAGGTCAAGATTCGATCATACTTCAGAAATTGCAGAACCGGGTTATTATTCGGTCACTCTGAAAGATTATAAAATTAAAACAGAACTTACTTCTACCTTAAGAGCAGGAATACAAAAATATACTTTCCCTGAATCAGACAAATCAAATATCATAATAGATCTTACTCACGGTATTTCGGATATCCCGACTGATCTTAAAATTGAAGTAATTGATAAAAATAAAATTGCCGGCTACAGGAGATCGACGGGATGGGCGAAAGATCAAATCGTCTATTTTTATGCGCAGTTTTCAAAACCTTTTGATTCATTTGGAATTGCTGTAAATGATTCAATAAAAAATGATCTGCAAAAGGCTCAGGGTAAAAATATAAAAGCCTTTGTAAGATTTTCGACAACTAAAGAAGAAGAAATATTAATAAAAACAGGTATATCATCGGTAAGTGTTGATGGAGCAAAAAATAATTTGCAAAAAGAAATTCCTGATTGGGATTTTGAAAAAATCAGGCGCGATGCAAAAAGAGCCTGGGATAAAGAATTAAACAAAATAGAAGTATCCGGCGGAACAAAAGACCAGAAAACAATTTTTTATACTGCCCTCTACCATACTTTGTTAAATCCGAATCTATTTATGGACGTAGACGGCAATTACCCCGGTGAGGACAAAAAAATCCATAACGCTTTCGATAATTCAAAAGAAAGAAATTTTACAAACTACACCGTTTTTTCTTTGTGGGATACATTCCGGGCGGCTCATCCACTGTTCACAATTCTTGAACCTTTCAGAGTAAATGATTTTATAAAAACCTTCCTTCATAAATATAATGAAGGCGGAATATTACCGATCTGGGAGCTTGCAGCAAATGAAACAGGCACGATGATAGGCTACCATTCTATCCCCGTAATTGTTGATGCATTTATGAAAGGCTACAGGAATTATGATGTGCAATCAATTTATGAAGCAATGAAAGTAAGTGCTGATAAAAACTGGCTCGGATTAAAATATTACAGGGAGCAGGGATTTGTTCCCGCAGATAAAGAGAATGAATCAGTTTCAAAGACACTTGAATATTCATACGACGACTGGTGCATATCAATAATGGCAAAGGAACTTGGATTTAAAAAAGATTATGTGCGATTCAGTAAACGCGCACAATTTTATAAAAATCTTTTTGATGATTCCACAAAATTTATGAGAGCGAAAAGAAACGGAAACTGGCTCTCCCCTTTCGATCCTTTTTCTGTAAGTGGAAACTATACCGAAGCAAATGCCTGGCAGTATTCATTTTTTGTTCCCCAGGATATACCCGGTTTAATAAATTTATATAAAGGGAAAGAAAATTTTACAAAAAAGCTTGACCAACTATTTTCTGTAGAATCAACATTGCGTGGAATTGACCAGCCCGATATAAGCGGAATGATCGGGCAATATGCACACGGTAATGAACCGAGCCATCACATCGCATATCTATATGATTATGCAGGCGCACCTTACAAAACCCAGGAAAAGATCAGGCAGATTTTAAATGAAATGTATTCAGCAAATCCTGACGGACTGAGCGGAAATGAGGATTGCGGACAAATGTCAGCCTGGTATGTATTTAGCGCAATAGGATTTTATCCGGTTACACCGGGAATGAACTACTATGCAATCGGGAGCCCTATTTTTGATGCAGTAACAATTCATTTAGATAATAATAAAAAGTTTGTAATTAATGCTGTCAATAATTCAAAAGAGAATAGATATATTGAATCTGCTTCACTTAACGGAAAGGAATATTCAAAAGTCTTTTTAAATCATTCAGATATTATGAACGGCGGAATACTGAATATTAATATGTCCCGGGATAGTAAAAACGGCTGGGGAACAAAACCAGAAGATACACCTCCATCATTTTCATTTGATAGAAATCTTCTGCCGGTTCCGGTTATTGTTTCATCTGAAAAATCGTTTGAAGATTCACAGATTATTACCATTTATTCTGAAACTCCCGGCACAAAAATATTTTATACAACCGATGGGAGTCTCCCGAACAAAAATTCTTTAGAATATAAAAAACCATTTACAATTAACAGATCGACTGTTGTGAAAGCGATTACGGTAAAAGA
>DATFMR010000046.1:0-29461 GCA_035266865.1 Ignavibacteriaceae bacterium | reverse complement strand
TAAAAATGATAGACGAATACTTCGACGGTGAATTAAAAAACGGTGAGGAAACCGTTTTGTTTATTTCTCTTTCAAAAAATGAAAAAGCCAGGAATTATTTTAAAAGACAGCATATTTTAAAAAATGCTACGCAGGAACTGAAGGAAGAATTCCCTTCTGATCTCGATAAAAGAATTTTAAGTAAAATTATGAAAGAGGAAAAACAAGGAATAAAACAAAAATTTCTTTCTCCTGTCTTTACTTACCCGGCTATGTTAATTCTTTTAGCATTAAGTCTTTTCTTTTATAATCAGACAAATACATACAAAAAAGATATAGTTAAAATCAATAACAACATTGAGCAACAAAACAAAACGATTGAATCTATATTAAATGCACTACCTGCTGCAGAAGTCAGCGGAATTAAACAGGATACAATAATAGTAAAAGCAACAAGGTTATGAGGTATAAAATGAAAAAATTTATTTCAGTTATTATTCTTTTATTATTGGCTGCAGGCTGTAACGAAAAAGATAAAGTTGAAGTGATCAGATTAAATGATAATAATTATATACCAGTAAGCGAAGTTGATAGTTCAGGAAAAGTTATTTCTCAAAACCTGAACACTTCAATAAATGAACAAATTGAAAAGAAAATAAGTGAAGGAAAAATAGATGAAAGTCAGTTTAAAACATATAATTTTCTCCTGTATATAAACGAATCTGGTAAGGTTGACAAGATAGTAGTGATGAACGCTCCTGATAAAAAAATTGCAGACTTTATGATAAAAACTTTTCCTGAACAGGAATTTAAAGCGGCTACAAAAGACGGTAAGCCTGTTAAATATAAGTTTGGCTGGCGATATTCCGGCAAATATAAAATAACAGCTGATCCAATGCCCGAACCAATCGGAGGAATTGAAGCAATACAAAGCAATATAGATTATCCTGAAATTGCGAGAAGGGCAGGAATTCAAGGTAGAGTTTTTGTTCAGGCCTATATTAATGAAAACGGGGATGTTATAAATACAAAAGTTTTAAAAGGAATCGGGTCTGGTTGTGACGAAGCTGCTGAGAATGCAGTAAAAAAGGCTAAATTTAAACCCGGAATGGTTAATGGTGTACCTGTCAAAGTCCAAGTTGTTGTGCCGGTTGTATTTAAATTATCGGATAAATAATTTTTAAGTCCGGAGTAATTAATTTAAGCCGGACTATTAAAATCCCTTATTTTAAGGGCTTATTTAGCCGTAGGTCGATAAATATTGCTCTTTTCTCCAATTTTACCTTGCAAGCCGGCATCTTAATTTGCAATTTGCATTCATGCTTAAAAGTTATTTTCTATTAATATTCTTCAGTTTCGGCTGTGCTTTTGCTCAGCAAAACGACTTTGCCAGCCGCTACAAGCTTGGGCAGTCTTTTCTGCAGGCCGGAAAATATAATAAAGCCAAAGCAATATTTGAAGATCTGTATAAAATTCAACCGGATAATTACCAGATTTTTACAATTCTTAACGATTCATATATTCAACTAAAGGATTATGACTCATCAATTTCACTGATTGAAGATAGGATTAAAAAATACCCACAAGACATCACACTTTACGGAATGTTAGGTTCTACATATTACTTAATGGGTAACGAAAATAAAGCATTTGAAACATGGGATAATGCCGCTGAAAATATGCCAAATAGGGAAACCAGTTATAGAGTGCTTGCAAATTATGCGATGGAAAGACGGGCATTCGAAAAAGGGATTGAATACTTACGAAAAGGAAAATCATATTCGCAAAATCCGATCTATTTTTCATTTGACCTTGGGAATCTTTATTCTCTTACAATGCAATTTAAAAAAGCAGCAGAAGAATATTGTTTTATTCTTTCAACAGCACCTGAACAGATTTCAGTAATTAAAAACAGGATACAGAGTTACATAAATAAACCGGGAGCTCTGCAGCAAACGATCGGGATTGTAAAAGATTGGGAGAAACACAGAAACATTAATTTTACCTACCTGCTGGCAGATCTTTATAAAGAAGCAAAGGAGTACAACAAAGCATTTGAACAAATACAGATAATTGAAAACCAGCAGAATCACCAGGGGGCTGTATTTATTAAATTTGCCTATTTTTTACTATCTGAGAACCAGTATCCACTTGCAGCAAAAGTTTATAATAAAATAATTGATAATTATCCCAAATCTCCATACCTCTCAAATGCACGTCTTGGTTATGCAAAAACACTGGAAGCAACTTTAACTAATGACAGCAGTATATCCATAAACCATTGGAAGCCTTACCATAAACCTGTATCAATTAGCGGAGAAAAAGTCGATAAAGTAATTGACGCTTATGAGGAAATCACAAGAATTTATAAACATTCCGAAACTGCAAATGAGGCTCTTTACAGGATTGGATTAATAAACATTAATATTAAAAATAACTCTGAGGAAGCTGAAAAATATTTCAATGAAGTAATTGTAAATAATTCCTCTTTAACTCCAGATGCAAATCTTGAACTGGGTAATATTTACCTTCAAAAAGGTAAGCTGGATAAAGCTACTATATATTATTCAAAAATTATTGATTATCAAAAAACAACTCTAGAGAAAAGGAACCTAGCAAAGTTCAAACTTGCAAGAATTAATTTTTATAAAGGTAATTTCGATCAATCCCAAAAAATAATAAGTGAAATAATAAATAACCTGAATGACAACACAGCAAACGACGCATTGGAATTATCTTTGCTTTTAAATACAGCAAAAAAAGATTCTTCAAATCTTGCTAAATTTGCACTGGGTGAATTCCTTGTTAATCAGAACAAATTTTCAGATGCTTCAAAAATATTTGCTGAAATCGCAGCAGATCCAAGGGTATTTATACTCAACGGAATAGCAGATTTGAGAGTCGCTGAACTACATCTGGCTTTCGACAGCCTTAAACTGGCAATAGCAGAATTTTCAAAAATTGCAGATAATCCAGAAAAAAACATTTATGCAGATAAAGCCTTATATTTGGAGGCTAAGACGTACCAGTTAGGCTTAAATGATAATGTGAAAGCTATCGAATCTTTCGGAAAATTACTGGAAAAATTTCCAAATTCGATATATTTGGACGAATCAAGAAAAACAATATTAGAATTAAAAAATAAAATTAGTTAGGTGGATACAAAATGGGAAAAAAACAAAATAATCAAAAAATTGTAAAATGTTCGTTCTGCGGTCGCGACGGAAGTGAAGTCGGCAGTATGATTGCGGGACCGGATGTCTACATTTGCGATATTTGTATTGGAAGCAGCGTTGATATTTTAAAAAATAACCTTGCTGCATATACCAATAATAAATCCAAATTTGCACAGGATCACACTCCTCAAACAATCAAAAAAACACTTGATGAGTATGTGATCGGGCAGGAACGCGCAAAAAGAACTCTGGCAGTAGCAGTTTATAACCATTACAAGAGGATAAGCACACGCTCGACCTTTTTTGAACTTGATGATGTAGAAATTGAAAAGAGCAATATTCTACTTATCGGTCCAACCGGAGTGGGGAAAACTTTACTTGCACAGACCTTGGCTAAAATTCTTGACGTTCCTTTTGCAATTGCAGACGCTACCACTTTAACTGAAGCCGGGTATGTTGGTGATGATGTTGAGACTGTCCTTGTTCATTTATTGCAGGCAGCTGATTACAATGTTGAAAGAGCACAGAAAGGAATCGTATACATCGATGAAATTGATAAGATTGCCAGAAAGAGTGAAAGTACATCAATCACAAGAGATGTTTCAGGTGAAGGTGTACAGCAGGCTTTATTAAAAATTCTTGAAGGAACTGTAGCTGGTGTACCACCGAAAGGCGGAAGAAAACATCCTGAGCAAAGCCTGATAAATATTAACACAAAAAATATTCTGTTTATAGTCGGTGGTGCTTTCGATGGTATTGATAAAATTATTGCTTCCAGAATAAACAAAAACAGGATGGGTTTTTCTTCATCTTTAAAAGATAAAAAAGACGAAGATGATCTACTTCAATTTATTCAGCCTGAAGATTTATTAAGATATGGTTTAATCCCTGAACTGATCGGTAGAATTCCTGTTGCTGCTCCGCTTCAATCATTATCTCAAGAAGCGCTGGAAAGTATACTCCTTGAACCTAAAAATGCTATACTAAAGCAATACAAAAAATTATTTATGATGGAAGGTGTAGAACTAGAATTTGATCCTTTTGCTGTAAAATCAATTGTTAGTAAAGCAATGGAAAGAAAAACGGGCGCCCGAGCTTTGCGATCGATTGTTGAAGAATTTATGTTGAATGTAATGTACGATCTCCCTGACAGGGAAAATGTTGACAAATGCATAATTACAAAAGATGTAATTGAACAGAATGAGGAGCCAATTTACCTTGAAGCTGATAGAAAATCAGCATAACTTTTAAGCAAATATTTCATCTACATTTTGTCGGGGCGGTCTTAGAATCGCCCTTTATTTTATCGGAAATTCCAAATGCTTAAAAAAATGTTTTCAATCTTCTTTATAATCACCAGCCTCACTTACTCGCAATCCAAAATTTTAATTTTTATGGATCTGAAACAAACAGATCATTTAAAAGCTTACGGCATTACATACGGAGCCCTGGTTGATGGTACAAAAGCAGACTGGCTTTTAAATTACCGCGGTGGTTCATTTATGCTGGATTATACTTCTAAAATTGCCAGTCAGTGCAGAATTCAGGGTGTTACTTTTGAAGAGCTCTCTAATTCAGACGCCGCACAAATTTATTCCCTAGTTCAGAGCGATGATCAAAATATGGATGTGATCAGGTTAGAAAAAGCTCCCAAAATTGCCGTATATGTTCCGCCGGGCTTCCAGCCGTGGGATGATGCTGTTACAATGGTGCTTGAATATGCAGAAGTTCCTTATACCAAAATCTGGAACGATGAGATACTAAGAGGTGATCTTTCAAAATATGACTGGCTTCATCTTCACCACGAAGATTTTACAGGACAATATGGAAAATTTTATGCAAGCTTCAGTAACGCACAATGGTATATTGATCAGCAGCTACAATACGAACAGGATGCAAAAAAGAACGGGTTTAAAAAAGTTTCTGAAATGATGAAAACAGTTGCGGAAGATATTAAAAGTTATGTAGGTAACGGCGGATTTTTATTTGCAATGTGTTCGGCGACGGATTCATACGATATTGCCCTGGCTGCACACAACGTTGATATTTGTGATAAAATGTACGACGGCGACCCGCCTGATCCTGATGCACAGGATAAACTGGATTTTTCGAACACCCTGGCTTTTACAAATTTCAAAGTCGAGATGAATCCTTATGTTTACGAATACAGCAATATTGATGTTCAGCCGGCGGAGGTTGGAAATTTCGATAACGATTATTTTAACCTTTTTGAGTTCTCAGCAAAATATGACCCGGTACCAACAATGTTGACACAATGCCATGTTAATGTTGTCCGGGGATTTATGGGACAAACTACAATGTTTCATGAAGAGGATATAAAAAAGAATGTAATAATTCTTGCAAAGAGACAGGGTACTGACCAGGTAAAATATATTCACGGAAATTTTGGAAGAGGAACATTTACATTTTATGGAGGTCACGACCCGGAAGATTACCAGCACGCAGTTGGCGACCCGCCGACAGATCTTTCACTTTATAAAAACTCGCCCGGCTACAGGTTGATCCTTAACAATATTCTATTTCCTGCAGCAAAAAAGAAAAAACAAAAAACTTAAAAATATTCATTAAGTTTATGTATTATTTTTTTAAAATCTTTTGATTTATTATGAAACAAATTGCTATCAGGAACAGGGATGAAAAAATACAATGCGGAAAGTTAGTCTGCGTCGGCAGAAACTATGCTGCACATGCTCGTGAACTTGGGAATGAGATACCCGAAAAACCTGTTATATTTTTGAAACCTTCTTCAGCAATAATTTATTCAGGCGATAAAATTGTTTATCCATCATTTTCAGAAGATATGCACCACGAAGTTGAATTATTATTACTAATTGGAAAAACATTAAAAGATGCAACAAAACCCGAAGCAGTCAAAGCAATTGCCGGTTACGGCGTGGGACTAGATATGACGCTTCGTGATGTTCAAAGCGAACTTAAAAAGAAGGGACATCCCTGGACAATCTCTAAAGGTTTTGATACCTCGGCAGTAATTTCAGATTTTATTTCATCAGTTGATTATAAACTTACGCTTGATGAAAGTATTTCTCTTAAAATTAACAATGAACAACGACAAAACTCCAAACTTAACACAATGATTTTTCCGCCGGATGTATTGCTGGAATATATCTCATCGTTAATGACACTGGAAAAGGGAGATATAATTTTTACCGGGACTCCGGCAGGAGTTAGTAAAGTTAATAAAGGAGATAAGCTCAGTGCTGAGATAGAAAATATTGCAAGTTTGGAATGTGTGGTTGAATAAGAATTAACGGTTTAATGAACTGAGAGCTTTTTTAATTAATTCTTCAAGAGTTGCAGTAGGCTCACCTGCAAGAATATCACGAATACATTTTTCTGCAAGTTTTGAATTATATCCAAGAGTAGTGAGAGCTGAAATTGCTTCATTTTTAATGCTGAATGGTATTGGCGTTTCACCTTCTTCTGCAATTTTATCCACTTTTGTCTTCAATTCAAGCACAAGCCTTTCGGCAGTTTTTCTTCCAATACCGGGAATAGAAATTATCCTTGAAACATTCCCTGAATTTATTGCATGCTTAAGATCAGGAGTCTGGATTCCTGATAAAATACTTAGAGCCAGCTTGGGACCGATCCCATTAACTGAAATTAATAGCTCGAACATTTCTTTTTCTGATTCAGAAAAAAATCCAAATAATGCAATTGAATCCTCTTTTACACTTGTAAAAATGAATAAATTAACTGAAGTCTGATCGCTTATTTTTTCAAAAGTATTAATTGAAATATTTACAGCATAACCAACTCCATTTACATCAAGCAAGACTTTAGTTGGTTTCGCTGATATTATTTTTCCCGATAAATAACCAATCATTTAATTACCAAATTTTCAATTTTAATTTAATGAATAATTTCCCATTAACCGACAATCCTGTCTGGATTTGCTTCTACAAATGATTTCCAGTCTTTACTTTTTTTTGAAACATTTTTAACCCTGAATGCGTGGCAAAGTGCAATTGCAAGTGCATCGCTTTCATCAAATTTCATTTTTTCTTTTTTTACATCAAGCAATGATTTTATCATAAAACTTACCTGCTGTTTGGAGGCAGCGCCATTTCCAACCACAGATTTTTTTATCTCTCTTGGTGAATATTCACTAGTAGGCACCTTATTATGAATTGCAGCTAAGAGTGAAACTCCCCTGGCATACCCAATTTTCATAGCCGACTGAACATTCTTCCCGTAAAAAGCCGTTTCAATCGCAAATTCATCCGGTTTGTATTTTCTAATTAATTTATTCAGTTCATCGTAAATGATTTCTAATTTTTCAGTGAGGGATTTATTGGCGGGAAGTTTAATTATACCATTCACAATTCTTGTAAAGGTATTTTTATTAATATTAATGATCCCAAAACCTGTAAAATTAGTTCCGGGATCAACTCCAAGAATTATCATTAATCTTTTAAAATTATTAATAAAAATGTAACCGAAAATCAGAAAATTTTAACTGATAGAATCTTCATCTATATCTGCATTGGTGAAAACATTCTGAACATCATCATTATCTTCCAGACTTTCAATTAGTTTAATTACAGCTTCTGCTGTTTCGCCGCTTACTACAACTGTATTTTTGGCAATCCATTGCAATGATGCATTTTCAATTGAAAGTTCTTTATCTATCAAGGCTTTTCTAACAGTTTCAAAATTTTCAACAGAAGTTTGAATTTCAAAATAATCTTCTTCTGTTGAAAGATCATCCGCACCTTTGTCAAGAATTAATTCGAGAATTTCTTCTTCTGTTTTTCCCTGAACTGGAAGAGTAATAATTCCTTTTCTTTCAAACATCCAGGCTACAGAACCATTTTCACCAAGACTTCCACCGCTTTTTGAAAAGCTATGTCTTACTTCAGCAACAGTCCTGTTTTTATTATCTGTTGCAACTTCAACCATTACAGCAATTCCATTCGGTCCGTATCCTTCGTAAGTAATTTCTGAATAACTTTGACCTTCAAGTTCCCCCGTTGCTTTTTTTACAGCCCTGTCAATATTATCTGCGGGCATATTGGCGGATTTAGCATTATCAATTGCTAGTCTCAAGCGGGGATTTCCAACAGGATCGCCCCCCCCCTGTCTTGCAGCAATACTTATCTCTTTGATAAGCTTTGTGAAAATCTTTCCTCTCTTAGCATCAATTGCTGCTTTTTTTCTTTTTGTTGTAGCCCATTTTGAATGACCTGACATTTCAAAAACTCCTGATTAATTTTCTTTTACTTTTATATCTTTAAATCTGAATTGAGGGAATGTTCTCCCGTCTCTTACACTTTTATCAATAGAATAAACAACATCAAGTTTATGATGATTGTTTTTTATTTTATCAAAATACTCGCCCATATTAAATCCAATCGCATCAAATATTTTATCAGATCCACTTTGTTTTAAAGTTGCAAGAATATGATTGTGACCAACAATTCTTGGGTATCCTGCCAGATCAACATCCTCTGACAAGAAAGTTGGTCTCATATTACCCGGACCAAAAGGTGAAAACCGATCAATTATTCTCAAAAATTTCGGAGTTATTTCAGAAAACTTCAGCGATGAATCAATTTTAATTTCAGGAAGAAGGTCATCAAAAGTCATAGTGTCTTTTACAACCTGACTAAACCTTTTCCTGAATTCATCAATTTTATCAATTTCTACTGCCAAACCTGCTGCCGCTTTATGTCCTCCAAAATGAATTAGAACATCCTGGCATTTTTCAAGAGCTTCGTAAATATTAAAATTAGAAATACTCCTGGCTGAACCCTTCGCCACTCCGTCAATTGTTGTTAACATTATAGTCGGACGATAAAATTTTTCAACCAGCCTTGAAGCAACTATGCCAATTACCCCGGGATGCCAGTTTTCGTGATGCAAAATAATAGGAATATCAATATCCAAATCTAATGAATTTTCAATAATATTTAATGCTTCACCAAGTGTGTCTTCATCTATTTTTCTGCGTTGATGATTTTCCGATTCAAGAATTTTAGCAAGTTCTTTTGCTTCTGCAGGGTCCCTTGTAATAAACAATTCTACAGATCTTTCAGCATCTCCAAGTCTTCCGGCAGCATTAATTCTAGGCGCAATAGTAAAAACAATTTGTCCGGAACTCAGGTTACCGGGAACCATTCCGCTTATTTCAATTAATGCAGCAATACCGGGACGAGGATTATTATTAACTAATTCCAGTCCCTCTTTTACAAGCACGCGATTTTCATCAACAAGAGGAACTATATCAGCAGCTCCCGCCAGCGCTACAAGATCAAGATATTGAAGTGGAAGGTCTCTTTTACCGATTCTTTCAGATACACCCTGAGCCAATTTAAATCCTACTCCCGCACCTGACAAATATTTAAAAGGATATTTACAATTTGGTTTTAACGGATCAAGAACTGCAAATGCTTCCGGAATTTGTTCTTTTGGTTGGTGGTGATCACAAATTATCAGGTCAATACCAAGATCTTTTGCATACTTTGTTTCTTCAACTGCAGTAATTCCGCAATCGATTGAAATTAGTAACGATATATTTCTTGATTTGACATAATCAATTCCTGAAGTAGACAAACCATAGCCATCAGTTAATCGTTTAGGGATATAATATTCTACATTTGCTCCGAGTTCTTTTAAAAATAAATAAAGCAGTGCTGTTGAACAGGTGCCATCAACATCATAATCTCCATAAACACAAATCGGTTCGTTGTTGGTTAATGCTTCAATAACCCGGGTAGTAGCTTCCTCCATACCATCCATTAAAAATGGATCGTGCAGAGAATCTAAAGTTGGTCTGAAAAAATATTTTGATTGAGGAAAATTTTTAATGCCCCTGAGGATTAATAGTTTCGCAAGTACTTCAGAAATGTTTAGTGAATCAGCTAAAGATTTAACAGAATATTCATCGGAAATTTCTTTGATCTTCCAACGCTTTTCCAACATATAATTATCCAGTAAAGATACCTGCCTGCCACATAATTAGCGGGTAACAGGAAGACAGGATTGAGTAAGAACAAAATAAACAACCTGATTCTATAAGCCGAGTTCTGTATCCCGACAGCCGTCGGGACGGCAATTATTTATCTGGTTTCCGAATTACTCCGGAACTCAAGCGGTCTACCCAAAAATCCATTTTACCCGAAAGTAAAATTCAAAGCGAACAACTTTGATCCGGTTTACACCGGAAAGATATTCTTATTTGACCTTGCATCGAGTGGGGTTTGCCCTGCCAACGATATTACTATCGAAGCGGTAGGCTCTTACCCTACCTTTTCACCTTTTCCCCAAAAATTTTGGGGTAGTTTATTTTCTGTGGCACTATCCTTATCCCGTATTAGCGGGACACCGGGAGTTACCCGGCACTCTGTTCTGTGAGGCTCGGACTTTCCTCTCTGCATTAGCAGAGCAATTGCCCGAATCAGTGTTTATTTATTCTTTAAAATTAAAATTGTACAACATCTTTTTTGTACAATTTTTGTCAATTACGTTTTTAATATGTGAGTCGAAGTTCTTGCTAAATCAAAAACCTTTCTTACTAACAACCGAATTATAATCATCGCATCAAGTAGAATAGCTAATTCACATAAGTTCAGTAGACAAATATAATGAATTACAAAATTTAAAACAGTACCAAAAATGTAAAAAGGCTCTAATTTGCCTTAATATACCATGAAATAGTCACTATCTAACAGCCTTTATTTTAAGCACTTACACACAAACTGTAATAAAGATAAATGAAAAATACTAAGCTTCGACAGAATCAGAAACTTCCTGGGATACAAGAATTCTACCACAATATTCGCAATAAAAAAGCCTGTTATTCTGCCTGATCTCCAATTGCCTCTGCGGAGGAACAATATTGTGACATCCAGAGCAGGCTGATCTTCTGATAGTGGCAACCGCAGTTCCCTTTTTAGCTTTTCTAATTCTCATATATGCAGAATGATCAGCTTTTTTTGTCTGTGCTTCTATCTCTTTTCTTTTGGCTCTTAGCTTCGCTTCTTCTTTTTCGTTTGCCTTAATGATTACTTTCAGATCAGCTTCTTTAACTTTTAGTTCTTCATTCAGTTCATCAAGCATAGGTTTGACTTCTTCAATTTCATCCGAAAGTTTTTTACTGAGATCAGCTAATGCATCATTTTCAGCTTCAAGCTTGCTTATCATTTCATCAGTATGATCTATTTCTTTAGTAAGCGCATCATACTCTTTATTGTTTCTCACCTGGTAAAGCTGAGCTTTGAATTTCTTTTGACTTTCTTTTAGCTTTTCAATCTGTTCTTCATTTTCTTTCCTTTTTTTCAGAGATTCTTTTTGCTCGGTCTCTTTATCAATGATGTCAGTTTTTATGTTATCTATTTTTTCTTCTAATGCTCCAACTGCGTTAGGTAGATCACCTCTCAATTCTTCCAGCTCATCAAGCTGATTATCGATGTTTTGCAGTTCAAATAATGTTTTCAGCCTTTCTAACAATTTACGTTACTCCTTGTTAATTATTATAAAATAAAACAGGGTTCGTTGACCCACTAAATTTAAAAACCCTTGTATTGTGATTATTCTCGAGGAATAATTTTAATCTCTTTTCAATCTCATTCAATGCGTGTATTTCTGTTTCATAATGCCCGGCATCAATAAGAAGAATTTCCTTTTCAGCATCCTGGAAAGAATGATACTTTATATCAGCAGTTATGAAAGCATCAGCACCGGCATAAATTGATTTTTCTATTAGCTCTGAACAGGATCCACCGCACACAGCAACTTTTTTAATATTCTTTTTCCTGCCGGTAGTGTATCTTAAATTTTTAGCTTTTAATCTACTTGAAACAAAGTGTAGGAATTTTTTAACATTCATAGGTTTGCTTAAATTTCCAATTGCACCAACACCTGTATTTGAATTTTCATTTTTAAGAGGATAGATATCGAATGCAGGTTCTTCATAAGGATGAGCAGCTTTTAGAGCGGAAATAGTTTTATTAATTTTCCACGATGGAACAACAACCTCCAGCTTTACTTCTTCAACTTCTTCAAATATTTCTTTTTTCCCAATTGCAGGTTTTGATTTTGATGAGCCTTTAAAAGTTCCCTGACCTAAAGTTCTGAAACTGCAATTTGTATATTCTCCAATTTTTCCGCCCCCCGATTTAAATATTGCCTCGGAAACTTCATCCAGGTAATCCATAGGAAGAAATACAGACAGTTTATATTCATTTTCTGAAAAGGTATGAAGGAAATTTATATTGTTGAGTTTTAATATCTTTGCCAGTTGGAAACTTACGCCGTCTTTTGTGAAGTCAAGATTTGTATGTGCTGAATAAAGTGAGATGTTATTTTTAATAAGCTTTTCTATCATCTTTGAATTTTTATCGTTCAGCGTGTCAATTCTTTTTACTGGTCGAAATAACAACGGATGATGGCTAATTATTAAATTACACTTCTTCTTTATCGCTTCATTAATTACATTCATGGAAACATCAAGACAAAGAATAACATTTCTAATTTTCCTATCGCCATTACCAACCTGCAGCCCGACATTATCTTTATCCCACGCAATTTCCTTTGGTGCCCAGTCTTCAATGTATTTAAATACGTCTTTGCAGTTCATATCAAAAAAAAATGCACTTCTGAGTTGAAGTGCATTTTAAGTTCGTCTCCCGTAATTTCCCGTTGTGTAACGGTTAACTCTATCAAGAAATTTCAGTTTTTTAGTCTTTTTTATCATAATTTTTGGTATTATTTAATATAACCGTTTTCATCATTATTTGCAAGATTTATGCCGGAATACTTTAAACAATCCTTGATTTAATTTGGTTCCAGCCAGTTTCCATCTTCTTTTATTATCCCTATCAGCGAATCTACTGCATTTTTAGATGGAACATTCCTCCGTACTATATCTTTTCCTTTATATAAGGTAATTTTTCCTACACCAGAACCAACATAACCATAATCAGCATCCGCCATTTCACCCGGTCCGTTAACTATACAACCCATTATTGCAATTTTAACTCCTTTCAGATGCTCTGTACGCGATCGGATCATATCTGTGGTTTCCTGCAAATCAAACAGGGTTCTGCCGCAGGATGGGCAGGCTATGTACTCTGTTTTTGATATTCTGACTCTCCCGGCTTGCAAAATGCCAAATAAAATTCTGTTTACAACTTTTTCCCTGGTTTCGTGTTTCTGAATAAATGAACGCACATATTCTTTTTTAGCATGCTCATTTTCACTCTTTCCTTTTTCGCTTATATTTTTTACTTCTGCCCAAACTCCATCGCCAAAGCCATCAATTAATAAAGACCCAAAATCTGTGGAAGTATACAACCGTAGTTCATCCATATTCAGATTTTCATAACTGCGTTTTATGATCACAGGATTTTTTATCTTCTTTAACATTAAATCGAAAAAAACTCTCCTTCCCTCAGCAACGCCATGAAGATTATTTGTTTCCAGAATTAACACTACAGTTTTATCGTGTTGAATTTTATTATAAAATTCATCCGTTAATGAATTAATATTACCCAAAACAAAATTTAATTCTTCAGCTTTGATGCCTGAGTTTAAATATTCATCTACACTTAGCAACGGATAACTATTTGTTTTATTTTTTAACTCAATCCATTTTTCAAAATTATAAACTGCTTTTAATCCATTTGGAGTATCAAATGGAAGAACATTGTCGCCAAGGTACAAAACATCGGCTGCAAGATCATTCATATTCCATTTATCTGTTGGTGCATTATAAAAGTAACCGATATCATTTAAATCATCATATTTGATATTTTCCCGTTTACTAAAATCCGTAACAACCCTTGGCACATTACTTCCGCCAAACCCTAAAAGTTCAAATGAATTTCTTCTTTCATAATTAAAAGGATCTTTTGGATTTCCATCAATCGGTTTAATTTCTTTGTGACCCGACCTGTCTTTATAACGGTTAGCAAGTGATATTGCCACGGGAGCTTCAAATTCAGGATCTTCAGTTAAAGAAACTCTTATCGTATCACCCAATCCATCTTCGAGCAGAGTTCCAATCCCAAGTGCTGATTTTACCCTTCCGTCTTCACCGCCCCCGGCTTCAGTTACTCCAAGATGCAAAGGATAATTCATTTTTTCTTCTTCCATTTTTTGTATCAGCAACCTGTATGCCTGGACCATTACCTGGGTGTTGCTGGCTTTCATTGAAAGAACTATTTCCCTGTAATTTAGTTCTTCACATATTCTTACAAACTCAAGTGCTGATTCCACCATTCCAAGTGGAGTATCACCATACCTGCTCATAATTCTGTCAGAAAGAGAGCCGTGATTAGTTCCGATTCTCATTGCTGTTCCGTACTCTTTACAAATTTTAACAAGGGGTGTAAATTTTTCCCTGATCCTGTCAAGTTCAGATTGATATTGAGAATCAGAATATTCAATAATTTGAAATTTTTTTCTGTCAGCATAATTGCCTGGATTTACCCTGACTTTTTCAACAATTCGCGCAGCTATTTCTGCCGCGTTAGGTGTAAAATGAATATCAGCTATTAATGGGACATCATATCCTCTTTCTCTTAACTCTTTTTTTATTACTTCCAGGTTTTGGGCTTCAAGTTTACTAGGAGCAGTAATTCTAACATAATCGCAGCCTGATTCGATCATACGTATTGTCTGCTCGACTGTACCTATCGTATCCATTGTATCGGTCGTCGTCATTGATTGAATCCTGATCGGGTTGTCTCCTCCGCAGTATATTGCTCCAATATTTACAGCCCTGGTTTTGTAACGGGAATATTCCGTAAGGCTGTTACAGTATTTTCTGGTTTTGGCTATGGTTTCGTACATAAATAATAAAATCTAAATTCTTAGAAGGTTTAAGAAATACAGGAAATTAGGCTAATTATAGATAAATTTACATTTGATTATTAGTAAATATACAAAATACTTAAGCCGCTAAAAAAGGCGAAAAATATTTACCTGAATTTTATTTATAACCTTTTTCACTTAATTTGACACCTGAATATGAGAATACCTGAATCTAAAATAGAAGAAATTCGTTCCGGTGCCAACATAGTTGATGTAATTTCAGAATATGTCCAGCTCCGCAAAAGAGGAAAGAATTATATTGGTCTTTGCCCTTTCCATTCTGAAAAAACACCATCTTTTACTGTAAGTGAAGAGAAGCAAATTTATCACTGCTTTGGATGCCATGCTGGAGGAAATGTTTTTAAATTTTTAATGGAATTTGAAAAAATTTCTTTTGTTGAATCTGTGCAGGAAATTGCAGAGAAGCTTGGAATTACTTTGGAATATGATGATGAAGGAGGCGCAGAAAGACAATCAGAGCAGGAACTTTTATATGAAATAAACACAACAGTAGCAAAATATTTTTCCGAAAATCTGTTAAGTGATGAAAGAGGTGAAATTGCCCGGGAGTATTTTGATAAACGGCAAATCAAGATTCAAGCAATGAGAGCATTTGGACTCGGCTACTCACTCCCAGGAAGAGAAAACCTGGTAAATTATTTAACGGAAAAGAAAATAAATATTGATAAAGCTCTGGCTCTTGGTTTAATCGGCAGTTATGAAGATGGCAGATTATATGATAAATTTTCCGGAAGAATTATTTTCCCAATTTTTTCACCAAATGGAAGAGTTGTTGCTTTTGCAGGAAGAATTTTAGATCCCGATCAAAAATCCGCAAAATATTTAAACTCCCCTGAATCACTAATATATATTAAGGGTAGAACTCTATACGGACTTTCTTTTGCAAAAGACGAAATAAGAAAACAGGATAAAGCTATAATTGTTGAAGGCTATATGGATCTTATTTCTCTTTATCAAAGCGGAATTAAAAATGTTGTTGCCGTTTCGGGAACTGCTTTAACAGAAGAACAGGTTCAATTATTATCAAGATATACAAAAAATGTAGTGCTGCTATTTGATTCTGATACAGCTGGTATAAAAGCTTCCATGAGAAGTATTGAGATTTTGCTGAAAAAAGATATGGATATAAAAATAGCATCTGTCCCAGATGGTGAAGATCCCGATTCCTACGTTAACAAATATGGTAAAGAAAAATTTGAAGAGATAATTCAAAAATCAAAAAACTTTCTTGAATACCAATCTGCTCAATATGAATCAGAAGGAATGTTTTCTGACCCGGCTAAAATGACACAGGCTATTAGGGATCTTGTAAAACCAATAGCTATAATCAATGATGAATTAAAGAGAACCGTACTGCTGAAAAATATCGCTAAGAAATTCAACCTGAGAGAAAAGCTACTTGAAGAAGAACTTTACAAAGCTTTAAACGAAATAAATAAAAACCAGGTTAGAGAACAGGGTCGGAAATCAAGAACTCAAAGAGAAAAAGAGAATATTTCAGTTTTATCTGAAGGTAAAGCCACACCAATTAATGAAAGTAGTTTAAGAAACGAAAAAGAAATTATGGAACTTTTATTTTCCGGGTCAAGAGAAATTATTGATTATATTTTTCAACATTTAACAATTGATGACTTTATTGTAGAAATTCATAAAAATCTTGCTGAAGTAGTTTATGAATCATATAATAATGATGAAAATATTAGCCTCAGTGCTTTACTCGATAAAATAGAGAAAGAAAACGAGAATAAATATATAAATGAATTAGTAAGTGATAAGCATTCTATAAGTGATCGCTGGGAAGATGTATCTGAGGCTACAACAGATAACAAATTTTCAATGAAAAGTGTTTCTGATGTGGTGAGGAAAAAGAGAATTTCTGTTTTGGACAGGCTTATAAGAGAAAATTTTGAAAAATTGCAGGCAGAAAAAGATGAAAATAAATTACGGGAATTTATGAAAACGGAAAATGAGTTAAAAAATGAGCGGAATAATTTAATTAAAGAAAATCAAAAGCCCGACTAACATTGAATTTAATCGGGCTTTAAAGATGGCATTAAACAAATAATTCAACATCCCCGGCGCCTTCTCTTATTATTTCAGGTTCGTCCTGGCTAAGATCAATGACACTTGACGGACTTCCTGAAATATTACCTGAAGAAAGCATTAAATCTACATGTGGATCAAAAATATTTTTAATTTCAAATGGATCATAAAGCAAATCACCTTTTCTGTTTGTTGTGCTGGTGCTGATTATTGGGTTTCCCAATTCCTTAACCAGCATCAACGAAATCGGATTATCGGGTATTCTAATACCAACAGTTTTTCTTTTACTCCACAGTACCTTAGGCACAAGTTTGGCGGCAGGTAAAATAAAAGTATATGGACCTGGTAAAAGATGCTTCATTCTTTTATACGCATAATCAGAAATCTTTGCATATTTCGAAATTTCCTTAAAATCAGAGCAGATAAAACTAAAAAGTTTTTCGGATGTATCGTTTTTTATTTGAAATATTCTATCGATCGCTTGTTTATTGTAAATATCACAACCAATACCGTAAACTGTATCCGTGGGATAAATTATAACTCCGCCATTTTTTAATACTTCCACAGCCTTATTTACGAAGCGGGTTTGGGGGTTCTGGGCATGTAGTTCAAAATATTCCATTTGTTTCTCCCTAAAATATTGAAGAATTTCTAATGATTTGCCCCTTTTCACTAAGCTGGAATTTATACTAAAAAGTAAGTTAATAATGCCACTATCATTGTCAATCAAAATCGACAATAGTACAGGAAAAGCAGGTTTATTAAAGAAAAAAGAGATTTTTAAAGTAATTAATTTCATTTTTTTTATAATATTTTTGTATATTTAAAGTTCTAATTTTAATTGAATGGGAAAGTTCTAAAGGAGATTTTATAATGTCAAGAAGATGCCAGGTAACAGGAATTGGACCAGTAAGCGGAAATAACGTTTCGCATGCTAATAACAGATCTAAAAGAAGATTTTTGCCAAACCTTCAGAAAAAGCGGATTTGGGTTCAGGAACTGAACAGGTTTGTAAGTTTAAAACTTTCCACAAAAGCAATTAAAAGCATTGCAAAAAACGGCACTGCTGATATAGCAAAAATGATAAGAGACAAAAAGATTAAAGTTCATTAAGACATAACTGAATTTAAAAATAAAAAAGGAAAGCTGTTAAGCTTTCCTTTTTTTATGTCCGTTATTTAGAAAATCTACTCTCTGACAACCCATACTTTTATTTTAGCACTTACACTTGGATGCAGCTTAATACTGATACCGTAAATGCCCAAAGCTTTTATAGGTTCATCAATTTCAATTTTTCTTTTATCAATTTCATAGCCTTTTTCTTTTAAAGCTTCTGAGATCATTTGTGTGGTAACAGAACCGAAAATTTTATCTTCTTCACCAACCTGTACAGGTATAGTAACAGAAACTTTTTCCAGTTCAGCGGCTAGTGTTTCGGCGGCAGCTAATTCCTGATGCATTTTTTTGGAAAGTGTTCTTTTTTCTTCTTCTAATGCACGAACATTACCTTTCAATGCAGCATAAGCAAGTTTTCTGGGAATTAGAAAATTTCTTGCATAGCCGTCTTTAACATCAACCACGTCACCAATTTGTCCCAGACCTTCTGTATTTTGTCTTAAAATTACTTTCATTTTAACTCCTGCAAATTGGTTACTTCAACGTATCAGAAACATAAGGCAGAAGAGCCATATGTCTTGCACGTTTGATAGCAATTGATAATTGTCTTTGATATTTAGCGCTGGTTCCTGTAATTCTTTTGGGGATTATTTTTCCCTGTTCAGTAACATACCGCTGTAATAATTTAACATCTTTATAGTCTATATATTTCACATTGTTCTGAGTGAACCTACAGATTTTTTTTGTTTTTACTTCACTTTTCATTTTTCAATTCCGTTTATTTTAATAAATCTGATTCTTCGTTAGATAAAAATTTATCGAATGAATCTTCTGAATAATCTACACTATCGTCGTCAGATGAATCATCATTATCACTTGCATGCCCATTCTGTCCATTTTCGGTATCGTTTAATTTTCCTCTTTTATTCAGGAACTGAATTCTTCTTGCTTTAATTTCAACAATACTTCTGTTATGTCCATCTTCAGATTTCCAACTTCTACTCTGCAGTTCTCCATCTACTAAAACTGCAAATCCTTTTTTCAATCTGTCGCGGCAACTTTCAGCAAGCTTATTCCAGGCAACAATCCCAACATAGCATACATCTTCCTGCCATTGATTTGAGCTATCTTTATATTTTCTATTTGAAGCAATAGAAAAATTGACAACAGGTGTATTATTTGTAGTCTGCCGAAAAACCGGGTCTTTTGTAAGATTACCAGCAACTATTACATAGTTAATTTCGGGCATTTTCAAATCGGCCATGGTTATACTCCTCCATACTTAATCATTGGTTAAAATTATTTCTCTGTATCTTCTTTAACGTCACCGCTTGTATCTGCAACCGTAGCAGCAGAATCAGATTTATCGGAACTTTCCGATTGATTTTCTTCTGAATTGCTTTTGTTTTTTTCCAGGTAATCGACAGCATCACTGTCTAGTTTAATAGTGAGATACCTTAAGAATTGTTCATCCAGAACGTAGAATCGTTCCAGTTTGGTAATCAGGGTTGCAGGAGCATTAAATCTAAAGACGGCATAATATCCAACTTTGCTTTTTTTAACCACATAAGCCAATCTTTTCCTTCCCCAGTCTTCAACTTCTCTGATTTCTCCACCATTATTTGTAATGGTCTCTTTTATACGAGAAATTAAAGTTTGAATTTGTTCATCATCAAGTGCAGCGTTTATGATCACAGCACTTTCATAAACATTATTCTCCATTTACTGTTTCACCTCCCTTTGGTCAATTGGGCCCTCATTCAAAGATGAGAGCAGGGTTTATTTTATATTATTAACTAAAAACTATTATAACTTATCTAATTAAGGGTGCAATTACAAGAGAAACAACAGCCATCAATTTAATAAGAATATTTAATGATGGACCGGAAGTATCTTTGAACGGATCTCCAACAGTATCGCCGACAACAGCAGCTTTGTGTGGCTCTGATCCTTTTACGAATTTTTCACCGTTAATTTCAATTCCTTCTTCAAAAGTTTTCTTTGCATTATCCCAGGCACCACCGGCATTAGATTGAAAGATTGCCATTAGAACACCTGTAACTGTAACGCCTGCTAATAGACCACCTAGCATTTCAGCACCGCCTGCGTATCCTACCAACACAGGAACAATAACCGCAAGCAATCCTGGTATAACCATTTGTTTGATGGCTGCTTTCGTAGAAATTTCTACGCATTTCCCATATTCAGCAACTCCATCAGCTTTATCAAAAGTAGACTTATCTTCTGCTGACCAATCAGACTGCTCTTTTCCTTCATTCTTCTTCATTATGGCTAAAGCCGCTGTTAATGCCGGAATTGATTTAAATTGCCTTCTTACTTCTTCAATCATAGACATTGCTGCACGACCAACGGCGTTCATTGCAAGTGCAGAAAATAAAAATGGCAACATTCCGCCGACAAACAAACCAGCCATAACATCTGCTTTTGAAATATCAATTGTCTTAATATTTGCTGAAGTCATAAATGCGCCAAATAAAGCAAGAGCAGTTAAAGCTGCCGAACCAATTGCAAAACCTTTACCGATTGCAGCCGTTGTATTACCAACCGCGTCTAGTTTATCAGTTCTCTGTCTTACATCTTTTGGTAGATCAGACATTTCAGCAATTCCGCCTGCGTTATCTGAAATTGGACCGTAAGCATCAACAGCAAGCTGAATACCTGTATTTGATAGCATACCAACTGCTGCAATTGCAATTCCGTACAATCCGCCAAAATGAAAAGCTCCGATAATGGAAGCAGCTAAAACTATAATTGGTAAAGCTGTTGAAAACATTCCGTTTCCAATTCCTGCAATAATGTTTGTAGCAGCTCCGGTTAAAGATTGTCTTACAATTCCCAGCACAGGTTTTTTACCTGTACCAGTATAATATTCTGTTATTATTCCAATTAAAACTCCGGCTACTAAACCAATAACAGTGGAAAGGAAAATTCCCGTAGAAGTTATTGTTTTAGTAATTCCATAAAGCGGATCGTCAAACGTCCAGGTATCTGGTAACATCCATTTAATTATAAAATAGAGTGCAATAATCATAATAAATGAAGAACCAAATTCTCCGCGATTTAAAGCTTTCTGCGGATCACCGCCTTCTTTGACTCTTACAAAGAATGTACCTAAAATTGACATTACTATTCCAACTCCGGCAATTACGAGCGGAAGAATAACAGCACCAAGTCCGTTAAATTTATCACTAAATTCAGGGTAAGTAAAAAACGCAGCACCAAGAACCATAGTACCAACTATAGAACCAACATAGGATTCAAAAAGATCTGCACCCATTCCGGCAACGTCACCGACATTATCTCCTACGTTATCTGCAATAGTAGCAGGATTAAGAGGATGATCTTCCGGAATACCAGCTTCAACTTTTCCAACTAAATCAGCTCCAACGTCAGCAGCTTTTGTATAAATACCGCCGCCAACCCTGGCGAACAAAGCTATAGATGATGCCCCAAAAGAAAAGCCTGTAATAATTGTTATAACTCTCGATAAATCTTCAACACGACCTACACCAAAAACGTCACTATAAATCAGGAATAAAGAGCCAAGACCAAGAACACCGAGACCAACAACGCCAAGACCCATTACTGATCCACCAGCAAAAGCAATTTCAAGTGCCCTGCCTAAACTTTTTCTGGCGGCGTTGGTAGTTCTAACATTTGCTTTAGTTGCTACCTTCATTCCTATAAATCCTGCGAGTGCAGAACAAAACGCCCCAACAATAAATGAAACCCCAACAAGAGGAGATGAGTTTTGAGGATCAGCAGAGAAAGCTAAAAGTATTGCAACTATAATTACGAAAAAAATCAAAACTTTATATTCGGCTTTCAGGAAGGCCATAGCCCCTTCTGAAATATGACCCGAAATCTTTATCATTTTTTCAGTACCGGGATCCTGCTTAGAAACCCATGCGGATTTCCAAAAAGTATAAAGTAGCGCAAGAACTCCAAATAATGGAATAACGTTCACCAATAAATTCATAAATTCTCCTGATTACCTTTAGGCGGATTTTGTAAGTTAGGATTAATTTTATTTTTTAACATTGTACTATTAGCATCAAGTAAACTCTTGTTTCCACCTTTTATAAACTCTTTAATAAGTGTTAGAGCATCTTTGAATACTATTTCAAGATCTTTCATTTCAACTCCACTAAAATCTGACAAAACATATTCAACCATTCTTCCTTTTTCAAAATCATTTCCTATTCCAAATCTTAGTCTTGGAAAACCATCATCATTTAGATGATAAATAATTGAGCTTAACCCGTTATGCCCGCCATCACTTCCGCCAACTTTAATTTTCAAAACAGGAAATTCAAGATTTAGATCATCATAAATCAGCAAGAAATCGTTTAAATCTAAATTATAATTTTGAATGGCCTGATTGGCTGCAATACCACTATTATTTACATAAGTAGTCGGTTTGATAATAGAGAAATTTTGTTTTTCGAATTTCCCCTCAGCAAAATAGTAATCATATTTTGAAGGTATAAAGTTGAGAGAAAAAAAATTTGTTAGATAATCAGCGAATAAAAATCCAATGTTATGCCGGTTGAATTGATATCTGTTTCCGGGATTTCCTATTCCAAAGATTACCTTCACGGCAAATATTACTCTTCTTCCTCTTCTTCTTTATCTGCTTTACCCTTTCCAATTACTTCTGGCTCGGCAGATTCTTCTTCACCTTCAACAGCTTCCTCAGCAACAGGTTCAACTTCAACCTTAGCATGAGTTACTGATACAATTACTGTTTCTTCGGGATTTAATAAAGTTAAGCCTTCAAAATTTAGATCGCTAACGTGAATTGAATCACCAATGTTTAATCCCTGAATATTAATTTCCAAATGTTGTGGAATATCTTTAGGTAAGCATTCTACATCCAACTTATGAAGAAATTGCTGAAGGACCCCTCCTTCTTTAATACCAATCGGGCTTCCGAGATACTTAATAGGAACTTCAAGCTGAAATGTTTCACCTGATGTTAAACCCAAAAGATCAAAATGAACAACTTTATCAGAGACAGGATCGAATTGTACATCCTTTATGATACAGTCAAATTGTCTGTCATCTTCTAACTGAAGTGAAATCAAATGAGTCTCTTTAGTAAATACAAGCGGATTCAAAGCATTCTGACTAATTCCAATCGAAATTGGAGTATCGTGTTTTGAATAATAGACCCCAGGAATCATTCCATCTTTACGTAGAGTCTTAGTTTCAGATTTTGTTTTTAATGTTCTTTCTTTCGCTTTTATTTGTACTTTTTCCATTATTTCTCCAAGAGCTAAAATTTATCCTTTATCAATATCAAATAGTGAACTAATTGATTCGTTATTATATGTTCTGCGAATTGCTTCAGCAAAAATTCCTGATGCAGTTACTCTCTCAATTTTATCAGAAGTATAATCTTCTTCCATTGCTATTGTGTCTGAGACGTAAAGTTTGCTTAATTGAGAATCTGCAATTCTTTCTAAAGCCGGTCCTGAAAACAATGGATGTGTTATTGCACCATAAATATTATTTGCTCCATTTTTCTTTAATGCATCAATTGCCCCAACAAACGTTCCCGCTGTATCGATCAGATCATCCACTAATAAAACATCTTTTCCCTCAACATTACCTATTATGTGAACAACTTCTGCAAGATTTTGTTTTGGTCTTCTTTTATCAATTACTACAAGGTCAGCATGTAATCTTTTAGCATAAGACCTTGCCATTTTTATTCCACCGACATCTGGAGAAACGACTACAAGATTTTTGTTAACCGCAGATAAAAATCCTGTGAACATTGTTGATCCATAAAGATGATCAAACGGAATATCAAAGAAACCCTGAATCTGTGATGCGTGAAGATCCATGGTCATTACTCTGTCAGCACCTGCGGTAGTAATTAAGTTAGCAACTAACTTTGCAGTAATTGAAACTCTAGGCTGATCTTTTCGATCTTGTCTTGAATAGCCAAAATAAGGAATTACTGCGGTAATTCTTGTGGCAGACGCTCTTTTTGCAGCATCTAACATAATTAATAATTCAAGCAAGTTTTCGGCTGGTGGATTTGTAGACTGAATTATAAAAACTTCCGATCCACGTATATTTTCACCATACTTAACCCAAATCTCGCCATCGCTAAATCGTTTTAATTCAACCGAACCGAGTGGCTTATCCAATAATCGGGCAATTTTTTCAGCTAATTCTCTGTTTGAACTGCCGGAAAAGATTTTATAATCGCTCGCAATCATAAACCCGCTCAATTTTCGATCTTAATAAAAAATATAGACAGGAAATATAAAGAAAAGCAGAAGGTAAGTCAATATAATCAGAATGTATAAATCCATTAAAAACAGTTGCTTTTTAGCTTTTTACTTCCTTTTCTTAAATAGAAAAATGAACACAATCAGAAGCACCAGACCCATCAAATAGTAAATCCAGTATGGTGTTTCTTTGAGCCTAAATGGTTTAAAAATAACAGAAATAGTTTTTCCATTTCCAATTTCATTTAAAGAGTATTTCCATATCAAAGTCCTTCCTTCCTTATCCGTGGCATTGTTTTTAATTACGTCCCCTGCAAAGGTATATTTATAAGTGATTCTGAAATTATTCCCATCAAAACCGAACCCTGTTGCAATCGGTTGTATACTTTGCGTAAATACTTTTTGCCCAGATATTCCATCTTGTAATGAAAAATTCGAATTCGCAAAAGCTTTGGTATTATTCAAAGAATCAATGTTTTGAAAGATAATATCAATTATAGCGTGGGTTGTGCTGTCGGTTGAATCTGTATATACATTAATATCTTCAATCGTAATAAACTTGGAAGTAAATTCGTCTCTTATTGAATTAACATTAAAGAGACCAATTTTATCCAATGTTTTAATATTTTCACTATCCGGCAATTTCATCCAATATGTTATTTTCATTTTACCGGATCCGTCAGCATAAAGATTTACATCCTGTATATAATTCAGGCAACCTGTAATAAAAATGAACAAGGGTAGAAATAATATTTTTTTCAAGCTTAGATGAACTAATTATTATTATTGGATAAAATAACAAATTTGTGTGCCATTTAATTTATGGAAAAAAATATTATAATTCATTATGTTTACCCAACCATTTACGGAGATATTATTATGCCTACTTATGATTATAAATGTTTGAACTGCGGAAACAATTTTGAATTTTTTCAGCCCATGACTGCTGATCCAATTGAGAAATGTCCGAAATGCAATGGAAAAGTAAAAAGATTAATCGGTGCTGGAGCCGGCCCAATTTTCAAGGGAAATGGATTCTATCATACAGATTATAAAAATAAATCATCTACTGCATCTGCGAATAAAGTAAACAAACCAGACGATGCAAAAACTAATTCCGTGCAGAAGAAAACATCCGAAGATAAAAAATAAAAAACAAGTTGCACTTTTTAACTTGTAAGCAAAATGAATTTATATACTTTAGAAATCTACTCCTATAGATATATAATGAATTGGCTTTGTAAAACTACCTAAGTTATATCCCCAACCAACATCATACCTTAAAAGGAAATATAAGAAATATAATCTGGCACCGACACCTGTTCCCATCAAAAGATCCTTAGTAACTACCTTACCCACATCATTTCTTTCAAATAATTGAAGTTGATTATTGTTATTCCATGTTGCTCCGGCATCAAAGAAAACTACACCTTGAATGTTACTGATAAATAGCGGAAGCGCTCCAGTAATAAAATATCTGATTAATGGAAATCTAAATTCGGCATTTAACAGAGAATATTTTGTCCCTATTCTTTGAGCATATTCATAACCTCTTAGTGGAATTGCAGTAGATAAAAAAGCATAATCAGATATAGATTCCAACGGAACTTCCTGTGTAGCAAATTTTCTGTTGATCCAGTTATCAACCCCTCCGAGAAAAAATCTCTGAGGATTTCCTCCAACAGAGTAACCGCCGGATAATCTTAAAGCAAATGAATATTCGGCGCTAAACTTAAAGTACGTTCTGTAATCTCCAAGCAAAGATGCAAAACTTAGTTTTTTGTCAATTAATCCAGGATTGCCCAGCAAATCAAATCTGTACCTTGTTCCATCGAGCGGTGATATATATCCCCATAAAATATTATCGTGAACAAAACTCAGGCTTGGAATAATAAATGATCCTTTATTAATAGGTTCATTAATATTATCAAGGTTTTCCTGTGATATGTTCATATAACTCAAACCTGCGTCCACCCTGTAAAACCTGTTAAGAGGATAACTGAAATTTACAGCTATGCCATAACTTCCAAACCGGAATAGATTTGAGCCGCCGCCTCTAGATAGAAAAACAAATCTTGCAGTATGAAATGCAGAAACACCGAAGTTCAGTCTGCTTCCCAGATAATAATATGTTAATCCGTAATCACTGTTTTTCAAATCTATTTGTAGGCTAGTAACCCCAATTAATCGATGATTTCCCAATACGTCGCTAAATGACAACACAGTTGTTCCCATAACTCCATATAAAGTGTTATATCCTGCGTTAGCATAAATAAGATCGGGGGTAAAATTTATTTTGTAGCGATTTACTTTATAGTTACCGTTTTTATCCAGATTATCAGTCAGGTTAAATCTATTATTGTCTTGATTGTCTGTGGAATCTCTATCCGCATAATCTTCATTGCCAAAAACATATTTAGAATAATCTACTTTAACCGAATCATTTTTTGATTTTGTAGTATCCACAATCTGACCGGTATAGATTTGCGAAAATATATTGTTTGAAGTAGTATCTTCCGGAGTCTCTTCTTTCGCAATTTTCTTAACCACTTCTTTATTTTTATCTTTATTTAATAAATTATCCATGTAAACAGTCAACGGAACTTTCGGTGAGTCAATTTGCATTTCAAAAGGATTTGTAAGTAAAAACATATTAAAGGATGCATTGTATAGCGAAATAAATACAAGTTTTTTGCCATCTTTAGATATAGATAACTGTGAGATTCCGTCCAGAGAATTTGTTGTTGGTTCCGCTGGCAAATTAATAATAGATTTTACAGTGTCGGTTGATGACAAAGAAATTTTCTTCCTGTAAATATTAGTAATTCCGCTCATATCGGATGTAAATAAAATTTCTTTTGAATCAGGACTTACGATAGGAAAAGCTTCGTTGGAATTAGGTAAATCTGTAATTCTATTAACTTTTTCACTATTAACATTTATTGTATAAATATCAGTTTGTGAATAATCAAAATTATATACTTTAAAAGAATCCGGCAATGCAGTGACATCTAAATTATCTTTTCTATCCGATGCAAAAAATATTTCATTTCCATCAGGAGTCCAGGATGGATCACTATCTGTAAAAACATCATCAGTTAAGTTTATTAATTTTTTACCTGTAAGGTCGTATATATAAATATCTGACTGCTTTGCATCATGACCTACAAAGGCAATATATCTGCCATCCGGAGACCAGCTTAAACTCTTAATTCCATCTAATTGAATAGGAAGTGTTTCTTTATCCTCACTTTCAACATCAATTACATATAAAACATCATATCCATCACTTTTTGCACTTAGTGCAATTTTCTTTCCATCAGGTGACCATGTTAACCCAGGTGTAACCACATTCAATTGTTCAAAATCAGCAGTTGTATTTCCCTGAACCAATTTTTTAATAATTTTACCGTCTATAGCATTCATTATATAGACATCAAAATAATAATCTCTATTTGAAATAAACGCAATTTTATCTCCCTGAGGAGAAAGCACAGGACTAGTATTATAAAAACCATCACCTTTTTCCGGATCTGTTAATCGTTTTGCAAAATCATCCGGATATTTCCTAATTGCAATATCGGGCCAGAACATTTTCTTCATAAACCTTTTCCATCGTTTACTTAATTCTTCAATATCAAGTCCGATAGAAGCTTTCAATCCTGCTTCAACGCTTCCTGTTCCTTTAATTTTATTAATCAATTCACCAATTTTTTCTTTACCATAAACCTGAGCTATATAATAAAATACTGATTGTCCTCCTCTATAATTAAAATAACCGTTAAGTTGATCTATGTCTGGAAGGTATTCACTAATCGCAGCATCACGTAAAAACATGTCTTCATTTACATCCCATTCTACTGACTGATATTCGGCCATACCTTCATTAAACCAACCAGGTAAATTAGTAGTTATTCTGTTTTTAATAACATTTTGGAGTGAGCCTCCGAAAAACATATCATTAATTACTGCGTGAGATAATTCATGATGAATGAGATGTCTGAAATCTTTAAATGAACCCATAAATTGAATTACTACCCGATTTTTAAAGGGCTCCGTAAATCCTTCTATGCCTTCAGAAAGATATTGGTCAGTTGTATTAGTTTCCTGAAAATCATTTGTAGAATTGTAAATTATAATGATAATCCTGTTATTAATTTTATATTCAAAACTTTTTTCAAGTGAAGTTAATGCTTCTTCAGCTGCTTTGGAGGTAAATTCGGCAAGATTAGCACCGCGCTGTGAAAAATAAATATCAAAATGATCTGTTTGAATATAATACCAGGTAAAATCCTTATACTGAACTTTATTCTTACCAAATTGCCCGAAAATGAAAGGCTGAACTATTAGGATAAAAAACAAAATTTTTACAATTCTTTTTTGCATAACTGGCCCTTAAAATTAATCAACTATTATAAAATCTAATTCAGTGCGGTCAAAATCAACCCGTACAAGTTTGACCTGAACTTTGTCTCCTAGTCTAAATTGTTTTTTGGAAGCTTTCCCAATTAAAGCATATTTTTTATCATCGTAAACATAAAAATCATCCTCCATATCTTTTAATCTTATAAGCCCCTCCGCTAAATTTTCCGTAATTTTAACAAAAATACCGAAATTTGTAACTCCGGAAATGATTGCGTGGAATTCTTCGCCTAAATGATCTTTTAAATATTCCACCTGCTTCAATTTAACAGATAATCTTTCAGCTTCAACAGAATTCCGTTCACATGCAGAAATATGTTCTGCTATTTCTTCAAGCGTTTTGATACTGTATTTAGTAACATCATTACCTGTAACATATTGAAAAACAAGCTTATGCACGATCAAGTCAGCATAACGACGGATCGGAGAAGTAAAATGTGCATAATATTTAAAACCGAGACCATAATGCCCGATGTTTTTTACTGAATAAATTGCTTTCGCCATAGACCTGATGGCAAGTTCATTAATAATGGATTCTTCTGCAGTGCCTCTGACATTCTCTATTAGCTTTTGAAATTG
>DATFMR010000045.1:0-2814 GCA_035266865.1 Ignavibacteriaceae bacterium | reverse complement strand
TTGTTATAAAACTCTTTAACTCTTGAATGAAAAAAAAACATCTGGAATGACATTAAAACCACATTGGTCCAAAGACTTTCTAAAAATGCGGTTTGAAAAAATTTATTTAAATTTTTGTAAGAAGGAATGGAAAAAATTACTTACTATGCTTGTATGCTAAAATATAATTTGGAAAATGTTTACGAAAGAAAATAAAAAGAATAAAAATTTGAATTAGATTATTAAAGCTTTCTGCTTTGAGAAACAATCATAAAGTATCCTCTTGCCCCATTGTTAATCGTTCCTTTACAATACCAATTTACTTTAAAACCTAAACTACAGAACTAAAAATATTTTAAATGTAGTTTGAATACATTTTTCCTACATGAAAAAGAAGTTGATATTTAATATAGTCAGCTTCTCTAAGTATTTCATTATCATGAATTCTTAATAAATTAATGTAAGTAGATATTATTAGAGACTGTTGATTAACTTTCTGTTTTTAGATTTTTTTGCAGAATAGGTTCCAAAGTCATCATAAAAAGGCTTTTAAAATGAAAAAAATCCCTTAAAAGAAGTTAAATAAACGTTTTTATTCATAATTTACTATTAGAAGACGGCATATCAGCTGATAAGTGGAATGGAGTTTGTAGGGGATAGAAGAGCAATAATCTTTTTTGTTAATGTTTTTAAATTACGAACAATACCAACTAATTGAACATGCACATTAGTCTTAGGTAACCCCCGATACGGTATATCTCCAAGCTTTTCTTGAGATTTAAGAGTTCCATTAAGCCCCTCTAGTTGCCATCGATATTTACGGACTCCTTTGTAAGATTCAGTCTCCAAATAAGCTTTATCAGCATCAAGAATACCCTGAAATTTTGAAACATTAATTGTTCTCCCATTTTTATTTGTGGTGCATTTTTTACGTAACGGACAACCAACGCACTGTTCTTTGGGGAAATAAAAGGTATAACTAGTAGAATTTGGTGAGCTTGTGTTTTTAAATGTTTTAATCTTGTTTGGGCAGGTGACAGAAAGTTCAGTAAGGTTGACTAGGAATTTATCACTACTAAAGAGGTTCTTATTACGTTTATTTGATGAAGCGTCAAAATCTATTCCAGGTTGTATTCCTCTTGAATGGAGATACAGACGATTGTCAAGAGAAGAAAATCCTTTGTCATTTGCAGAAATATCAGGTATTTGTCCGGAAGTTTGAATAGTATTTTCGATCATTGTAGGTAATTGGGTTGTATCGTGAGGAGATCCTGAAATAGCATAAATATCTGCAATAAAACCGTCATACGTCATTGTAATAGGTATTTTTGGTCCTAAAAAATATGTCTTGCCATGTTTGCACCCTATTCGTGCTTCGGGATCAACAATGCTTATAAGTTTTCGAGTTCCTTTCTTTTGGCTTATACTGGTGTTTTGAGAAGTCACTGATTCAGTTGAACTAATTTTCTCGTCTTCAAGTTCAGAGTTAGTATTTTTAATTCCTTTTTTCCTTTTTGGAGGTAGATCTTTGAATTTGTCATGAGATTGGTCCTCTGGTCGATTCTTACTTTCTATATCATTACTCGTTGAAATACTAATGTTTTCAGATATGATTTGATCAAGAAGTTCACTGATTCCAATAAATGAATAATATTCCTTTGTTAGATTGGATTCGTTTATATTTCCATCTGTAAGGATTTGAGTAACAATTTTTTTAATTTCAATGACTTTAAAAACGACCTCTGTTAATCTTTCTTCTCTGGATAATTCTAATGAAAGTAATTTTGCATTATACAGCTTTTCCCACTCCTGGAAATCTTTTAAAGTGCTATCCATAAGAGATTTGTTGAACTGAGTGGGAAATACTTCAGTGAAAGAATGAAAGCTAAATAAGTATTTTCTAACACAGTCCAACAATAAATTTCTTGCTGTTGGTCTTTGTAACCGTGCATGACCATGAGTAATGTCTCCAGCAACACCTTGCGAAACATCAGCATGACCATATGATTGAATTTGGTTGAAGACTATATCAAATACTTTTTTGATCTTTTGCTCACCCCACAATTTTCTAAACTTACTTAAATTACTATAATCTGGTAAGGGAAATGGTAAAGGCAAATCTAAAAAGAATCTATAACTAACATCAGTTTTGGCCCTCTGAATGACTTTTCTATCTGAAGCAGGATGCCAACGTTGTAATAAGAGTAATTTAAAAATAATTAAAGGTGCAACAGCTGGGGCTCCGGTATGAGAATATTTTATTTTCTTCCCAGTGTTATCTTTCTGCAATTCCTTCCTGATCTCGCTCCAATTAATAGCATTTTTTATTATCCTAAAGGGATGATTCTTTGGCATAGTTTGATCATAGAGAATGCCACCGAACAAAGTATCAGAAGATATTCTTTTTGGTTTCACTGTAATCAAGTATTTTAATTTATGCAAATGCCTATTAAAGACTTGGATAACCCTGTTAATATATGTTTGTATGCTATTTGTGCTGTTTTAATGATTTTAAGAAAGATTATAAAGAATTAGAAAAAAAGTTTTTCAACACACTCTATTAGTAATAAACTTATTTAATTCAAATTGTTTTTTATTGTCCTTTGTTTTATTACCTTTTTAATTTCAGTTATCTAACTTTCTTCTTGGTTTGTAAGCAATTCTTCTAATGATTGTAGAAAAAGATCCGTTTCTTTAGAAAACATAATCAATCTTATTCATCTTTATGCACTTCTGTGTTATACAATAATGTATTATATATATATGCATAATTTTATAAAGACTAAAAAAATAACAAATTTATGATGTATAAGCAGAAAAATCCTTTTAATTGGG
>DATFMR010000044.1:0-4292 GCA_035266865.1 Ignavibacteriaceae bacterium | reverse complement strand
GATTGGTGCAGGAATCGTAATCCCGATTTTTAATCGTTTGAATTTACTACCAAGCGTGAGATATCGTTCTTTATCCAGAGATATTGAGATAGGCAATAGAATCACTTCCGTTAGTCAGAATTATGTTTCTGCAGGTGTTGGTTTATCGTGGTCTTTCTAAGCAAATAAAATATATGAAAACCGGAAGTTTAATAAACTTCCGGTTTTGTGCTGGATGTTTTTATCAACTTAACTGATTAAAAATTATTAAAATAAAAAGACAAATAAAATGAATAAAAATAATTTAAAACCTTTAGCTATTACTTTTTTTGTTAGCTCATTATGGGATACAATAGCAGCTATTCAGTATTCAGTATTTATTCTTTATCGGTTCCGGTCGCAAAATTGATAATCCCTCTATTGATCCATTCTTCTCAATCTTCCTGGGATCATTCTTCATTTGTTTTGCCTATTTGCAGTTTTTATCAGCAGTTAATATAAAGCGATATGCTTTTAATGTTGGATGCCTGATAATTGGTCGGTCGTTTTATGTAATCCAACTTTATTCTTTTATGATATTTGTTCAAGATTTTCCTTCAACTTTCTGGTTTACGGGTATTATAGATGGTCTTTTTACTATTCTGTATATAGTGTTTGCAGTACTTGGTGGATTAAAATTAAGTGATTTATTCTTGCCTGACCGGAGCCGAATAACAGAAAAAACCTTGAATTAGCGGACTTGAGTAATTAAGATCCCAAGCATCTTAAAATGTTTTTCACGATTTTTGAGTATGAAAATGAAATTAACAAGGAATGTTATATTAGCTGTCTTAGCACTGGCTGTATTGATTCAGCTATCCATAATCAGCTACAATTATTATACAGGATACATAGTTATCCCGAATATCGGAAACTTTTTTATACGACTTCTTTTCAGCACAATATTCACTTTTATTTTCGGCCTCTTTATCATTTTTTTAGATATTCAGATTTTAAATAACCTGGATAAGATTTTCCCGTTGCCGAATAAGTTAATTTCTCGAATTCCATCCGAGCTTATTTTAACAGTAGTTGCCGGAATTATTGTTGGTACCATAGTTACATTAGTAGTAGGAATCATCGCTCCATACGAAGAGGGGCTTAAATGGAATATCATTAATAATTCCCTGATTACCATAGTTATTAACATTATAATTATGGTTAGCATAGAAGCATTATTATGGTTTAAAAGAAGCCAGGAATCTTTAGTCAAAACGGAGCGACTGGAAAGAGAAAATATGCTGACAAAATTCGAAACTCTGAAAAGCCAACTCAATCCGCATTTCCTCTTTAACAGCTTAAATGTTCTCTCTTCACTAATAAAAAAAGATTCAGAGAAAGCGCAGGAATTTGTCGATGAATTTTCATCCGTTTACCGTTACACACTCGATGTAATCGATAAACCGGTTGTTTCTTTAAGCGAGGAAATCGAGTTTGCGAAATCATTTCTCTATTTACAAAAAATACGTTTTGATGATTCGATAATTATAGAATTAAATATTGACGCGTCAAAATCGAATTACCTCGTGCCTCCGCTTGCAGTCCAGACATTACTTGAAAATTCATTTAAGCACAACAGGGTTTCCGCAGATTTTCCTTTGAAAATAAAAATATTTATTGAAGACTATGTGCTGGTGATTACAAATAATATGCAAGCAAAGAATAGCAGGAAGGATTCAAAAGGAGTGGGACAGCAAAATCTTAAAAAACGATACGAACTTCTCGGAGATAAATTGCCGCAATTCACTTTAACCGGGGATGAATACATAGCCAAAATACCATTGCTGAAACCTGAATAAACCATTATTATAACCGGGGATGGAATAATGAAAACAATAATAATTGAAGATGAAAAATTAGCAGCCGAAAGACTGGAGGAGTTAATTCACGAAATCGATGCATCTATTGAAATTGCCGCTAAAATTCCCTCAGTAGAAAAATCAATAAAATGGCTGAAACAAAACAAGCCCGATTTAATTTTTCTTGATATTCAGCTTGAAGATGGACTAAGTTTTTCTATTTTCGAAAAAATTCAGATAGACGTTCCAATTATATTCACTACCGCCTATGACCAATATGCAATCAAAGCATTCAAACTAAACAGCATCGATTATTTGCTGAAACCTATCAAAAAAAATGATTTGCGGGAAAGTCTTAATAAATATAAAAACATTAAATCTTCTTATTTAATGGATTTTGAAGAGATAATTAAGGGTATTCAGAGTAAAGAGATTGAATACAAAAAGAGATTTCTTGTTCAATACGGGCAAAAAATAAAAAAAGTTGAAATTGATGAAGTTGCATATTTTTATGCAATGGAGAAAAATGTATTCCTGACTACAATTCAGAATAATTCATACCCGGTCGATTTTACTCTGGACAAATTACAGGAAATTCTGGATCCGGATGAATTTTTTCGTATAAACAGAAAAATAATAATTGCATTCAATTCAATAAAATCTATGGTCCCCTATTCACGATCAAGGATAAAAATAGATTTGAACCCGCCAGAACCAAAAGACATAGAAGCACTGGTAAGTGTTGAAAGATGTTCTGCATTTAAACGATGGATGGATAAATAAAAGAGAATTTAATAAACAAGATGAAGAAACCTATGTTATACATTTTTGGACTCTTAGGACTTTTGATTTTCGGTCTATTTTTCACACTGATCATCATTAGTCCCGGAAACCCAAAGACATTCTTGGATGAAAATAAGAATAAACTTAAAAACAGCATTTCAGAAAAAATCTTTCTTGATATAAATGGATACAAGCAAGGGATGTTTATAAAGGGGAAAAATTTAGATAATCCTATTATTTTATTCTTACACGGAGGAATGCCAGTTTATTTTTTAACAGAAAAATATCCGACACATCTTGAAGATGATTTTACTGTAGTTTGGTGGGAACGACGGAATTGTGGAATATCATACAATCCCAAATCCATACAGAACATTACAACATTGGACACGCTTGTTGATGATACAATCGTATTAACGAAATACTTACTAGAAAGATTTAAAAAACAAAAGATATATCTTATGGGGCATTCGGGTGGGTCTTTTCTTGGAGTTTATGTTGTTGATAAGGCACCGGAATTATACTCAGCGTATATTGGCATGGCCCAAATGTCAAATCAATCTTTATCAGAAAAAATTGCTTATGAATTTATGCTAAAACGGTATGAAGAAATGAAGGGCCAAAAAATGGTCGATTACTTCCAGAGTATAAATTTTGATAATCAAAATATAATACCTGAGAAATATATAAAGATAAGAGACGCTGCAATGCACGAGCTTGGTATTGGAACAATGAGAAATATGAGGAGTATAGTTACCGATCTATTTCTACCCTCGTTAAATTTTAGTGAATATACGTTGTCTGAGAAATTTTATTTCTGGTATGGTAAGTCAAAATCAGGTGTTAGTCAAAACTGGGAGGAAATGATTCGCACAAACCTGATGGATACTAAAGTCGATTTTAAGATTCCTGTTTATTTTTTTCATGGAGTTCATGATTATACTTGTTCATACGAATTAGCAAAAGAATACTTTGTTAAAATCAATGCACCAATAAAAGGTTTTTATACTTTTAATGAATCAGCACACAGTCCATTATTTGAAGAACCTGAAAAAACGAAAAAGATCCTAATCAATGATATTAAGAATTTAACAGTAGAGTTATCTGACAAATAATTTAATAAGGGGAAATAAATAGATAAAAAACACTTGAACAAAAATTATTCTCAGTCTTTCTTTATTACTTTCATTTTTATTAATAATGTCCGTTACCCCTGCTGCATCACTTCACCGGGTCGAATCGCCCCGCCTCGTTCTTTGCACTTTAGCCCTCACTTATTCACGATGTCCTAAGCTCGGTCTAAAGCCGTCGTAACTATTGATACTACACAACCCGCTGTTCGCTTTCTTCTTCATCACTCATTCATTTTAATTCATTCGCTCTTCAGGGCGTTACGCTCACAGCTTGCATGATCAAATAACAAATTAAAAATCACTGTTCTTTTTTTGTCCTTTTTTTCACATTAATTCCAATCAATTCTAACCATTTCTTTAAATAAATAATTATTTTAAAATAAAAAACCCCAAATACAGGCTGTATTCGGGGTTTTATGTGGGCCCAGATGGACTTGAACCACCGACCCTCTGATTATGAGTCAGATGCTCTAACCAACTGAGCTATAGGCCCTAAAAACGTCTCCAAAAATAAGATTTATATTGTCATTTTGCAATTTTAATAGCCACGATTTAGCAA
>DATFMR010000043.1:0-5909 GCA_035266865.1 Ignavibacteriaceae bacterium | reverse complement strand
CAGAATCTGACAAAATTGGAAGACTACCTCCAGTGCGAAGATTTTGAAAATATTGATAAACTTTTTAAAGAATCCAGGATTAAAAGAGAGAAAATTGCCAAGAATTCCAAAAGATTTATTAATCCTCTGTTTGATATTTATTTCCATCTTGAGGACGAGCCCGGCAGCCTGACAAAGGTACTCAAATTGTTCCTGGAAAATTCTCTTAGTCTGAAAGACATAGAGTTTTTGAAAGATAATGAAAAACTTGGCGGAGTTTTCAGAATTTCTTTTGAAACAGAAAGGATAGCGAATAAAGCATTAAAAATTTTGAAAAAGGCAGAATATAAAATTAAAGAATAGACCTATTATTTTTTTTGAAATTGTTTTCAATTTTTACGTATTCTGATTGTTCCCTTCTTACATCAGCTTCTAATTGAAAGGTAGGATGTTTTATCCCGAATTTTTCCTTTAAATCTTTTTCAAGTTTATCAATTATTAAATAACTCTTACTCAATAATTGATCATTTACAACTATATGCGCTGACAATGCAATATAGTCTGAACTTAAAGACCAGATATGTAAATGATGAACATCAATTATATCCGGTTGAGATGAAATGAATTGACTCACTTCCTTCATATTTATTTCTTTTGGCGTTCCTTCGCTTAGAATATTAACTGTTTCCATTATAATATCCCATGCACTTTTAATAATAAACAAACCGATGATTACAGAAAATATGGGATCCAGGATAAACCAGTTATAAAAGTAAATGAACACACCTGCAAAAACTACTAACAGCGAGTTCAGGGCATCGAAATATAAATGCAGGTAGGCACTTTTTGCATTCAGATCTTCCTTCGAATTTTGATGAAGCAAATAAGTGGAAAGTGAATTTGCGATAAAACTGATTCCAGCAACTATGATCAACCATAATCCCGTTACCGGTTGGGGATCAATAAAACGGCCGACAGCTTCGTAAATAATATAAATGCCTATTATGAGAAGAGTAGAAGAATTTATGAAGGCAACTATGATTTCCGCTCTCCGGTACCCGTATGATTTTTTAGGATTTGCTTTCCAGAATTTCATCCTTGCTGCAATCAGGCTGAGCACGAGTGAAATCAAATCTCCAAAATTATGCAGGGCATCAGATATCAGAGCAAGACTGTTGCTGAAAATTCCTGCAATCAATTCTCCCGCAACTATTACAGCGTTTAGGAAAATTGATATTATTAGGTTTTTTTCTGTGGTACCTTTATTATGAATATGCGCCATAAAAAGATTTACTTTTTCCGAAAGATAAATATTACTCCTTGCAATTAAAAGGTATGTAATTAAAAGTGGAATTATTCAATATGTACGCGCAAATAAGTTTTTCTTATGCTCAAATAGTGATACTTTTGTAAATCAATAATCTAATTATTTTCTCTCAATATAAATAACTAATGAAAAGACAACTGCTGCTTTTTGTAATATTGATTCTAACTTTTCCTTTTACTGCTGAAACTTTATTTGGGCAAAATTCAAACGTTACAATAAAAAAAACATATTATCCTGATGGAAATATTAAAACGCAGGGTGATTACAGTAACGGAAAGCTTGACGGTTTGTATTTAGAATTTTATCCAGACGGAAAGCTCTGGAAAAAATGGGAATATAAAAATGGAAAAGAAGACGGGAAATCACTATGGTATTTTCCGAATGACATCCTGAGTATTGTATGGAATTATAAAAACGGACTGAAAGAAGAGGAATCCAGGTGGTATTATGAAACAGGAGAATTATGGGCTGAGCAAAATTATGTGCATGGTAAGCTTGAGGGAATTACAAAAACATACTATAAAACCGGCGAACTACAGGGAAGGTGGAATTATAAAAACGGTGAACTTGAAGATACTTCTTACACATATTTTAAAAATGGTAATGTTGAAGTTGAAAAGAATTTCAAAAATGGCAAGTTAAATGGGAAAACCACCGTTTTCCACACTAATAAAGTCGTAGCACTTGAAGCTTTTTTCATTAATGATAAATTGGAAGGAGAAGTTAAAATCTATGATCTGTCTGGCAACCTGAGGGTAAAAGATGATTATATGAATGATGAATTAATAACAAGAAAAAAATATGATTATGAAGGAGCATTTGAGTCGGAAGAAAAGATTGAAAGAACATTTTATTCCAATGGTGCATTAAAAGAAGAAATATTTCTTAAAGATGGTAAGCGGGAAAATTTAACCCGCACATTCTATGAAAATGGATTCTTAAAAGAGGAACTCTATTATAAACACGATGTTTTAGCCGGAAGGAGTTATGTCTATTATGATAATGGGATTTTAAAATCTTCAATTGATTACCTGAATGGCATTCAGAAAGGTATAACAAGAAATTATTATCCATCGGGAATACTGGAATCTGAAATAAATTACCTAAACAATAAAAAAAATGGAATTTCCGTTCATTATTACGAGAATGGACAACTTAAGGCTGTTTATTATAATAAAGGAGATATTACCAACGGTAACTATAAAACATATTACGACAACGGACTTTTGAAATCTGAAGCGAATTATTTAGATGGAAAAATAGACGGTACAAAAACATATTATTATCTTTATGGGGGAATTAAAAGGACTGAAGTTTACGAAATGGGGAAATTATATGGAATTGCTAAGGATTATTCTAAAGAGGGCAGATTATTAAAAGAGGAATATTATACTTACGGAACATTGATAAAAACAATAGACCATACTGCTGGATTGGATAAAAATAGTTCTGATGATAATTGAATCCTAGCGCGAAAAATAATTAATTGACATTCCGGTTTTACTAAATTACATTTAACAATTATTTGAAATTGAACAGAGTATAAAATGAAGGATAAAAATAATTTTACAGTCGGTCTTTTACAACTTGGCTTCAGTAAAAGTATTAATGATAATCTGAAAAAAGCAGTTAACTGGGTAGACAAAGCTGCAAAGGAAGGCGCCCAGGTTATTTGTCTTCCAGAGCTTTTCAGGACACAGTATTTTTGCCAGGAAGAAAATGTTGATATTTTTAATCAAGCAGAAACAGTACCCGGCCCATCTACAAATGCAATGCAAAAAGCTGCAAAGAAAAATAAAGTAGTAATTATTGTCCCGATTTTTGAAAAACGGGCCCCCGGGATTTATCACAACAGCGCAGTTGTTATAGATGCAAATGGAAAGGTTGTTGGGCTCTACAGAAAAATGCATATTCCCGATGATCCGGCATTTTATGAAAAATTTTATTTCACTCCGGGTGATCTTGGCTTTAAATCTTTTGAAACTAAGTATGGAAATATCGGGACGCTTATTTGCTGGGATCAGTGGTATCCTGAAGGAGCAAGACTAACAGCGTTGCAAGGTGCTAGCATTTTATTTTACCCAACTGCAATTGGCTGGCATCCGCACGAAAAGAAAAAGTATGGAAAGGCACAATTTGAATCGTGGCAAACAATTCAACGAGGTCATGCAATTGCCAATGGTGTGTATCTTGCTGCTACTAACAGGATAGGACATGAGATTACAGTCCCCGAAACACCGGGATTAGAATTCTGGGGTTCATCCTTCATTTGTGACCCGCAGGGAGTAATTCTTGCACAGGGTTCAACAGATAAAGAGGAAGTTGTAATAGCAAAAGTTGATCTTGATCATCTCGAAAATATTCGTAGAAACTGGCCTTTCCTTCGTGATAGAAGAATTGATGCCTACAATGGAATTGAAAAAAGGTTTTTGGACGGAAAGAAAAATTGAAAACTGAAAATTTAAATTTTGAAAAGAAACTTCCAAATAATCTGGACTACAGATTTCCTGCCGAATGGGAAAAACACGAAACAACCTGGCTTGGCTGGCCTCATAATGGGGAAGACTGGCCGGGAAAAATGGCACCTATTCCATGGGTCTACGGGGAAATAGTAAGGAAAATATCAGAAGGTGAAAATGTTCATATTGTAGTAGAATCAAAAAAACACCAGCTAAGTGCTGAAAGAGTTTTAAACGCTATTGGTGTAAATAAAAAGCGTTTGAAATTTTTTATCCTGAAAACTGATCGCGGATGGTTGCGTGATTCGGGTCCTGCTTTTATTAAAAATAAATCCGGTGAAGTTGGACTTGTAAATTTTAAATTTAATGCTTGGGCAAAATATTCCAACTACAAAAAAGATAAAAAATTTCCCGCATTTATAGCAAAAAAATTAAAGCTGAAAAAATTTATCCCTATGCACAATGATAAAATCGTTTGTCTCGAGGGCGGAAGTATCGATACCAATGGAAAAGGAACGCTTGTTACTACTGAAGAATGTTTAATGGATCCGCAGGTGCAGGTAAGAAATCCCGGATTTACAAAAAATGATTATAAACAGGTTTTTAAAAATTACCTTGGTATAAAGAATGTCTTGTGGCTTGGAAAAGGAATCGCCGGTGACGATACGCATGGACACGTAGATGATCTCTGTCGCTTTGTAAATAAAAATACAGTTGTTCTCGTCCAGGAGAAGAATTCATCGGATACAAATTACAAACCACTGCAGGAAAACAGGGAACGCTTACAGGAAGCAAAGCTCGAAAATGGATCAAAGATTCAGGTGATTGATTTGCCTATGCCTGATCCTGTTATATTTAAAGGCGAAAGATTGCCGGCCAGCTATGCTAATTTTTACATTTCAAATAAATATGTAATTGTACCTACTTTTAATGATCCCAATGACCGGCTTGCACTTGGCATATTTAGCGAAATTTTTAATGACAGGGAAGTTACTGGAATCCACGCAGTCGACCTTGTCTGGGGGCTGGGTACAATTCATTGTCTCACACACGAACAACCGGAATAGTAAATTATTTCACCAGTTCTTCTCAATACAGAAAACTAATTCTCTTAACCAGTAAATTTATTTCAAATTTATTGGCCTAATCTTTTCATTTTAGCTTATAAGTCGTTATTTTTTAAATATTTGATATTTAAAATTTATCAATTTTGCCGGAATTTATGGCATAATAATTTCTATGCAACATTGATTCAGATAAAATGTTGCTTTCATTAAAAAAATTACAAAATTAAATCAATTAATCTGAAAAATTTCGGAGGAGAATTTACTGTGATAATAGCAGTCCCTAAGGAAATCCTGCCTGGTGAAAACAGAGTAGCTGTGACTCCCGATGTAGTATCTAAATTAATAAAAGCCGGATTTGAAGTTCAAATCGAAAAGGATGCGGGCCTGAGAGCTGGCTTTGTTAATCAAAAATATATTGACTCGGGCGCTAAGGTAGTAGATGGCGTTAAAGATCTCTATGCAAATGCTGATATAGTATTAAAAGTTCAGCGGCCTCTGGATCATCCTGATTTAAATCAGAATGAATTAGATCTCATTAAAAAAGGTTCTTTGTTAATAACCTTTTTATATCCGTTAAATTATTCTGAAGTTGCTAAAAAATGTGCTGAAAAAGGCATTAATGCAATTTCTATGGATTTTGTTCCGAGGACAACACTTGCACAAAAAATGGATGCATTAAGTTCTCAGGCAAATCTTGCCGGTTATAAAAGTGTACTGCTGGCAGCAAATCATCTTGGAAAAATCTTTCCTTTAATGATGACCGCAGCCGGGACTATTTCTCCCGCAAAGGTTGTAATAATGGGTGCAGGAGTTGCAGGTCTGCAGGCACTGGGCACAGCGAAAAGACTTGGTGCGGTTGTCGAAGTGTCAGATATTCGTTCTGCAGTTAAAGAAGAAGTGCAATCTCTCGGTGGAAAATTTATTGAAGTAGAAACAGATGAAGAAATGCAGGATGAAGGAGGCTATGCTAAAGAAGCTTCCGAAGAATTCTTAAAGAAGCAGAAGGAATTAATATTTAAGCATATTACCGAAGCAGATGTTGTAATTACAACGGCACTTGTTCCGGGTAAAAAAGCT
>DATFMR010000042.1:0-2396 GCA_035266865.1 Ignavibacteriaceae bacterium | reverse complement strand
TCAATGAAACATACCGTTAGATAAGTTTTTGTCCGAATTTCTTGCTTTTATACTCCCGTATTCGGAAATTCAATTCTGGATTGTAAGAATGATCGGGATGTAAAAAATCACAAAAACCAGAACTGCTTAAAGTTTATAGATATGCAGAGTATATTTTTAAATAATGTGAATGTGAAGCATTTTAGCAGAGCCTGGAATATAGATATGCAGCTGCACGCATATATATGTTCTTTTATTCAATAATCAGTGCAGTATAAGTAATAGTTATACATTTTTAATAGGTGATCATGGAAAATTATTTCGAAAAGTTTTTAAATAATATTAAGCTAACTGCTAAACAAAGAGAGGATGCGAAAACAAAGTATTCCGGTGTCTGCGAAAAGCTTCATAACCATTATTATGAAACTAATTACAATGGCTCAACAAAATTATTAATTGGTTCCTATGGTAAAAGAACAAATATCCGACCTGCAAGAGATATTGATGTAATATTTAAAATGCCTGAAGAAAAATACGAGCAGTATGATAGCCAGTCATCAAATGGTCAATCTAATTTATTGAGTAAAATTAAGTCTATTCTTGAAGAAAAATACTCTAGCTCTAATATAAAAGTATTTGGTAAAGTTGTTGTAGTAGAATTTTCTGATCCACGACATAATGTTGAAGTTCTTCCTTCTTTTGAAGAAACTGATGGTAAATTCAAAATTCCAAACAGTGCTAATGATGGTAGTTGGGAGATATGGGATCCAAGAAGCGAAATCAAAAAAATTGATGATTCAGACTCAGACAATTCTGGTATAACTAGAAAACTTATTCGAATGATAAAAAAATGGGAAGAAAAATGCGGAGTTAAAATAAAATCGTATAAAATAGAAGAAGCTACATTAAAGTTTTTAGATGATAATGATTATATATTTTCGGATACACAAACTCTTGTTTACGATTTCTTTACTTTTTTAGTTGATGAAATAGATGAGTCACAAAAAAGTTATGTTGATACAGCAATTAAAAGAGCAAAAAAAGCAATTGAATATTTTAATGAAGAAAAAGAGTTAAAAGCCGTTGCCGAATGGAAGAAAGTATTTGGTAATGATTTTCCAAGTCAAGGATCGGTTAAGGTTGAGAAAAAGGAAGACAGATACTATTCAGAAAAAGAGCAGTATATTGAAGAATTTCATACAATTAATTTTAATGAAAATTATTTTGTAAAGATTAATTGTTACGTTAGTCAAAAGGGGTGGAGAACAAAGTTGTTGAAGAATATGAAATTATTATTGAAAAGAAAACGCCTAGAATTTTTTATTGAGTCCACCAATATACCTGAGCCATTTGAGGTCAAATGGAAAGTTAGAAATTTTGGTGAAGAAGCTCGCCAAAGGGATGATCTTAGAGGACAAATATGGGCTGACCGAGGAAAAAGGAAAAAAGTGGAAAATTCAAAATACACCGGTTCTCATTACGTTGAGTGCTATATCATAAAAGACAACATTTGTGTTGCATATGATAATATAACTGTTTCTATCAGTAATCGAGAGGAGGAAGATGGAACAGAAGTCTGAGACAATAATCAAGGAATGTGAACGAGAAGAAGAGAATTGCTTGTATACCTCTACCACTTTTTTCTTTTGGCTTTCTTTTTTAAGAAAAGTCAGATCATTATTCATTTCAATTCCACTCTTACTTGGGGGGATCGCTAGTATTCAAATTCTATCTGAATCCGAGAACGGTTTTATAAAGTATTTAATCGCTCTTTCTGCTTTTTTAGCTGGTGTACTTCCAAGCATTTTTTCTGCATTAAAAATCGAGTCAAAAATTGAGAGCATAGATAAATCTGCAAGCAAGTATAAAATAATGCAAGGTAAATTTAGACGATTGAGAACAATAAGTATTCATAATGATACACTTGAAGAAGAATTTAATAAGGCAATCGAAGAAATTGAAGAGCTGAAATCTGTTAGTTTAACAGCTCCCGAAAGATATTTCTTAAAAGCACAAAAGAAAATAGATAAGGGTGACTACAACTTTACTGTTGATGATAAAAATGTATAACCAGCAAATCAACCCGCCCGCGAGAAGATGCGGTCATGCCGATTTGCTGTAAGGTTTTCGGTTCTTGTAAATATTGCTGTTCGGCAGAACAGTTCTAAATAAATAAGTACCGCCGTGCTTTCGATTGAAGATAAGCACGGCTAAAAGTTATCGGCATTTGTGGGTAACGTGGCTTTGCTGCTTCTGGGCGTCGGGTTATTTGCAACGCCGTTATGAGTGTAATCTAGTGATACAATCTAAGGGGGTGTGGTTAATGAGAAATTCAATGAAACAAATAATAATAACTGCAATTGTAATAATTTTGGGATTGAGCAGTTTTGGCTTTGGACAAAAGGATATTATGACAG
>DATFMR010000041.1:0-41363 GCA_035266865.1 Ignavibacteriaceae bacterium | reverse complement strand
TACTTGGTTTGAGAAGGAAGAAAATCCAACTTGTCCTTTTGCTAATGATTGTGGTGCATATAAAAATATTAAGAACGGTAGCTAACCAGCCAATCAAGCGGACGCCGTTTTCGCATTTGGCATATTTGTAATTATTTGCTTTGTTCTTCCGTTTAATGTTTCTTGTTCAATGTAGTCGTTCTAATAAATAATCTTGCAAACTGCGCTTACGGTGAAAGTTAAGCACAGTTTGCTAAATCTTCGGCAGTTGTTTTCAAAGTGGCATTCTTGTTCTGGGCAGCAGCTTAGGCACAAAGCCGTTATATGCAAAGGATGTTTTATGATATCTAAATTAGTCTTAGCATATCCAGAAATAGATACTAAAAATTATCAATGGATTCAATTAATAAGAAAAAAGTATGATGATTATTATTACAATGTTGTGGAACCTCATTTTACTATAGTATTTCCTGTCTTTGATTATTCATTTGAGTCATTAAGGGAACATATTTTCAGAATAGCCGAAAAAACGCATATTATTAAATTTAATTTGAAATCAACTACTATTGTAAAGGATTCATTTAGTGATTGCACCAATGTGTTTTTGGTACCAGATATAGGGAACAGTGAAATTATAAGATTGCACGATAAATTATATACTGATATTCTAAGAAAAGAATTAAGATTAGATATTCCATTTATTCCTCATATTGCAATTGGTGGTAGTCAAAAAGCGGAAGAAGCAAAGGGAATATCTGATGAAATAAACAAAGAAAATTTTGAAATTAAAGGTGAGCTTCGAAAATTATCCTTAATAGAATATGAACACCCTAAAGTAAAACTATTAGAGAATTTCACTTTGCATTAAGTTGCATATAACATCTTTAAAAAGTAAAAAGTCGATAGGTAATAAAATACCCTGGCAAAAATAATTTGTAAAAAAAGTTCTTTGACTTAATGATCTTCTAATTTTAATAACAATTATTGCCGATAATATCTATTCGATTACCAGATGGCCACGCCATAGACGGACAGGCAATACGTCATAAAAACTAAAATTATAAAAAAGGAGAAAATATGCCGACAAAGGTTCCGGAAAACTCAGTGCATTACTTGGAAATAGTAACACCGGATGTTGAATCCGTATGCAATCTATACACAAAATCTTACGGATGGGAATTTCAGGCAATACCCGAATTAGGAAATGCACAAGTTGCAGAGTTTCCAGACGGATCGCTTTGTGGAATTCGTGCACCAATGAGTGAAATGGAAAAGCCAATAGTCAGGACTTATTTACGGGTAGGCGACCTGGAAACCTCGGTTAAAAAAGCAGCAGAATCCGGTGCAAATATTTTGCTGGGAAAAATGGAATTACCACGTCGTGGAATTATTGCGATATATGAAATTGGCGGAATAGAACACGGAATCTGGCAGTTATAATAATATTTTGTAACCGGTTTACTTAACTTTAACTATCACCATGGTCTGGTCATCAAATTGTTCAGTTGCACCACAGTAAGTTTTTAATTCATCCCAGACAGTACTCATAAGATACGAGGAAGTTTTACTTGAATTATTTTTGAGCATTTCGGAAAGTCTATCTTCCCCAAAGAGTTCTTCTTTATCGTCCATAGCTTCTGTTACGCCATCTGAAAAGAAAACGAAAACCTGTTCGGGTTTTAGATCTACTTCTTCTTCTCTGAGTGATTTTTCAAAAATCACACCTTTTTCGAGCCCGATACCCAGACCTGTAATTCTGTATGAAGAAATACCGTTTGAATCTGAGACAATCACCGGAACATGCCCCGCCCTGCAGAAAGTGACTTTTCTATTTTCCATATCGAATAAAGCCAGCGTAGCAGTAACAAACCAGCCCTTTTCCATTTCAAGATATAGCTTCCTGTTAACTTCAACCAGCACATCTTTTGGAGTAGTTTTTTCGTTACAATAAAGCTGCATCATCGTCTGCATTTTGGCCATATATAAAGAGGCCGAAAGACCTTTGCCCGAGACATCAGCAACCACAACAAATAATTTTTTATCAGAAATTCTTATAAGATCAAAATAATCCCCTCCAACCTGCATCGCTGAAAACATTTCACCACAGATATCCAGACCATGTATATCAGGAATACATTTTGGCAGTAATCCATGTTGAATTTTTTTAGCAACTTCAAGATCACGTTCAATTTTTAGTTTCTGAGCTTCCATCTCATACAGCCGGGCATTTTCAATAGATATCGCCGCCTGGTTTGCCGCTGCTGCCAGTAATTCAAGATCTTTTCCTGCAAATTGTGCACCGGAATGCTTTAGTCCAAAGAGTAATAATCCAACCACTTCAGAATTAATGATCATTGGTATGATTGTGTAAATATTTTCCGATACCAGTAATTCTTCTGATGCAGGAAATACATTCGGAAAATTCTCACGTTCAATTACTATAACATTATCAGGAAATATTTTAGTAGTTATAAAATTCTGTAATTCACCGTTCATTAAAGTGAGTTTTTTATTTCCAAAACCAAGGCTTCTTACCATAGTAAAACTTTTCTTGTCCTGCGATCGCAGCATAATTCCAAAATGATCTATCATTAGTGCATCAACCAGTATACGGGCTGTTGAGGAAACTATGTTTTCAAGTCCCACTATACTGGCAACATCATTACTGTAACGCATTAAAACTTTTTGGTACGCAAACTGTTCGGGATAAAATTTTGCTGTTATAAATTCCTGAAATTTATCTTTAGTAGACTGAAATACCAGTGCAAAGCCAATAAAGAACAGGCCGGCAATTATATTTTGATATTCTGTCCCGATCGCCTGGCTTATGCTTTGCCCAACAACGTAAATTATAAAGAAATAAATAGCTGCCAGGGTTAAGGTTGCCGCACCGTAAATAATAGTGTTTTTAACAACTATGCTGACATCCATCAATTGGTATTTAAATATTGAGTATGCAAACGATATGGGCAATATTATAATTAATATAATAGGAGTATAAAATTCGGGTGAATTGAATATTGTATCAGCTATAGCCGGGGCTATCTGTGCAGTATAAATAATAGCAATTATGGCGAGGATATAAGAAACAAGTATCACCAGGATTGGTTTTTTTTCTTCCCTTGTTTTTAATCTCCTGTAATTAATAAATAAAGAGATACAACCGATGAGGAACGCTGCTCCAAGAAACAATGCAAAACCATTCACGATATTATTGATTATAAATCCGGCATTCTTTATCCTGGGTGAAAAGAAAAATATAAAAACAAACAATAAAACCGATAATAAAGATGGTATGCTGAAAAATATCTTTTTAAAATGCTTTTTCTGTACAAAATTAAATTTTTGTGGAAAAACCCAGAAGAAATACATTACATAAAATGCAATAAAACAAAGTCCAAAACACCAGCTGGCGCCCAGCAAAATAATATATATACTCCTGAAAATATTTTTTGGTGCAGGTTGTTGAGGTAGTATCAAGAAAACAATAGCAAGAACAAGAGTTGCACCTGTTAAATAAAATATTTTCTGTATTGTCCCCTGCTTTGCCATAAGGACTATAAATCCAATAATAATCCAGATCAAACCAAGCAAACTAAATGCAAGAAACTGAAACTGTATTAATTTTTTAATAAGCACTTTAGTTTCAAGCAATTCCCCGCTATTTTTCCTAACTACATAATCTGCATAGTCTCCTGATTTGACAGTATTTAGAATTGCCTGTGCCTGCTGAGTGTTTACTATTGTATTCCCATTAATTTTAAGTAGAAGATCTCCATCCCTTATCCCGGCATTCCATGAAACACCGTTAACCTTAACAAAATCAAAATGAATTTCTGTGCTGTCCTTTAAAGACTTATCGGGAACCCAGAGACATTCATCATTGGATGTAACACGCACTTCCAGGGTAAAGTAAATATTTATAACGGCCACAATAATAAGAATAAGCGACAATAAGATTATCAGCTTAGGCCTGGCCTTAATGTAATATTCCTTTATTTTATTCATAACTAAATAGTTTAATGGGAACGAGAAAATAATTCGGAAATGAGGAATTAAATACTAACTAATTATAAACAGAAATCGAACCAAAAAAAACAAAGATCATTTTGCTTTTAATACCATCAAAGTTATATCATCAGATTGAATAGCGCCTTTTGTAAAATTCACAACTTCTTTATGAATGCCGGAAAGAATTTCCTCCGCTGATTTTTTATAGAGGTTGAGAGCTATTTGTTCCAACTTTTCATCCGAAAATTCGTCGTGGTGTTTATTCATTGCCTCAGTAATGCCATCTGTAAACATAATTATAGTATCATTAGTTTTAAGCTCAATACATTCCGATAAATACTCCAGGTCGGTTTTCATCACACCCAGTATCATACCACCTTTATCCAGTTTTCTGATTTTTCCATCCCTTATTAATAGTGGATGATTATGTCCTGCATTAACGTATTTTATTGATTTTTTTTCATCATCAACTATGGTCCAGAAAAATGTAATAAATTTTCCGTCCGTAATATTTTCGCACAACAGGTCATTTATCAACCCTGTAGCTTCAGAAATATCCATTTGCTGGCGGCAGATAGTTTTTAAAAACGCCTGTATATTTGCCATTAAAAGAGCCGCAGGAACCCCCTTACCTGATACATCTGCTATCGCAACAGCATACTTATTTTTATCTAAATTTATAATGTCGTAATAATCACCGCCTACCTGCTTTGATGAAATATTAGTCGCAGCAATTTCAAAATTTTTAAATTCGGGAAATTTACTTGGTAAAAGATTCTTTTGGATTTCTTTTGCCAATTCAAGTTCTTCTTCGAGTTTTTGTTTCTCTAATTCTTCTTTAAATAGTCTCTTATTTTCCAGCGAAATTATCGCAAGGCTTCCTACGGAATAAATAAATTCGATATCTGTTTCTGAATAATCAAGATTATTTATTCTTTTGCTTAAAAATATCAAGCCTTTAGTTTTTCCCTGTAACTGCATTGGTACAATAAGTTCAATCCCGAATTTTGCAAACTCAGGGTAACTTTTCCTAATTTTATGATTTGAAATTGAGGATTGAATTGAAGTAATCCCATAATTCCTGATTACTGTAATTAATTCATCCTGTGGATATTTTGATTCAAGAATTCTTATTGCTTCACCTTCAAATGAAACAACAGCAAATTTCGACACCAGGAATTGACCGATAACAGAATATACTAATAGCTTTGCAACTCTTGTAGACTCAGAAAACAATCCAAATTCTTTGCTTAGTTCAAACAGCGAGTTTAACCTGTTTATTCTTGAGTCAAGCTCACGGTTTACCTTTTTTATTTCATTTACAACCTGTGAATTTTGAACTGCAGTAGCAGAAATATTTAGAATGGTTCTAAGAAATTCCTGGTCATCTTCAGTGTAAGGAGATTTATTTAATTTTTCGCCGAGACAAATTACACCAAGGCATTCTTCTGATGAACTGATTTTTTCATAGGTCTGGAGATGTGAATTTTCTGCAAATCTCTGGAATTCAGCATTTTCTGATAAATCTTCATTTACATTTACTTCTGGACAGTTTTCTAAAATCTCTTTAGGCAGCCCTTTTGAAACGCGAATTTTTAGTATCCCATTTTCTTTTAAAGCTACTACACCTTTAGTTGCCAGGAATTTACCCATACAGGTAAGAAGAATATTATTCAATATAAAATCGAGATCCAGGCTGGAATTGATAATCCTGCTGAATTCAACCAGCGCGGTCATATTCCTTCTCAATTTTATATTGTCATAATCTGCCATTTTAATTTGAGTTGTTTAAATTTTTGGATAGAAGAACCTGGTTATATTTACCGGGCACAGAAATGTACTGAACATCGTCCATCAATGTTCTCATCAAATAAAGTCCAAGTCCACCGACTCTTCTCTGCCTGTAATATTTTTGAAGATCGGGATCAGGAATTGACTCAGGATCGAACGATGTGCCATAGTCAATTAATTTGATAGTAAACTTTTTATTATTGTAATCAACTTCAATTAATATTTCGCCTTCAGGATAAGACTTGTAAGCGTGTTTAATAATGTTCGTGCAGGCTTCATCAACAGCAAGAATCATATCATCAATTTCAACCTGTTTCAATCCTGCTTCTATTGCATTTTCGGAGATAAAATTTCTAATCTCTGATAGATTTTCAGTTTTACTTTTAATAACTATCTTTTTGATAATATGTTTGCTGTTGCTTCCCAATTTTAAATTACTCTTTAAATTTATTGATAGCTTCATCTTCAGATTTAAAGATTTCATACAACAATGGAAATCCCAACAAGTCAAAAATGTTAAAGACTTTATCTGACATTGATGTTAGTTTAATATCTCCTCCGTTCTCCCTGACTTTTTCAATAAATGCCATAAAAACCCCGAGTCCAGCACTGCTGATATATGAAAGGTCCTCGAAGTTTACGACAATTTTGTACTTATTTTCTTCGAGCAAATTCGAGAAAGTATTTTCAAGAACATTTGCCGTGTGAGCATCCAGGAATCCCTTAAGAGATACTACACTAATTTCACCTTTGTCGTTTACCGAGGTGTTGAATTCTGCCATTCTAATACTCCATTAAATTTAAATTTTCTCTCCGCCCTTATTATGGGCTGATTTCCACTTTAAAATAACCAAAGTTATATCATCATGCTGTGCAGTATTTTTAGTAAACTCGGTTATTTCTCTCATTACTTTATTTGCAATTCCATCAACATTTTCATTAATGCTTTCGAGCAAAACTCTTTCAAAATGATGATCGCCAAAATCCTCAAGATCTACATTTTTAGCTTCAGTAATCCCGTCTGTAAAAAGAACAAATGTATCATTCTCTTTTAACTTAATTTCGATCTCTTCCATTGAATCTACAAATTTTGAAGAAAAATTTAAGCCAAGCCCGATACCAGTAGGTCTTATATTTTCAACATTACCGTCCCTGACTAAAATAATCGGGCAATGCCCTGCTCTGGATAATTTCAAAACTTCGCTTTTAAAATCAATCAGTCCGTACGCTGCACTGACAAAAGTTTTCCTGTCCAGAGTCCTTTTAAGAATATTGTTTGCTTTCACAAGAATTTCTTTAGGGCTTTCATACACTTTCGTCAATGATTCAAAAATTCCCTTTATTTCTGCCATTACAAAGGCTGCGGAAATACCTTTCCCGGAAACATCTGCAATTATAAAACCGAATTTTCCATTCTCAAGATCAAAAAAATCAAAATAGTCGCCGCCAACTTCAAATGCAGGAATAAAAACAGAAGAAATATTCAGGTTATCAATTGCCGGATTTTTATTCGGTAAAATTTTTCTTTGTATTTCCCTTGCTACATCAAGTTCTTTTTCAAGCCTTTCTTTTTCAATTGATTCTTCAAGCAATCTTGAATTTTCTATTGCAACAGATGCATAATCAGAAAAAGTATCCAGCGCATTCTTATCTTCTTCATCAAAAAGAAGCTCATTCTTTTTTGCTGCAACCAGGTAACCTTTAAGTTCGTTGTGTGCAATTAAAGGTGCAATTGCTAAATTTGAATATTTTTCGCTAAGTTTTTCAATTCCATCAAATTTTTCCAGCTTCATAAAAAAAGTATTGTAACGTTTTTCTCTTTTTTCGCTTCTGAATATAAACTGGTTCAAAAGATTTGCATCTACAAATCCGATATTTTTATTGGCAATTGTTTTAAGATCAGAATCATCTTTCATTACTATCCAGCTTGCGTGAGCATTACACAATTTTACTGCAATTTCTGTAATTGTATCAGCCAGGTCATTAAAATCCAGAACTTCTGTTATCAGTTTACTGAAATATTGAAGTGAGGAAACTTCCTGTGCTTTCCTGTCAAATGCTTCTGCAGTTGGAAGGTGAAATAGAACTGTAAAAAATAATATGCCGAAATATATAGCTCCATAAAGCATTATAATTGTGGTTAACTGTGATAAAGCCGGCGAAAATGAATAAATGATTTTGCTGTGTAAATTGGAATCTGTGCTGTTAATCAGGTTTACCACAAAAAGAACAGATATAACTACGGACAAGATTAGCAGGGAAATTTTTTCCTTTTTAACAATAAAAGCGATCCAGGAAATCTTAAGGGAGTTTATTACAATTAATATTATTGTAATAATAATAAACGTGTTTTTTATAAATGACAGTTCCGGATAATCTTTTAGAATATAAGTAACGCTTGCTAAAAAAATAAAAACAATCATCGTGTTGAAATAAACATTTACATTTCTTTTTTGTCTTAAGAAGTAGAGTTCCTTAAAGACCATAAAAATGTAAGACATACATCCGATTATGATAAAAGAATACACAAAAACTGCCAGGTATAATAACACTCCCGGATTTTGAATTCGCTCGCTAACATTATCAAAGAACAATTTGAAAATGGATCCTGAAAAAGTAATAAGACAGAATAAAATAACGTTTAATATTCCCACATTCATTACCAATGAAAGCGGGTTTAATGTCATTGAGTTTAAAGACTCAATCAGGAAAATAATCAATGCGGCTGCCGTAATTAAAACAAGCAGATCGCTGATGATCATTAATGGCAAAGAACCGTCTGCGTTTACAAATAGTCTGAAGAAAAGAAGTATTCCTCCTATTCCTAAAAATGCCTGAAGTTTTAAATTCTTAAACAATCTCTGAAAATTAAATATCATATAATCGAATTTGTTAGTGTTTATTAATCTTACTGAAAAATATATAATTCATTTTTCAGGCATAAAATAACACATTCCGGACATTTTATTCTCAGATAAATTATTAGTATCTGGCTAGATAGTAAAGAAAAGTAGTATGGACGGAAAAAAACAAGGATATGAGTAGTAATAATAGTGCTGAAATTACGCGGATTTGTTCGTTTTCGGACAATAATTAGATGTTTAACTTTTTACAGTATCAGCAGTTACAGGTTTCGGAGCTTTTTCCGGACGTTTTTTTAATTCTTTATTTTTCTTTTTTAGTTTCAATAATTCCTTCCTGGCTTCTTCCATCTGCTTTTTAAATTCCTTTTTATCAAAGCTTTTACCGGAATCATCGAAATTAAAATTATCAAAGTTTAATGAATCAAGAGCTTTGTAAACTTCTTTTGGTATTGGAATATTCATAGAATCAAGAACTTTAAAACTTTCGTGTAAAATTGAATCAATTTTAATAGGAGGCATATCAAACTTAAATGATTTTACAGAATCACCATTACCATATTTAAACTTAAAATCCCCTCCTTTGAATGGAAATCCTTTCGGCATTTCAACGGTAAAATTCTTAAGGTTTTCTGTAATCTTTTCAAGATGCATTTCTGAAAAGATACTATCAAAATTGGGCAGGTCAGGACTAATAGCAATTTTAGGAATATTTACACGGCAGATGTTTGAATCTATCATAATCCTGTAATTGTTTGCCTTATTTGAATCGCCGAATACTTTGTAAAAATTTGAATCAGTTTTTATTACAAAGTTGCTCTTCTTCCATTCTTTTTTCATCTCTTCCATACTCTTTTTCAGATCCACCATTTGCTTTGCAAAATCTTTTTTATCGAATTTATATTTCTCAGAAAATATGGTGTCAGGCGTAACGAATATGTAATCGTTATTATTATTTGATTTAACTTCGCTTATAGCTCGGGTAACTGTTACAGGATCAACTGACTTATAACCCGCGGGAATTATTTTTGCAAAAACTTTTTGATTATTTTTTTCTGCATAAGCATAAAGATCAGCAATAAGCGCTTTATTATAATTCCACAAATTTTTGTTAATCGCTACTGTATTATTTCCATTTATCAATATCTGTGACTGGAGTTCCTCTGAATATGAGTTGATAATTGAGTCCACCTGCTCTTTTTGTTTTTCATTTAGATCAAGAGCAGTAACGAATTTTTGAAGATTGTTTTCAGACGGTGCGTTATCAATAGTTCTGAATTCTACAAATTCTTTACCATTATCGGAAGTACCAAGCTGGATATATTTATTTGTTGATTTATCGAGCGGAAGCTGTTTGTACATTGCAAAATTGAAAATATCTTCATTTGTTAGATCAGCAGCATAAAGCAAAGGTTGAAGGTTTTCTTTATAAAATCCTGCAAGGGTTGTCTTCTGATTTTCAACAAATTGATCAAGAATACCCGGATTCAGTTTAAGAACAATCATTAAGATTATTGCAAGTGTCGAAAAACCAATTACAGGGCTCCATTTTTTAAATTTTGCAGTAGCTGATTTACCGGAATGAATTTTCTGCATCAAACCAGATTCAAAGTAATTTGCTTCTGCCAGATTCTCAGAAGAAGATGATGTTAAGGACTTAATTTTTTTTAATTCATTAAGCTCAGCGCTCAATTCTTCTGATTCAGAAATTCTTTGTTCCAAATCTTTAATTTCATTTTCAGAAAGTTCACCGTCAAGGTAGGCGGATAATAATTCTTTATTTTTTTCTGTTTTCTTTTTCATTGCATCAATTCCTTCTCATAAGGCTTAAGCAGCGTTTTCAAATTTTCTCTTGCTCTGAATATCCTGGACTTTACTGTACCGATTTCACATTCTACAAAATCTGCTATTTCCTGGTAGCTGAAACCTTCAATATCTTTAAGCATTAGTGGTATTCTCAATTTATCTGGTAATTTTGAAATCGCTTTTCTCACAATCTCTTTAACTTCCTTTTTTTCAGTACTTGGGGTATAAGATGCATCGCTATCAGAATCTTTAAGTGGTATAATTATGCTTCTTATCTTATTTTTTCTTAATTGATCCCTGCACTTATTAACAGTAATTCTATATAGCCATGTTGTAAACTGGCTTTCGAATCTGAAATTTGACAAGTTCTTATAAACTATCAAAAAAACATCCTGGGCTATATCATCAACCGAGTTTAGGTTACCCATTGTAACAAAAATGATGTTTCTCACCTTTTCCTTGTGCCTTGTCACAAGTGTAGAATAAGCCGATTCCTCACCTTCGTTAAATTTTTGAATAAGTGAAAAATCATCATTGTTATTCACAACCGTAGAAAACTGCAAATCATTTTTATTTTTTCTGAAACTCATAAATTTAGACGGAAAGCCCTCATTTTTGTTCCCTAAAATAATGATTATTTTTATGCATGAAAATTTGATTTATTTCTATATATTTGGACAGAATCAAGTTGCATGAATATGCCTAACTGCTTAAATTAACCTCAAAAAACCAGGAGTTATTAATGAAACTTAAAACTAGTGAAAAATATGAAGCAGTGATAGTTGAATTAAAGGGAAATGTGATGGGTGGTGAGGAAACCAAAGAATTCAACGATTTGCTTCACAAATATATTGATGAGGGAAAAAAGAAAATAGTTTTAAATTTAGCGGATGTTAAATTTATGAATAGCTCCGGTCTGGGTATGCTAATCAGTGGCCTCACTACTATGAAAAATGCAGGTGGTGCATTGAAACTTGCTGGTACTACAGAAAAAATTGAAAGTCTTTTAGTTATAACAAAGCTGATAACTATATTCGAGTCATATGATACAGTAGATGAAGCAATAAAAAGTTTTTCAAGCTAAATTAAATCGTTTATCGATTAAAATTTTAAACTCCGGGTTTAATTACTTCGGAGTTTTTATTTTGTAAAATCTGAAAAAAAACCAATATTTAAGGAATCCAAATGAGCGTAACGGTTCTTGTCGGCAGCCAGTGGGGTGACGAAGGAAAAGGAAAAATTGTTGATATTCTCAGCGAAAACTTTGAAATAGTAACCAGGTACCAAGGTGGTGCAAATGCAGGCCACACAGTTGAAATAGGTGAAAAACAATATATCCTTCATTTAATACCATCAGGAATATTAAGAGAAAACGTTATTTGTGTAATCGGCAACGGAGTAGTAATTGATCCTACTGCTTTACTTGAAGAGATTGATCTGCTCGAGAAAAATGATATTAAAGTTAACGGCAGATTATTTATCAGCCATAACGCACATCTAATTATGCCCTATCACAAATTGCTGGATTCGATTAATGAAAAAGGCGAAAATAAAATTGGAACAACCGGGAGAGGTATTGGTCCCTGCTACATAGATAAATTTGCCAGAAAAGGGATTCGAATTGTAGATCTTTTAAATAAAAAAGTACTTGAAGAAAAGATAAGAACAAACCTGAAAGAGAAGAATAATATTCTTGAAAAAGTTTATGACAGCAAAGGACTGGATGTTGAGGAAATAATTGAACAATACCTGGCTTTTGATAAAGCAATAGATAAATATATTAAAGATGTACCTGCTTACCTGAACGAAGCAATTGACAATGGAAAATCAGTATTGCTTGAAGGTGCACAGGGTGCATTGCTTGATGTGGATCATGGAACTTATCCTTATGTAACATCCTCCAGTCCTACATCAGGAGGAGCATGTACAGGAACGGGGATTCCTCCAACAAAAATAGATAATGTTATTGGAATTGTAAAAGCATATACTACCAGAGTAGGCAACGGCCCCTTTCCTACTGAACTTTTGGACGCAGATGGAGAAAAATTACGAAAAGTAGGCGCTGAGTACGGAGCTACTACTGGCAGACCCAGGAGATGCGGCTGGTTCGATGCATTTTTAGTCAGATATTCTGCAATGGTTAATGGAATTAATTCTGTAGCAATTACCAAACTTGATGTGTTGAGTGATTTTGATGAGATAAAGGTCTGCACAGGTTATAAAATAAACAGCAAACATATAAAATCATTTCCAACTGATACAGACAGATTATCTGTAGTTGAACCAATTTATGAAACTATGCCCGGATGGAAATCTGATATTTCAAAATGCCTCTCTTATAATGAGCTTCCCAAACGTACAAAGGATTATTTATCTTTTATAGCAAAGAAAGCAGGTATTAAAATAAATATTGTTTCTGTCGGCCCTAAAAGGAAACAGACATTTTTTGTTCATAATTAATCGAAAACTGCTAGTAATATTAAGGATTATAAAATGAAGATGTCCAGCGGGCCAACTTCATTAAGGCTAAAAGTATTTTTGATAGTTATTGCGCTCGCAATTGCTGCCGGTACTTTATATTATACTCAAAACCTCGTTTCAAAACTTCAGGAAAAGGAACGTCAGATTGTACAGCTTTATGCAAAAGGGATTGAATATGTAGCTAATACTTTTAACCAGGACGCTGATATAACATTTCTTTTTGATAATATAATTAAACCTATAGATTTTCCTTTAATTCTTACAAACGCAAATGATGAAGTTAATTTTGGAAGCAAAGAAGATATACGCAACGTGGATTACGATACATCTCTTACAAGACAGGAATTAAAAGACTTTTTCAATCAAAAAGTAAAGGAGATGGATAAAATACATTCCCCTCTTATTGTTGCATATGCTGATTCAATAATACTAACAAAAATTCATTACGGCGATTCTGCTTTAATCAACCAGTTAAAGTTTTACCCCTACCTTCAGATAATAATTGCAACGCTGTTCATCATACTCGGATATGTAGGTTTTAGCAATGTTAAAAGCAGTGAACAAAGAAATATCTGGGTTGGTATGGCAAAAGAAACAGCCCATCAGTTTGGTACACCAATTTCAAGTTTAATGGGCTGGTTGGAGATGCTTAGAATAAATTATAATGATCCGGATAAAGTATTGGATATTTCCGATGAAATTGACAGTGATGTTCAGAAACTTAATAAGATAACTTATCGCTTTTCTAAAATAGGTGCAACACCCGAATTAAAAAAACGTAATGTTTATGACGAAATATCAAATGTTATAGAATACTTTGAACGAAGACTTCCACAGACTGGGAAAAATGTTGAATTGAAAATTATTGGCGATAAGGAAATCTGTGCTCAAATAAATTCTGAATTATTTGAATGGGTAATCGAAAACCTAGTTAAAAACGCGCTGGATGCCATAGATCACAAAAACGGGAGAATAGAGATTGCAATTTACGACTCAAGAAATATAGTAGACATTGAAGTAAATGATAACGGAAAAGGAATTGATTTAAAAAGCAGAAAAGATATTTTTCGACCGGGATATAGTACAAAACGGAGAGGATGGGGTCTTGGATTGAGCCTTTCCAAGAGGATTATTGAAGGCTACCATGGCGGAAAAATATTTGTAAAAAATTCCCATATTTCCGAGGGAACAACCTTCAGGATCGAATTGATCAAATCGTAAAGCCAATCAAAATCGTTCTTATTAAGATTTTTAACCCATTGACTCATACCGATAATTATTATTTAATTAGTGCTGGTAATTATTCCGGCACTTCAGTAATTATTACCGAAAATATCAATTTTAGATTCACATTTTATTTGTTTTCACATCAATTTAGAAGGAAATAAATCGGCACAGTAATTGTAATTTACTATCCTGAAAATAGTTTTAAGCAAAACATCCCTCACACAATTTGGCACACACACAGCCGTCAGATTTTAAGCCCTCAAAGTCTGACGGCTTTCCTACTTTAAAACCGGATTATTATTTTTGATTTTTAGCTACAGTTATTGAGATAGGTATTCCTGACCGATCAATTGATATTAATACCTCGTTTGAGGGTTCACTTTCATTATTTCCCTTGTCCAGTGAAGTAATGCAAACAAAGTATTTGCCATCTGGAAATGAACTCAAATCAATCAATCTGCTTTTTTTATCAGCAGGCACTCTGAGTTTTAAGATGTTTTTGGCCTGAGTTATGTCTACTGGTGAAACATTATCAATATAGAAATTATAATAGTTCGGAATATTATTCCCGGATAAAATTTTCGGATCGTTCCAGTAAAATGAAAATTTTGTATCAGAATCCTTAAATGTTGTAAGGCCAATCGGAGATCCCGGTTTGGTGCTATCTTTCCATTTCATCGGGGGAATATTTGCCGGGTATTTAAATCTCGTATTCTTTAACAAATTTAGAATGTTTTTATTATTCCTGAAAAGATTTTCCTCCCTGAAGAAAACCACGCCATTAACACCCAATTTTCTCAATGCATCAACTTGGGCTAAAATTTCATCAGCCGGCCAATTTTCATATTCCTTGCTTAATTTATATGCTGCTATTCCAGGGAATAACTGCACATTACCGGTAAGTAACTTTTCCCATTGACGGTTTGTGTTAACAAAATAAGGGTAAGAATTAATAGACCAGTATGTCTGGGGTGAAACATAATCAACTTTTCCATCTCGAACCCACCTTACAGGATCCTGATAGGTAATATTGTAAGCATCCCAGCCCCCGGATCCAGCAGTACTCTTCTTATAGATTCCGACAGGGGCAACTCCAACTTTTACGTAAGGCCTGATATTTTGAACAGAATCATAAACAGCCTCTACAAATTTTGTAACATTGTCCCGTCGCCAATCCGCCTTGTTTTCACCCTTTCCAAATAGATTATACGTCTTTGAGTCATCAAAACCTGTATCGGGATAGCGGACATAGTCCAGGTGTAATCCGTCAATATCATATTTCCTAATCATTTCACAAGCGAGATTTAAAAGATAATTTCTTACACCGGGAATACCGGGATCAAGCCATATTTCATCTTTATAAGTTTTGCAAAATTCCGGATGCAATGTTGCAATATGTTCAGGAATAGTCCTGATCGGTGTACCTTTACCATAAACTTTATAAACATTCCACCATGCATGAATTTCAATTCCCCTTTTATGAGCCTCAGTAATTACAAATCTCAAAGGATCATAACCTGGATCCTGTCCAAGATTGTTGGTTAAAGATTTCGCCCAGGGTTCAATTGAAGAAGGATAAATTAAATCTCCTCTTGCTCTGACCTGGATCATAACAGTGTTGAAATTGGACTTTTTAAATTCATCTAGGAGTTCTATCAATTCATTTTTCTGTTTTTCAACGCCAAAAGTCTTCGGAAAATCCAGATTGAAGGCGGTGGTCAGCCATACAGCACGTACCTCATCTTTTGGTTGTGCCAATCCTATAATGGGAACTAAAAATAGAAATAGTAGAGTTTTTCTCATTAAAAATATTTATATCAGATGTATTTAAAGGTCAGTTTTATTGACTCAAGAATTTCTTCACTGCTTGATTCATAATCAGTAAAAATTTTACCCACTTCACTAAGAAGAACAAACTTAATTTTACCCTCACCTGCCTTCTTATCGTGATACATTAATTCAAGCAGCTTTTGTAAACGTACTTTTTTAATTATTACCGGAAGTTTTAAGCCGGATAAGTTACCTAGAAAAATATCAAGTTCTTTCTTCTGAAGCAAACCCGACAAGTTTGATAAATAAAGCGCAGAAATAATTCCTGCTGTAACTGATTCACCGTGTTTTATTCTGAAATTTGTCGCGCTCTCGTAAGCATGTGCAAAAGTGTGTCCAAAATTTAAAATTTTTCTTAAATCGTTTTCTTTTTCATCAAAAGCGACTACCGATGATTTGAACTGCACTGACTCAGAGATTATCTTATTTAAAATAGTTTTATTGCCCGGATTAATTTTATCAATGCTTTTAAAAACAAAATTATAAAATTTCTTATTTGTCAGGAAAGAATATTTAATTATTTCTCCGATTCCAGACCTGAATTCCTCTTCAGGTAAAGTATGAAGAAAATCCGTATCAATTAGAACTAATTTAGGCTGAAAAAAAGTGCCGATCAAATTTTTTTTATTTTTAAAATTTATTCCGGTCTTGCCTCCAACCGAGCTATCTACATCAGCAAGCAACGTTGTGGGAATATGAACAAGCTGAACACCCCTCATATATGAGGATGCTGCATACCCGGCAAGATCACCTGTAACGCCGCCTCCCATTCCTATAATTAAGGTATCTCTTCCGTAGCTTTTCTCAAGAAGCTTTGTATAAATATTATTTAGTTCAACTGTTGATTTTGATTTTTCACCCTGCTTTAACAAATAATAATTTACTTTATTATAACCTGAATCAAATGCTTCGAGTATTTTTCCTGTATGCAATTTCTTAACATTTTCATCTACAACTACAAAAATATTTTTATAAAGATTCTGTCTCTTAATTTCATTCTTTAATTGTTTTAATGTAGAGGAGCCTGTAATTACAGGGTAGGATTGGGTACCTAGTTTAACTGTATATTTATTCAAATTTATTCCGTTTATAATTCTTTTAATATAATTTTAGCGAGCGAATCTACGGTTTGTCCGATGGATATTCCGTCAGTTTTTATAGTGTAATCTGCCTGATCATAAAATTTTTTCCTGTAATTTAACAATTCTTCAATCCGATTTCTAAGATCTTTATCCGGTAAAATTTCCTTATTTTTGCCTATAAGTGTCGGACGATTGGTTTTATATTTTAAACGGTAATAAAATGATTCAGCCGTGGCATGCAGGTAAATTATTTTACCCTTTTTCTTCATCAAAGTTATATTTTTCTGATCCGCCATCGTTCCGCCTCCCAAAGAAATAATTAAATTTATACCGGAAGAAATTTCCATCAATACTTCTCTTTCTGTAGCCCTGAATGCTGCTTCTCCTTTTTCATCGAATATCTCTTTAATTTTTTTCCCTTTTCTTTTTTCAATTTCCTTGTCAAGATCATAGAATCCCCAACCAATTGTATTTGCCAGAATCGGTCCTATTGTACTTTTGCCGGATGCCATAAAACCGGTCAGAAATATTATGCTTGTTTTCATCATTTTTTAATATTAGTAAATCTACAAACAAAAGTAGTGACATTTTTGCTAAAGTAATTAATTTTGATAGTAAAAAATTAAAAAGGAATGTTTTAATCTAAAAATGGTAAACCGCACCGACAATAAAAGTGATTCCGTCTACGTTTACTTTTGAATAGTACGTCTGCTGAGCAAACCTGATTACCCTGCCTTTGTAGGTAGTTGAAGATTTGTTGTACCTGTTTGTAAAATTCATTTCAGGATCGCGGAATTTCATTTCTGCCCTTACGGAGAAAAACGGCAATGGAAGGTAATCCATGGACACAACTACGTGAATTCCAAATGAAAATTCTTTTTCTATCGTATTTGATTCAGCATCGGCGACGGTTCTTTTTTGGCTCCCTATATATACTCCGCCTCCCCCGCCCATTAAAAATTTGAAGTGATCAGTTGAAAACGGTAAAAGGTAATAACCGGTAAGCTCAATCGGGATAAGTTTAAATTCATCTGCAACAGGAACTGCGAGAGTGTTATTGTTATTCCCAATTGCTGTAATATTATCATTATTGGTCTTCCCGACCATATATTCCGAACCAAGCCCTATAATAATATCATCCGTCAATCCATATCGTATATCAATACTAGGATTAAAAATATTGGATATTTCTGTAGATTGATTTCTCACAATTAGATCGGACGATTTGGGATTAAGGAAAACCTGTGCCGTGGTTGTAAAAAGGCCGTTAATGCCAATGCTGAAATCATATCCATTATACTGGGCGGATGCACTGAAAAGCAGGGCGCTCAATATAAAAGCCACTATTATATTGTTTAAATTTTTCATTTAGAAAACTTGTCTGTAACAGGTATTACAGTTTAATATTTATTTTTAAAAAGAAAAACCCCATTTTTTTAAGAATGGGGTTTAGTTCAATTATTACTTAAAATTTTACTGGCCGTAAAAGATATACCTGTCATCAACAATATTTGCTTCTTCCTTCTTTTTAGCAAGCCATTCGCCGAAGAATGCCTGTTTCTTTTCCTGCAAAAGCTGGTCTCTTAAACTGTTTTTCTGTAGTTCAAATTTCTGCTGGTCAAATGGAGTTCTGCTAGTAACTTTTATCAGGTAATATCCTCTTATCCCTTTTACCGGTTCAGTTGTTTTGTTTATTTCGGTTTCAAGCGCTTTATCCAAAAATGCATAATCTCTTCCTATCCCGGGGATAAATCCGGCAGGAGTAAATGACCCAGTAGAATCTACTTTTACATTCGGATAAGCTAAAGATATTTTGCCAAGGTCATTTCCTACCTGGCTCTTAATTTTTGCAATAAGCTCTCTTGCTTTCGCTTCCTTCTTACTTTTAAGAACTACCGCTCTGACCTGTGCTTCAACTTCGCTAAAAGTTTTTACTCTTTCACCTATCACATCAGAAACCATTACAACAACGTATCCGCTTTGAACAGAGAAAATATCACTTATTGTATTTTTATCATTTTCAAAAGCAAAATCCATTAACCTTTTATTAATTCCAATGCCCTGAATTATGTAAGCATCTTTTTTAAATGGCGGGGTTTCTTTTACTTCGTATTTCATAAGTTTTGCTTCATTAAAAAAATCACCCTTTTTTGCAAGGTATGAAAAATCTGCCGCCGAATTTTTTAATTCATCTTTTGTTGTCGCCGACACTTTTACAGGAATATCAATTTTTTCATAAACCATTTTTTTATCAAGGTTGCTACCAGTTCTTGCACTAATAATATTAAGAATACGATAAATTCCATAGCCGTTATTGGTTTTAACTGGTCCGACTATATCTCCCCTTTTTGCATCTGCAATTGCATTCTGCGAAACCGGGAAGAATCCAGACACTTTAGTTGTATCTATACTGTAAGGGGTTTCTGAATAAATATCCACATAGGATTTAAAGGATGCTGTATCTTCTTTAAAATTTGAAATAATGTTTTCCAGTGTACTTTTAACAGATTGAGTATCACCGGCGGATGGTATCTCACGAAACAACACATATTTTAATCTGCGCTGTGCATCTATTTTATACTTATCAAGATTATCATCGTAGTAAGATTTCATTTCATCCTGAGTGACTGTAAACATCGAATCCGGAAATTGTGCAAATTCAACAATTGCATAGTCTGCTTTTATGTCGGTATTCTGATCTTCAAATTTTCTTTTCAATTCTGCATCACTTACGGTAATTGATGCCAGAAGCATACTCTGAAGTTTCTGATTAAGCCTGTTCTGCCTTACAACTTCCTCGGCCTGTATCAGTGCATCACTGTTTCTCGGATCGAACAACGCCTGCTGATATAATTGAGCATTGAACTTGCCTGTAGAATCTATAAAATTTTGTTTTAAAAAGTCAGGTGGATTATCACTTAATATAATGTCTTTTATCTCCTGATCAGCAACTGTAATTCCCAGATTCTCAATCTGCTGTGCAAGAATTTTCTGAGTTACAACAGCATTCCAAACCTGGTCACGAAACTGATCCATATTTTCTTCATCTATATCTTTCCCGGTTTGTTGTTTCTGACTTTCTCTCTGCTGATCGAGAATTTTTGCAAACTCCTGGTATGAAATTGCATCACCATTTACAGAACCAACATCATTTGTCCTCCCCCCAAGCGCCTGCAAAACACTTGAATCCGAAATTACCATGAAAAGGACAAATAATATACCTACAGAAATAATGAAGGCTGGCGCTAAACTGCGCATCTTGGCCATCATTGCCATAATTTCTTTTTCTCCAGAAATTGATTAAAATTTTAAGACATTAAAAATAGACACATAGTGTAAAAAAAGCAATCTATTTAGCATATATAAGTCAAATCTGAAAGAATAAATCATCTAACTAAATTTACCTGTTGATTGTAGAATTTTATATTCTATAATTAAACTTCAAAAAACGGTTTATTAACTTTGGTTGACTTTCAGCGGGTTCGGGAGTATATTGATTTCTATGTTTTTTCGGAAAAAGGCGTGATTTATGAGTGAAAATAAGGATTTTTTAGAAATCATACATATTTTTTCCGGCCTTAAAACTGACATCTCATGCTAAATTGGAAACCTGGGTGTTGCAACGCATTATTACAAAGTTTCCGTTGTTTTGTTCCAGAGTCAGAGCGATTCTGCCATAGTTTATAGTAATATCGGCGTGTGCTGTTATTCCAGAAAGAGCACTGATGGTAAAGTAGCAAAACTATATGCAAGAAAAGAATTGGTTGAAATAAGCCCTGTGAAGGTGAGAATTACAAACAATAAAATACAATTAATAAAAATGACAGGAAAAGTAGATTTACATATGCATACTACTCATTCGGATGGTTTCTACTCTCCTGATGAAATATTAAGAAAAGCAAAAGATAAAAATCTTGAAGCAATCAGTATTACTGATCACGATAGTATTAATGGAATTGAAGAAGCGGCTGTTATAGGTAAAGGACTAGGAATTGAAGTGATACCCGGAGTTGAGATAAGCTCAGATTTAAACGGCAAAGAAGTTCATATCCTCGGTTATTTTATAGATATCTACAACGAAGAATTTAAAAGATACCTGAATTTTTTTCGTGTAGAAAGAATTAAAAGAGCTGAACGAATCGTTAAAAGCCTGAACAATCTTGGAATGGGTATTACAATAGAAGACATTTTCAATATTGCAAACAATTCAGCAGTCGGCCGTCCACATATAGCCCGTGCTATGGTGCACAAAGGACTGGTTTCAAATTATCACGAAGCTTTTAATAAATATATCGGAAACGGCTGCCCGGCTTACGAAAAGAAAGTACATATTTCTCCTCAAAGTGCATTTAAAATTATTACAGATGCAGGAGGATTATCTTTTATTGCACACCCGGGGTTTATGCAGGAAGATATTTTAAAAGATCTTATCGAAGCAGGAGTCGATGGAATTGAAGTTTTTCATCCTTCTCACTCACCAGCAAAAGTAAAATTCTACAAAGGTATAGTAAGCGAATATTATTTACTAGAATCAGGTGGTTCAGATTACCATGGCGGTCCCAGAAACGATGATGATAATTTTGGAAGATTTTATACATCATTAGCCGTGCTAGAAGCTATGAAAAAAAGATTAGTTAAATCACCTGTCTGAATATAATTATGGATGTTATCAGAGGAAAAATAAACGGATCGGATAAACGGATAGCAATTATTTTAAGCCTCTTTAACGAATTTGTGGGCCAAAAACTGCTGGACGGAACTCTTGCTTCGTTAAAAGAGAATAAAGTGAATGAAGAAAATATTGATATTTATAAAGTACCGGGTGCCTTTGAATTACCTGTGACAGCAGATAAACTTGCCTCGCTAAAAAAATATGATGCTATAATTTGTCTCGGTGCTGTAATCAGGGGCGGAACACCTCATTTTGAATATGTAGCTGGCGCCGCAAGTAATGGAATTCTTGAAGTTTCCTTAAAATACCAGTTGCCGGTAATTTTTGGTGTACTTACAACAGATACTATGGAACAGGCTATAGAAAGAGCTGAAATAAAGGGAGAAAATAAGGGACGCGATGTTGCTTTAACTGCTCTTGAAATGTCTGACCTTTTTGGTAATTTGAAATAATAGTAATCCTGCCATAAATATTACATTTTTATAATCAGCAATTTTTATTACAATTTAGAAGTAAAAATGTTTAATTTAGTCAACAGACAATAAATTGTTTTAAAAATTTGAGCAGCCATTAATGAAAATAGCCTCGACATTTTTAGCCACTCTTTTACTTTCAATTTCCATATTTGCACAAATTAGTAACTGGGCTAATTATTCCGATATGAAAAACGTAACTTCTATAGCAGCTACAGATAATGGTACTTGGGCTGCAACTTCAGGTGGAGGATTCTTTTTCAATTCTACCGATAGTTCCTTCACAAAAATCAATAAGGTAGATGGATTAAATAGCAATTCACTTTCAGCAGTAACAATAGATAATTTTGGTAAAATCTGGTTCGGAAGTGATAACGGAACAATAAATATTTATGATCCTGCAAATAAACAGGTTAAAACAATTCTTGATATTTTTAATTCCAATGCAACCAATAAAAGAATCAATAGTCTTGGTATTGCCGGTGATACTATAATTGTTTCTCACGATTTTGGAGTTTCGCTAATAAATGCCAAAAATCTTGTCTTTTTTGATACTTTCTTTAAATTTGGCAACCTTCCTTCAAATATAAAGGTTAACAGTGTGCTGCATTCAAACCTGATTTATGTGTGTACACAACTTGGTTTAGGAATTCAGAAAGCTGGAACAATAAATTTGTCTGCACCGGATTCCTGGAGTGTTTATACAACATCAGAAGGACTTCCTTCAAATAATATTTCGAGGGTTGTTAAATTTAACGGTAATATTATTGCGGCAACTGATGTCGGTTTATCACTTTTTAACGGATCAACTTGGTCTGAATTTTTACCACAATTCAACAACCAGGATGTTAAAGATATTATAGTAAACGGTGATTCATTAATTATTTTAGCAAACAATGTTATCAGCTCCTATAAAACCGGAGTAATTACATTAGCATCTTCATCAGCTGAACTTATTAATATCGGTTACTCAAAAAACATTGGTTTGCTTGCATCAAGTTCCGGCGGAATTTTTAATTTAGCTAATACAAATAATCTTTTATATCCAAATGGCCCTCAGGCAAATCAATTCCCCTCAATGGTAGTTGATGGCGCAGGCAATCTCTGGTCTGCAAGCGGTCGTGATGTCTCCGGTGTTGGATTTTATAAATTTGATGGTGGTAGCTGGACAAATTATTATACTTCAAATACTCCTGAACTTACAAATAATGCATTTCACGTTGTTTACAGTGCGCCGGACAATTCTATTTATTTCGGAAGCTGGGGCAAAGGATTTACAAAATATTCCGGAACAACAATTACAAATTATTATACAACCGGAACAGGAATGGTAGGTATTCCTGCCTCCCCGGACTTTCTTGTAATTTCCGGATTCTCAGTTGATTCAAAAAATAATTTATGGGTACTGAATTATTGGCCCGGTGATGGCAATTCACTAAGTGTTCTATCACCAGAAGGTACATGGTTTCATTTAAAAGTCCCGGCTGAATCTGGTTTTATTCTTGAACAACATTTTAATTTAGTTATTGACCCAAATGGTACTAAATGGTATTCTGTTTTAGATTCAAAAAAAGCGGGACTTTATTTCTTTAATGAAAAAGGTACTCTCTCAAACCTCAATGATGATATATCAGGCTATTTCAATTCTTCAAACGGATTGAACAGCAACTTGATAAGTTCTGTTGTCGTCGATAAAAGAGGCGAGCTCTGGGTTGGAACGAGTTCAGGAGTAAATGTTGTAAGCAACATTAGCGGACTTGTAACTCAAAACGGAGGCTCCCCAAGAATTTCTTCAGTGTTTGTTTTAAGACAGCAAACGGTAAACTGCATAGCAGTTGATGCGTTAAATCAAAAATGGATCGGGACAAATGAAGGACTGCTTTACGTTAATTCAGATGGTACAAGTTTACTTAATATATTGAACACGAAAAACAGTGCTCTTTTATCAAATACAATCACAAGTCTTGCAATTGATGAGAATACAGGAACAGTTTACGCCGGTACTGAAGAAGGTATAACTGCTTTTAAAACTTCTGCTGAAAAACCACAAAATGAATTTACCAGTTTATTTGTATATCCAAATCCTTTCAGATTGCAAAATAGTTCAGGTCAATTGGCTATTAAAGGACTGGTGAAAGATTCTGATATAAAAATTCTTTCAATTTCAGGTAACCTGATTAGAGAACTTTCATCACCCGGTGGAAATGTTGCTTATTGGGACGGCAGGGATGAAAAAGGAAACCTTGTGGGTACCGGTATTTATTTAATTATTGCATATGATGAAGACGGCAACAACGCTGTAGCAGGTAAAGTAGCAGTTTTTCATGATTAAAATTAACCAGCTCAATAAAACTATTTTCAAATGATAGATCTTTCCGGAATTTCCCTCCAGTTTAATGGCAAATATCTTTTTCGTGATATAAACTACAAAATTAATTCAGGCGATAAGATTTCTCTTGTCGGAGCAAACGGAACAGGTAAATCTTCACTTCTTAAAATTTTAAAAGGAACCCTGCAACCAGAATCTGGCAAAATTCTAAAAGAGAAAAACATTTCAATTGGATACCTCCCCCAGGAAAATGTAACTCATGAAGGAAAGACTCTGCTGAATGAAGCAAAAGAAGCATTGACCGATATTATAAACCTCCAAAAGAAAGAAATAGAAATAACCGACAGGCTCGCTGAAAATTTAAATGACGTGGAGCACCAGGACTTAATACATCAGCTTGGTGAAGTGCATCACAGGCTTGAAGAACTTGATTCGTACAGCGCTGAGTCAAGAGTTGAAAAAATATTAATTGGCCTTGGTTTTGAACAGGACGATTTTGATAAACTGACAAATGAATTTTCCGGCGGCTGGCAAATGCGAATTGCACTGGCTAAAATTTTAATCTCACAAAACGATCTGCTTCTTCTGGATGAGCCTACAAACCACCTCGATTTTGATTCACTCGAATGGCTGATTGGATTTCTGAAAAACTACAAGGGCGCACTATTAATAGTTTCACACGATAAACACTTTATTAATCAGGTAACGAATAAAACCCTTGAAATTTTTCTCGGGAAGTTTAACGTTTTTAACGGCGACTTTGATGCCTACTTAAAATTTAAAAAAGAACGCGACTTACAGCTTGAAAATCAATTTGAATTACAGCAGAAAAAGATAAAAGAAACCGAAAGATTTATTGAAAGATTCAGGTATAAAGCATCGAAAGCAAGACAGGTACAAAGCAGGGTAAAACAGCTGGAGAAAATAAGTTTAATTGAATTACCGGAATCTAAAAGTGATATAACTTTAAGATTTCCCTCTCCCCCGCCGAGTGGTAAAAGCAATATAAAGTTAAAATCATTATCCAAATCCTACGGCAATAAAGAAGTTTTAAAAGATCTCGATCTTGAAATAATGCGGGGTGAAAAGATTGCATTTGTGGGTCCAAACGGAGCTGGTAAAACTACACTTGCGAAAATAATCGCCGGTGTAATTGATTTTAATTCCGGTGAAAGAATTGTTGGATATAACACTTTAATTTCTTATTACGCACAGGATGTTGCTGATAACCTTGAGCCTGAACTTGATATTATAGAAACAGTAGAAGGGATAGGAGAAGAAAAAACAATCGGTCAGCTCAGGTCACTTCTCGGCTCGTTTCTTTTCAGCGGCGATGAAGTGTTTAAAAAAATAGGCGTGCTTTCCGGTGGTGAAAAAAGCAGGGTTGCACTTGCAAAAATACTTCTCACAAAAGCTAATTTTATTATTCTGGATGAACCTACAAACCACCTTGATATGTCATCCAAAGAAATTTTACAAAAAGCCTTAATTGATTTTGACGGATCACTTGTTCTTGTATCGCACGATATTGATTTCCTTTCACCAATTGCAAATAAAGTAGTAGATATCAGAAAAGGTTTTATCAAAACTTTTGAAGGTGGAATTGATTATTACCTGGGGAAAAGACAGGAAATTCAGGATATTGAGATTCAAAAACAGAATAAAAAAGACTCTCTGGCCGAGGCAAATTCGAGAAAAGAACAAAAAAGAATTGAAGCTGAATTAAGGCAAAAAAAATATAAAGCAACGAAATATATTGCAAGAGAAATTGAAGAAATTGAAAAGAATATTGATGGCCTCGAGAAGAAACAAGCTGAACTTGAAAGTTTTTTGGCAGACGAAAAACTCTACTCAAACCCTGCAAAATCAAAAGAAGTAACTCTTGAATACAATAAAGTGAAGGAGAATTTGAATTTTAAACTTGCCGAATGGGCAAGATTATCAGAGGAAATGCAGAAAATAGAAGACCAATTTTCGTAATTTATCCTATCCCGAAATGTAACTTCATCGATTATTGAATAGATCATAAATTTAAAAATATGCAAAAAGTAAAGCCCCTAAAAAGATTCGGACAAAATTATCTTAAAGATCAGAATATTTTAAACAAAATTGTTGAAGTTATTAATCCTAAGGAAGATGATTTAATTTTGGAAATAGGACCCGGACAGGGTGCATTGACCAAATTACTACTTGATAAAGTTAGTTCAATAAAAGCTGTGGAAATTGACAAAAGAGTAGCTGATGAATTAAGAGAAAAATTCACAAATCTTGAATTGATAACTGATGGTTTTATGAATCTTAATTTGAATGAAATTGCTGGAAATAAAAAATTACGGGTTGTTGGAAATATTCCATATAACATTACTTCACCGATTATTTTCAAACTGATTAAAAATCATAATATCATTAATGACACCGTTCTTATGGTACAGCACGAAGTTGCAAAGAGGATGAATGGCAGGAAAGGGACTAAGGATTATGGCATTTTATCGTTAATTTTAGAACATTTTACAAGAGTTGAATATTGTTTCAAAGTTTCACCAAAGGTCTTTTATCCACGGCCTAAAGTTGACTCTGCTGTAGTTCATATTGTTTTCAGGGAACTAAATACTCCGGAAAATGTTAATAAAATGCTGATAAAAATAATTAAGGCATCTTTTGGCAACAGGAGAAAAACCTTAAAAAATTCATTAAGTAATAGTATATTTAAAGACCTGAGTTTTGCAAATTGTGGTATAGATCTGACTCTGCGCGCTGAGCAACTGGACCTGGCTGATTTTATTAAGCTTGCAGAATTTGCCCTCGAAAATCAAAAAAACTAAATAGAAATAAAATATTAATATTTATTTAATACTGAATGAACGAGTTTAAATCTTTTATATCGAAATTAAAGGCATTTGACCTCGTTATTATTGTTTTTTTCATTTTACTCAGCCTGGTAAACCTGGCATTTCTGGAGAAGATTCCACAATGGGATCAACTAATAATTATCAATCTTGGTGTAATATCCATGGTTTTGATAATTACATTCCTGGAAAATAAATACAATAGCAAAACTGTAAATATATTCCATTACTGGTACATAGCTCCATTAATTTTGCTAACATTTAAAGAATTGTATTTTATGATTCACCCGATACGCCCCCAGGATTTTGATTGGATGTTCATAAAAATTGATCACTGGCTTTTTGGAGTTAATCCCACACAGGTTTTGCAACATATTGCATTCCCGCTCTTGACAGAAATATTACAAATCATTTATGGAATGTTTTATCTTCTTCCGATAATGCTTTGTTTATTCCTACTAAGAAATAAAGAAAGAGTTGTTTTTGAATACGCCATCTTTTCAATAATTTATGGATTTTACCTTTCCTACATTGGTTATTTTGCTTTCCCGGGTGTTGGTCCAAGATTTACACTTCACGATTTTTCAATGATTAACCAGCAGCTACCCGGACTTTGGCTGACAAACTATTTGAGGGATTTTGTAAATATGGGTGAGTCCGTCTTACCCGGGTCTCCAAATCCTGCTGCAATTGTTCAACGCGATGTTTTTCCCAGTGGGCACACAATGATTACTCTCCTGGTTATGTACCTTTCCGTTAAACTAAAAAGCAGGTCAAGATATTTTTTCATTCCAATTGGTACTTTATTAATTTTCTCAACAGTTTATTTATGGTATCATTATGTAATTGATCTTATAGGCGGATTATTGTTTATGTTATTCTCGGTCTGGTCAGGAAAATTTATATTTAACTGGTGGAGAAGAAAAGTCGGAAGAACTGAATTTTTCTACGGTGACATAAAACTAAAAGATAAGAATGGCTGAAAAGAAGAAACAGGTAAGAAGAATATTTGAATCAATTGCAGGTGATTACGATTTTCTGAATCATCTATTGAGCTTTGGAATTGATTATTACTGGCGGAAAAAAGCTTTAAAACTTACAGGAATGAATTCATCCTCATTATTGCTTGATGTCGCTTGCGGAACCGGTGATGTTGCTATTGCCGCTAGAAAATTTGGTGTTAAAGATATTATTGGAGCAGATTTTTCGCATAATATGTTAAAGCTGTTCAATAAAAAAAGTGATTGGATTGTCGGTAAGAATGTTCAAATGGTTGCGGAAAATATGCCGATTAAAGATGAATCTGTAACAAATATAACTGTAGCTTTCGGGGTAAGAAATTTCTATGATATTCAGCAGGGGTTTAATTCATTCCACAGGGTTTTAAAAAAAAATGGGAAAACAACCATAATCGAATTCAGCTTGCCTTCAAACCCGGTTTTCCGCTGGTTATATAAATTTTATTTTAAGAAAATTCTTCCTTTTATTGGTGGATTAATAAGCGGGGATAAAGAGGCTTATTCTTATCTTCCAAAATCCGTTGAAGAGTTTGATGAAAAAATTGATATAAAAGAATTGCTAAAAGTTTCCGGCTTTAATAAAATTGAAAGACACAGTTTAACATTTGGAATTGTTCAGGTAGTAATTGCTCAGAAGTAATTTTGTATTGTCATTTCGAAGGAGTAGGCGACTGAGAAATCTTATTAATAGTATCAAGGGAAAAGATTTCTCCTTCCAGTCTAAATGACTGTGTATCTGAGTTTATTTTAACCTCCCTTCAAATAATTTCTTCATCTCTCTAAAAGCAATCGCTCTATGGCTAAACTTGTTCTTTTCTTCGGTTTCAATTTCAGCCAGTGTTAATTTAAATCCTTCCGGAATAAAAACAGGGTCGTACCCAAATCCATTTGTTCCTCGAGGCTCTTTAATTATTTTTCCTTTTACCTCTCCCCTTTTAACTATTTTTTCTTTCCCATCAAAATAAACAGCTGCACACACAAATTTTGCAAAATGGGGTTCAGGAAAATTTTCAAGTTCCTGCAGTAGTTTTATATTATTAGATTCATATGTTGCACCGGGTCCCGAATACCGTGCTGAATAAATTCCCGGTCTTCCATTTAGTTGTTCAACAACAAGTCCTGAATCGTCGCCAATTGCAATTTCTCCTGTTTTATCAAAAACCGCTCTGGCTTTTATTTCTGCATTTTCTTCGAAAGTATTTCCATCTTCAATAATTTCAGGGAAACCGGGGAAATCAGACAAAGAATGAAATTTAAAAGGCAGATCGGCAAATATTTTTTTTATCTCTTTTAACTTACCCTGGTTGGTTGTGGCAATTACAATCTCTTTCAAACCTTTACCTTGTTCATTGCTTTAAGTTTATAAAATAAGTTGATAAATGCTCCAAGAGAAGTCATTGAATTTAGAATTATAAAAACAGGATCGTGTAAAAACAAGGCGTAGGTTGTAAGCGAAATACTTCCAACAAGGTTAAGAATTAAGAAGCCAAGATTAATATTACAATCTTTTTCCTTAAATGTTTGAATTGTTTGTGGAACCCAGCCAGCAGCAAGCGCAAGCAAACCAATTACTCCAATAAATTCCATATTCATTTCCGTAAATAGTAATAAATAATTTTATTTTTTATCTTCTTCAAAAACTTCATCCATCACTTCAAACGCATACCGCAGATGAGGAATTACAATTGATCCACCTACAATTAAAGCAATATTAAAGGATTCCATCAATTCCTGCCTGTTTGCACCTTCCTGAATTGCCCTGTCGATATGATAAAAGATACAATCATTACAGCGTAATACCATTGATGCAACCAGTCCCATCAATTCTTTAGTTTTTGCATTTAGAGCGCCTTCTATGTATGCTTTATTATCCAATGCGAAAAATTTATTATAATCTCTGAAACCAGAGTTCAAAATTTTATCATTCATATCAGTACGATATTTTCTCGTTTCGCTGGTAGACTTTTTCATTGTTATCCTTCTTAATATTTTTTATAAAACGGATTGATAAAATAAAAAACTATTTACTATAAACATACAGTGGAAACTACTCCAGTCTTTTCCTAAATCGCATTGCACTTGCTAATAATATAAGAATTCCCATCCCAAGCATTACTGAATATTGGGGAAGCAATTCCATAAATGTAGTACCCTTTAGAACAATATCTCTAATAATAGTTATAAAATACCTGAGAGGTATCAAATAAGTTATATATTGAATAAATACCGGCATATTTTCAATTGGAAATGCAAATCCTGATAAATAAATCATCGGCATCATCACAGCAAACTGGGCTATCATCATAGCCTGCTGCTGGGTTTTTGTAATTGTTGATATAAATAATCCGAGACCGAGTGTAGACAATATAAATGTAAGCGATGCTAATATTAAAAATATTAAACTTCCCCTAACACCAATACCAAACCAGAAAACCATTACGCTTGTTACAAGAATAACATCCACAAATCCGATAATTACAAATGGAATCAGCTTACCGATTATTAACTGCCAGGATTTAATTGGTGTAACAATTAATTGTTCAAGTGTTCCTATTTCTCTTTCTTTAACTACTGCCATTGACATAAGAATGATTGTAATTACCATTAGCAATAATCCCATTATGCTCGGCACCATAAAATTTCTTGTTTTTAATTCAGGATTATACCATACACGGACTTCCGGAGTCAGGGAGCCGGTTGGTTTTATTTTCATCCCTGATTTATCCAGGTTGGTTAACATTATATTCTTTGAATAACTTGAGACAATTCCCTGTACATACCCGGCAGCAATTGACGCCCTGTTCCCATCTGATCCGTCAAATATTGCCTGTAATGGCGCAGACTCTTTCCTGTTTATATGTTTTTCAAAATCTCTTGGTATAACCAGTACAAATACAACTTTCCCTTTATTTATCAGGTTTGTAACTTCTTCATAACTTTCTACGTGATAATTGATTTCAAAGTAACCAGAGCTTTCAAACTTTTCAATAAATCGTCTGCTTGTCGCCGAATGATCCTGGTTAAAAATTGCAGCTGGAACTGTATTCACATCAAGATTTGCAGCATAACCCAATAGAATTAATTGCATTACAGGTGCAACAAAAATTATCCCGAACAGCCGTGGATCACGTTTTAATTGCAAAAATTCTTTTATTATAATATTTAAAATTATTCTCATGCTGATTCTGACTTTTTATTAATTAAAGTTGCAAGCCCCAAAAAGAAAAATGCAAAAATGAACAGGTAAATTACTTCCGGCCAAAAAGCGCTTAAACCAACACCTTTTAAAAGAATCGACCGCAAAATTATTATATAGAATTTTGCAGGAGTAATATTGGTTATTACTTGAATTACCGCCGGCATACTATCAATTGGAAAAATGAACCCGGATAAAATAACTGAAGGGAGTAAAGAAACAAGTGTAGCAATCTGGAAAGCCACCTGTTGTGTATCAGCAATACTTGAAACAAATATTCCGAGATTAGAAGATGCAAAAAGAAATAATAACGTCGTTAAAAATAAAAGGATGTAACTTCCGTTTACAACAACTCCAAAAAGAATATTCCCTGCAACAAGAATCATAGCAGCGATAAACAAGCCAATAATAACATAAGGAATTGTTTTACCCAGCAATAATTCAATAGCAGAAAGCGGTGAAACGTGAATTTGTTCAATTGTTCCTCTTTCCTTTTCTCTTACAATTGAAAGTGAAATGGCAATAACCGCAGTTATTATCAGGATCATCGCTATTAGTCCGGGAATTAGAAAAAGTGTAGAAAGTAATGCAGGATTAAACCAGAATACGGGCTGTAAATCAATTGGGTTGTAGGATTTTCTTCCTTTTAGATCGAGAACCTCCTGGCTGATTTTTTGAGAATATGTAGATGTTGCGGCGGTGATATAGTTTGAAACAATTGTAGCTGTATTTCCATTTACACCATCTACCAAGATTTGAATTTTAGCTTCCCTGCCGGAATAAAAATCTTTTGACATATCTTTTGGAAAAACCAACACACACTGAGCATCCCCCACATCAAGAATTTTCTTTATCTGGCTTTCGTCATTTATATAACCTATAATATCAAAGTAATCAGAGCTGGTAAGCATATCTATAAAGTTTCTGCTGTCAACAGATCTATCCTGATCATAAACTGCCATCTTTATATGATGAACATCAAAATTTATTGCGTATCCAAATATTACAAGAAGAAGAACGGGAAATGCGAACAATACAAATAGCATCCTGGAATCTCGTTTGAGTTGCCTGACTTCTTTCTTTGCTATAGCAAGTGTTCTCTTAAACATATTTATTTTTTATCCTTTTCCAGCAAATGAATAAACACATCTTCCAGCGTGGGTATTATTTGGTCAATTCTCTCAATTTTTATCGAGTTTTGCACAAGTACATTTTTTATTAAATCTATATTGCCATTATCCTCTTTAACAATTATATGTATTTGATTTCCAAATATTGAAGTATCTTCAACAAAGTCCTGTTTCTCAAGTAATTCCATAGCAGTTACAACATTTTCACATTCAACTTCGAATATTGGATTCTTTAAATAATTTGTTTTTAATTCTTTAGGGTTTCCTTCCGCGATCAGCTTGCCTGCATTCATCAAAATAATATTGTTGCAAAATTCTGCTTCCTCCAGATAATGGGTTGTAACCAGGATAGTTGTTCCACCGGTAGAAAGTTCATTTATCAGGTCCCAGAAACTTCTTCTTGAAATAGGATCAACACCACTTGTAGGTTCATCAAGAAAAACAATGGCAGGACGATGAATTACCGCTGTACCTAAAGCAAGCCTTTGCTTAATTCCCCCGGGTAATGAATTTGTTAAAACGTTTTTATCATTTTTTAAATTAGAAATTTCCAGCACCCAATTTTTCCTTTCTTCCAGTTCCTTTCCGTATAATCCATAAACCCCACCAAAGAAATTTATATTTTCCTCCACAGTAAGATCATTATAGAGAGAAAATCTCTGTGACATATACCCGATATTTTGCTTTACTTTATCTGGCTCATTCATAATGCTGAAACCGCCGACCAATGCATCGCCATCAGTTGGCTCAAGAATTCCACATAACATTCTTATCGTAGTAGATTTTCCTGCACCATTTGCGCCCAAAAATCCAAACACTTCTCCCTTCTCAACAGAAAAAGATACTTTGTCAACAGCTTTGAAATCGCCAAATTGTTTTACCAGATTATTTACTTCAATTGTTTTCATAAAAATACAAGTATGAAGGAATCAGGAGACAGAAGTCAGAATTGCCTTGCTATAGGCGTTCAGTAGTTTACTGACTTCTTCTACCAGATCATTGATTATTTTATTTTACATAATTTAGATCTCTAGCAAGAATTAAATAATATTTACACTCCTCTAAAGACCCTTCCGAAATATTCAAAATTCTAATTTTATCCTTTTTGCCTCTCCTTCTGAAACCTTCTGCAATATTTGCCGGAACAGAAACGGCTGCTCTTCTAAATTGAGAAGTTAGTCCAAATGACTCTTCCCTGGGAAAATGTTTCGTATCTTTATAAACCTGCAAAACAAATTTATGTGCTTTATCCCATACTATTAAATCAGTAAATTTTTTCGATTTTTCCATTGTAATCTTCCTTATCTATTACAATTTATATTCTTCTCCTGTCTTCTATTTCCTGACTACTTTCCTTTTCAACCAGATGAATAAATACATTTTCTAAGGACGGTGGAATCATTCTATGACTTATCACTTCTATTGAATTTTCATTTAGATATTTCTTAATTTTTTCGTATTCATTTGAATCTTTATTTAATAAAACATTTATTCTATCACCGAATAACTGGACTTCTTTTTTCAGATCATCTCTTACAAGTTTGTATGCTTCTCTTACTTTTGTGCAGACTATTTCAGCAATAACCTTTTTAATAGAATCCTTTACAGCTTTGGGAGTATCGAGTACAATAATTTTTCCTTTGTCCATTAAAGCAACGCGGTTGCATCTTTCAGCCTCATCCAGATATGGTGTGGACATTAATATTGTTATACCCTCTTTCATCAGGCTTGAAAGAATTTTCCAGAAGTCTCTCCTTGAAACCGGATCGACTCCGGTTGTGGGTTCATCGAGATAAAGAATTTTGGGTCTGTGAATAAGGCTGCAGGCAAGTGCAAGTTTCTGCTTCATTCCACCGGATAGATTGTCGGCAAGCCTTTTACGAAAAGGTGTTAACCTGGTAAACTCTAGCAACTCATTCCGTCTTCCTTCATAATCTTTAACGTTGTGAATATCAGCGAAGAATTCGATGTTTTCGTCAATTGTCAGATCGCCGTATAAACTGAATTTTTGCGACAAATATCCAACATTATCCTGGATTTTGTTTCTATCCGTTGTAAGGTTCATATCAAGAATTTCGGCACTTCCATCATCCGGTTTCAATAATCCGCACAACATTCTTATTGTAGTTGTTTTACCGGCTCCGTCGGGACCAACCAGCCCAAACATTTCTCCTTTTTTAACGCTGTAAGTTACTCCCTGAACTGCTTTTACATCTCCAAAGGATTTAGTTAGGTTATTTATCTTAATTGTTTGATTCATAAATTTGTTAAAGGTTGAATGTTTGAAGGTAAAAGGTTTACTCCATTTATGTTTTAGACTTTAAGTATTTAATTAAAGAAGAAAATTTTTTTATTAAAATTTCAGCTCCTCAAATAATTTATTAAATTCATTTTGTGAAATAAATTTCAAATCCAATGCGACATACATTAAACTCCTAATTTCACCAGCCGATCCTTTTGAATAACCCAAGAATCTAATAAAACCCTTATTTGAATTTCTCTCAAAGCCTTCTGCAATATTATTCATAATTAATACTGATGCCTTTGTAATTGATCTTTCAATCCAAAATCACTTTTTAATTTAGGTTTTGAAGTTAATTTGTAAATATTGCCTACAAGCATCCTTGATTCTTTCCATATTTCTGGATCTTCAAATCTTTTTATTTTCATTATATCCTCCCTTTAATAATCTGAGAATAAACTTTCAACTTTTAACATTAAAACCTTAAAACTTGATCACAGCGTCTGCCGGAATTCCAGGTTTCAATTCGAAGTCTGGGTTATTAATTTCTATTTTTACAGCGAAGACTAATTTTGTTCTTTCATCTTTAGTTTGAATATTTTTAGGAGTGAACTCGGCTTCGGGAGAGATATAAATTACCTTACCATCATAATTTTTATTATTGTATGAATCTGTGGTTACATCTGCTTTTTGTCCCAGTTTAACATTCCCTAATTCTTCTTCAGAAACATAAATTATTAATTTCACTTTGGATAAATCGGATATTTTTAATAATGAAGCCAAAGGAGATACAGTCTCCCCTTCTTCAAAATATTTCTTTACAACAAATCCATTTATTGGAGACAGAATATAGCTGTCGCGGATATTTTTCCTGATAAGATTAGCATTTGCTTTTGCCTGTTCAACACGGGCAACTGCCTGTTTAATTTCTTCGGGACGGGCAAAATCTTTTAGCTTTGTATAATTCTCTTTTGCAGCTTTATATTGTTGTTCCATTAGATTATACCTGTCCGTTGCATCTTCATATTGCTTCTGAGAAATTGTCTTTGCCGCATAGAGCTTATCCATTCTTTCTTTATCCCGTTTTGCCTGCGCCAGGCTAATTTCAGCTTGTTTTAAATTTGCTTCTGCCTGTAGGATATCTTCTTTACGCGCACCATTTTTTAATAATTGTAATTGGGCTTCGGCAAGACTTTCAGCAGCTTCTGCCTGCTGCAATTGAAGTTTCGATGATTCACTATCAATTATTAATAAAGTATCATTTTTATTAACTCTTTGTCCTTCAATAAAATTTAGCTTTTCAATTTGTCCGCCTACTTTTGCACTTACAACTACATCAGTTGCTTCAATATTTCCGGATGCTTCAATTTTATTGTTATCATTTCCATTTCCACAACCTGCAAAAAGGAATAAAAATGCAGGTAATATAATCATCATTAACTTTTTCATTTATTTTCTCCACTTTTAAGTTTCATAAAAATCTTCCTTCCTTTAGTTGTAATAATTCCATTTAATAGAATATCAATAACCGATTCAGCAGCTTTAATTGGCGAAAGCTTATTATTAATTAAAGAATCCGGGTTTATAACTCCCCTGATTGAAGCTACAAATGCACCGATCAATACTTCACTCTGAGTATCGACAATTAATCCCTCTTTTTGTCCCTGCTCAACTATTATTTTTAAATTTTCGAAAAGTATTTTTGTTCTAATCTTATCAATTTCCTTCCAGAGATCAGGCATGTAATCTCTTATATCCCTGACAAACTTCTCACTTATGTTAAGGAGCATTTTACTTACAGAGCCAAACATTTTATATAATTTTTCTACGGCATTTATATCTGCAGAAACAATATTAATAATATTCTTGTGGTTTTTTGAAATGTAATTCATCAGGCATTCGCGGACTATTTCTTCTTTGGAATTAAAATGCTTATAAATTGTTTTTTTGCTCACCTTAAGATCGGCAGCAATATCGTCCATAGGAGTTTTATAAAATCCTTCTCTTAGAAAGATCTTTTGCGCCCCTGTTAAAATGTTTTCTTTTTCTGATGTCATTAATTTTCTTGGAAACTATTTTTATAATTTTAGTTTCCAATATAAAAAGTGGAAACTGGTTTGTCAAGTTTTAGTTTCCATAATTTTAGAATTTAATTGGTAAAATTAGTTAATAATAGAGGTAAGTCTTTATAAATAAGGGGATTATAGTTCGGAAAGTAAATATTTACCGGTTACACTTTTTTCATTCTTCACAATTTGTTCCGGTGTGCCTTCAGCAACGATTTTGCCTCCATGTTCACCTCCGCCCGGTCCGAGATCAATAATCCAGTCAGCCATTTTAATCACGTCAAGATTGTGCTCAACTACAATTACAGTATTTCCCTTTTCAACGAGTTTATTTAGAACTCCGAGCAAAATTCTTACATCTTCAAAATGAAGACCTGTAGTAGGCTCATCCAGTATATACATCGTTTTTCCGGTACTGACCTTGCTCAACTCGGTAGCAAGTTTAACTCTCTGCGCTTCACCGCCGGATAAAGTTGTTGCCTGCTGACCAAGTCTTATGTAACCAAGCCCTACATCGTGAATAGCTTTTATTTTTCTTTTTATTCGCGGAAGGTCTGCAAAAAAATCAAGTGCCTCGTCAATCCGCATATCCAGGATGTCGGAAATAGATTTTGTTTTATACAGAACTTCAAGCGTTTCCCTATTGTATCTTTTACCGTGGCAAACATCACATTCTATGTAAACATCTGGAAGGAAATTCATTTCAATTTTTCTTAATCCGTCGCCGCCGCATTCTTCACATCTGCCGCCTGTAACATTAAAACTAAATCTGCCTGTTGCATAGCCCCGCATTTTTGATTCAGGCATTTGCGCATAAAGATCGCGGATAAAAGTAAAAAGCCCTGTATAAGTAGCGGGATTTGATCTCGGAGTTCTGCCAATTGGCGATTGATCTATTTCTATAATTTTATCAATATGTTCGAGACCGGAAATGTCTTTAAAGGGAAGCGGAACTACTTTTGATTTGTAAATTTTGTTCATCAATATTTTTACCAGAGTTTCATTTACAAGAGAAGATTTTCCTGATCCGCTAACTCCGGAAATTAAAGTAAGAGTACCAAGAGGAATTTTCAGATCAACTTCCTGCAGATTATTTCCACTAGCCCCATTGAGTACTATCTTTTTACCGATTCCTTTTCTTCTTTTTTTAGGTAGTTCAATTTTTTTATTATGCTTTAAATACTGAAGTGTTAAAGAATCAATTCCATTTTTTGAATTAACGAGGTCAGAAGTTGCACCAAAAAGACATATTTCTCCTCCGTGCTCACCAGCTGCCGGACCAAGGTCAATCATATAATCTGAGCTTTCAATGGTTTCCCTGTCGTGTTCAACAACAATTACTGTGTTACCAAGATCACGGAGATTTTTAAGTGAATTAATTAGTTTTAAATTATCGCTTTGATGTAACCCGATACTCGGTTCATCAAGAACATATAAAACTCCAGCGAGCTGAGAACCTATTTGTGTTGCCAGTCTTATTCTTTGGGATTCACCGCCGCTCAGAGTTCTTGCTGATCGATTTAATGTTAAATAATCGAGTCCTACGTTTAACAAGAATTCAAGTCTGGATATTATTTCTTTAAAAATCGGTTTTGCAATTATTGCATTTCTGCCACTGAGCTTTATTTTTTTGAAAAATTCAAAACTTCTTTGAATCGACAGTGAAGTAACTTCACTAATATTTTTATCCTGGAATTTTACTGAAAGAGATTCTTTTTTTAACCTGCCTCCGCCGCAAGACGGACAAAGTACAGTTGTCATATAAGATTCAACCCATTCTCTTATATTATTTGAGGTAGTAGTGTTGTAATAATTTTTTAGGTATCTAATAATTCCGGCAAATTTATGATAATATGTAACCGGTTTGCCACCGCCATAAGAATAGCTGAAAGAAATCTTTTCAGTGGTTCCGTTCAATAGAATGACCTTCTGCTCATCCGAAAGATCATTTAATTTTGTATCGTAATTAAAATTGAATTTTTCTGCTACGGCAGATAGCTGGTTGAATATCCATATCGATCTCGGTTTACCTAGAGCGGCAATTCCTTCTTCATTTATTGATTTATTCCAGTCAGGAATTATTAAATCAAGACTCAGTTCTTTCTTTTCCCCCAGTCCCTCACAATCAGGGCAGGAACCGTAGGGTGAATTAAACGAAAAAGAATTTGGAGCAAGTTCCCTGTAGCTTATTCCGCAATCAAGGCAAGCAAGATGGCGACTGTAAATGTGATCCTCTTTTCCGTCATTTACAATTACTATCCCGTTACCGTAGTTTAGTCCAACTCCAATTGATTCCGTAAGCCTGCTTCGCGATGATTCACCTACATTCACTTTATCGACAACTATTTCAATATTGTGAATTTTATAACGATCAACCTGGAAGCCTTTTGTAATTTCGTGGTATTCATCATCAACACGAACTTTTAAAAAGCCGTCTGACGCGATCTCTTCAAACAGCTCGCGGTAATGTCCTTTTCTTCCACGAACAACCGGTGCAAGCACATTTATTTTTTTGCCATTTTGCGAGGTGATAATTGTATCAATAATTTGTGCGGACGATTGTTTGCTGACAGGCTTTCCGCAATTATAACAATGAGGTATACCGAGTCTTGCATAAAGTAGTCGAAGATAATCGTAAATTTCTGTAACTGTGCCGACAGTAGAACGGGGATTTCCTGATGTTGATTTTTGTTCGATTGAAATTGCCGGGCTTAACCCTTCAATAAGATCAACATCCGGTTTTTCAAGCATATCCAAAAACTGGCGAGCATAGGCTGAAAGAGACTCAATATATCTTCTCTGTCCTTCTGCATAGATTGTATCAAAAGCCAGAGATGATTTTCCTGAACCGGAAAGTCCCGTAATTACAGTGAAAGAATCGCGGGGAATATCGATGTCAATGTTCTTTAAATTATGCTCGCGGGCACCGCGTATAATTATCGTTTCTTTTTCCAATTTCGCATCAAGTTTAAATATTTAAATATTTATATTACCTATTGAGAGTTTGAAAATCAAATAAAATAGAAGTGACCAACACTGCTTTTTTTAGAATAATTAATTAAAATGCCACAATTGGAAGAAATACTAACAATCAGCAAATTTCACGAAACCAGTTTCAAAGAAAAAGGTTCACTTTTTGCCGGGCAGGCATATCCTGTTCAAAATGAGGAGGATTTTAATCAAATCCTGGTTTCTGTAAAGAAAAATTTTTACGATGCGACTCATCACTGCTACGCTTATAAATTGATTGATGGTCAATTCAAATATTCTGATGATGGAGAACCATCAGGTACAGCAGGAGTTAGAATTCTTAATGCCATTGATCATTTTGGGATTACAAACGTACTTGTTATAGTTGTTCGATATTTTGGAGGAACAAAATTAGGTGTTGGTCCGCTCGGCAAGGCTTACTATGCTTCTGCACAATCAGTGCTAAATGAAGCGGAAAAAATCAGAAAGACTGCTTATAAAACAATTATTATTGAAGGCGATTTTTCATTTACCAGTCTTTTGCATAAAACCTTTGCTGATTTTAAAATGAAAATTTTAGATACAAAATACACAGAGGTTGTAAAATTTAAATGCCTGGTAAAACCTAAATTGGTTAGTAACCTTAAAGAGTATTTGATAGAAAAAACCAGCGGTTCAATAAAAATTGAAGAAAAAGATGAAATAAATTACTATTAAAAAAAGGAACCAAATTTAATTGCAATTTAAAAATCTATTTTTCAACTTCTTTTTAAATCATTCATAAATTTTTTAGTCCATTCCAGGTCTTCTAATAATTTATTCAAATTCTGGAATGCCTCCGGGTTCATCTGCAAAAAGTTATCTTCAAAGTATTTTTTATCAACTTCATTACTTCCTGATATTAATTCTCTTATTTGTCCAACAACTTTTTCCATATTAACAGTTAAATCTTTTTTAACGTGATCCAGGCTTTCAATTTCAGGGTTCGATGTCCCTTTTTTCATCACTCTCATTAATCCCAATACATATTTAGCCGTAAATACAGTTTCCTCAAAAAGTTTTTCATTTTTTTCGTTTAGGGAAACATCAAATAATCTTTGAAGATCGTCCCGGGCAGATAATTTATTGCCTGAAAAATCATCAATTTCTTTAACGAGCTCTCTCGGATTTTCATAAAATTGTTCAATCATTTTACTCTTATCCCCAAACCAATTCCGTCGCCAACAGCAATTATGGTTGTTTTTAATTCCGGGTGATTTGTAAATACTTTGTTAAATTCACGAATATATTTTGTAGATGTTTTATATTTTTCAGGAACCTCCCTGGAAGCAGCATTACCATGCCAGAGTAGA
>DATFMR010000040.1:0-129801 GCA_035266865.1 Ignavibacteriaceae bacterium | reverse complement strand
TGGCTCAGTCTCGGTTATCAATCGGGAATGAGTTATATGGAGCGCAACAAAGAAAAAAGAGTTGATGTTAGAAATATACTTCCCGGTGCACGCAGCGTAATTTCGCTTGCCTTAAATTATTATACCGATGAAAATTATTCTGAAGATTCTTCGAAAGGGAAGGCCTGCCTGCCGGTAGGCAAGGTTTCACGATATGCATGGGGAAAAGATTACCACCTTATGATCTGGGATTTGCTTGAAAAACTCGAAGCTAAATTAAAAGAAATTGATCCCGGATTTGAATCAATATCATATGTAGATACCGGACCGGTAATGGATAAAGTATGGGCAAAAAAAGCCGGGCTTGGATGGATTGGTAAACACACAAACCTGATAAATAAAGAAATTGGTAGCTGGATATTTTTAGCAAATATAATTACTAATTATGAATTCAAATATTCAAAACAAATTGAAGATTTTTGTGGTTCTTGTACTGCATGCATTGATGCTTGCCCGACTAATGCAATTGTTTCAGAATACATGGTTGATGCAAATAAATGTATATCCAATCTGACAATTGAAAATAAAGGTGAGATCCCGGACGAATTCAGAGGCAAATTCGAAAATTGGGTTTACGGTTGTGATATTTGTCAGGATGTTTGTCCATGGAATTTGAAGTTTTCAGAATTAAGTAATTTCGATGAGTTTAAACCTCAAAATGAAAATAAGGAAATTGCGCTTGATGAAATTTTAGAAATGGATAATGATGAATTTAAGGAGAGATTCTCTGAAAGTCCTGTAAAACGCGTAAAGTTAAAGGGATTAAAACGCAATGCTGAATTTCTAAAAAAATAAATGAATCTTTTTAGTGAAAATTTTATCTAATGGGTAACACGAAAAATAATTATGATAAATATTTGTAATTTTGTCTATTGATTATATTCTAATACTGAAACTGGAGAAATTATGTCAGAAAATCATTATAAAATAATAATAATAGGATCAGGTCCTGCTGGATTTACAGCCGCATTATATGCAGGCAGGGCAAACCTAGAGCCGGTAATATTCGAAGGAATGCAGCCGGGTGGGCAATTAACGATTACAACAGATGTTGAAAATTATCCCGGGTTCGAAAATGGAATTATGGGACCGGAATTAATGGATGTAATGAGGAAGCAGGCTCAAAGATTTGGAGCAAAATCAATTTATAAAGAAATAACGGAAGTTGATTTTTCAAATCGTCCTTTCACTTTAAAAACTTATGAAGGTGAAGAATATAAAGCAGATGCAGTTATTATTTCAACTGGAGCTACTGCTAAATTGTTAGGCTTAGAAAGTGAAAATAAATATATGGGTTACGGAGTTTCAGCTTGTGCAACTTGTGACGGATTTTTCTATAAAGGATTAAAAGTTCTGGTTGTTGGGGGCGGAGATACTGCAATGGAAGAAGCTAATTTTCTAACAAAATATGCTTCTGAAGTTACGGTTATTCACAGGCGCGATGAATTTAGGGCCTCGAAAATTATGACTGAAAGAGCACAGAAGAATCCTAAAATAAAATTCCAGACCAATAAAGTTGTAAAAGTAGTTTTGGGAAAAGATGAAAATGGCAGAAAGGTAATGACAGGTGTAATTCTTGAAGATACAAAAACTGGTGTAACTGAAGAAGTTCAGGCTGACGGTTTATTTATTGCCATTGGGCATAAGCCAAACACAAAATTATTTAAAGGAAAGCTGGATATGGATGAAACCGGCTACCTGCTTGTAAAAGGTGCATCAACCTACACAAATATTCCGGGAGTTTTTGCAGCGGGTGATGTTGCAGACAAAACTTACCGGCAGGCAGTTACTGCCGCCGGAACAGGTTGTCGTGCTGCTATTGATGCTGAAAGATGGCTTGCTGAACAGGGATAAAAAATAAAAAGGCGCCTATACGGACGCCTTTTCTTTTTGCTGCCTTACTTTTTTATTTAAATCAGTCTTTCTTTTTATCAAGTTTTAGCGCAACCAAATTTGCTACTATAAACCCTAAACCTGTAATAGTGAAAAGCATAAATGGTACCCAGTAATCTTTGTAAGTAGCATCTTGTAAGATCAATCCTAATCCTAAGCCAATTCCAAAGAATAAACAAACAATTCCAAATTTAAATAATCTGTATGGATCTGAGAATCTTTTATTCTCAAAGAATTCTTTAATTGAATCCGCATCCATATTTTTTTCAATTAACATCTGTCTTTCTTTCGATCTAAGGTAGTAATAAGCAACTAATACTAACCCTGCAACGAGAAAGAACACTATTGGTATAAATACCGCTATTTCTTCTGCACGCATTTTTCTTCTCCTTATGTTTTAATTTTCTCTTTATGACTTCAAAATTTCAAATCAGGTTACACCTGTTTTTTCTCTCATCCCGATCTTCTAATACTTAAGACAAGGATAATTTGAAATAGGTTACACTGAAATACATTGCAAAATAGGGCAAAAATGAGGCTATTTGCTTTTGTTAAAAATTCAGGTTTCTTTATTTAGTATAGTTTTTAGTATGTTCAGATAAATCGTGTGCGCGTTCTTTAAAAACTGTAACCTTTTGGTCAGAAAATATGTCAAAAAACATAAATGAAGAACTTAACCGATCTTGAAATTATAGAATCTGTCAAGCGCGGTAATCAAAATGATTATTCAATTATTGTTGATAGATATAAGAACAAGGCTTTTTCTCTCGTTAAGCGTATGCTCAAAAATGAAATGGATGCAGAGGAAGTTTTACAGGATTGCTTTATCAAAGCCTTTAATTCTCTGGATAGTTTCAGGAATGAATCTAAATTTTCAACATGGTTTTACAGGATAGTTTATAATACAACATTAACAAAGCTATCAAGTAAAAAAAGAAAAATTGAATCAGAAATGTCGTCTGTAGATGATCATTTTGATTTAGAAAGCAAATATGACTATAATATGACCGAAAAGAATGATATGTCAGAATTCATAAATAATATGGTAGATGAGTTACCTGTAAATTATGCAACTGTTATTACCATGTTTTATCTGAATGATATGACTTGTGAAGAAATAAGTAAAGCGCTTGATACATCTCTTTCAAATGTTAAGGTGATGTTATATAGATCAAGAAATGCCTTAAAGGATATTGTTTTAAAGAACAACTACACCGAGGAATTTTTATGAATAAATTAACCGATGAAATATTAAATAAGTTTTTGGATAACGAGCTTGACCAGGCGACTCACAAGATGGTGAAAGAACAACTTGATTCGTCTGTTGAAAACAGGAAAAGATTAAAAGCATTACAGGCTGTTCATAACGAATTATCAAAATTAAAGGAAAGCGAATTGGGTGATGATTTTACAACTAAATTGATGAAGAAAATTGCCAAAAAGTCAAAAGCAAAAAAAGATCAGAAAATTTTTGTTTTTTCCGTCTCTTCAATATTTGTTGCAATTAGCGTATTAATAATTGGTTATGTAGTTTTTGCAATTTTGTCTGCACCATCCGCCGGACAGGGATCCGAAAAAATAATCGGAAATACTGTAAACGCTTTTCAGAGTATTACTGATCCAATCAAAAACTTCCTTACCGGAAAGAATATTGCAATTATCGGAAGCGTATTTTCGTTTGGACTTTTGCTGTCAATATATTTTGTTTTTGATACATTAAAGAGAGTTAAGCATAGTATCGGTAAAAGTAACTAAATTCTTCCCAATCCTTTTCTATTTTTTTAGCCAATGGATGAATTCATTGGCTAATTTATTTTTAAAACATCAATTAGATATTCTTAATATTCATTCATAGTTTGTATATTTGGGTAGGAAATTTATATTCTAATTTTAAAATTGAAATCAAATAAATAATTATGAACACGAAAGCCGGATATGCTACAATACTTGGACTCCCGAATGCAGGTAAGTCCACTTTGCTAAATGCTTTACTTGGACAAAAAATTTCAATTATTACAAATAAGCCTCAAACTACCCGGAAGAGAATTCTTGGTATTTTATCGGATGACAATTACCAGGTTATTTTTTTAGACACTCCCGGCATTTTAAAGCCTGCATATCTCCTTCAGCAAAAAATGATGGATGCTGTTGTTACTTCAGTAACTGATGCAGATGTAATTTTGTTAATAATGGATGTTGCGCTGGATCCTACAGGTGAAGATACTCTGAAAGATGCATTTATTTATGAATTACTAAGTAAAAGCAAAAAACCTAAAATTTTATTACTTAATAAAATTGATCTTTCAACCCAGGAACAGGTGAGTGAACTTATTATAAAAGTTGAAAAGACTAATTACTTCAAAAAAATAATTCCTATTTCTTCAAAACAGGCTTATAATGTTCATTCTGTTGTAAATGAAATTGTTGAATGCCTGCCCGAGGGACCAAAATTTTATCCTGATGATATTGTTGCCGACGAAAATGAAAGATTTTTTGTATCGGAAATTATTAGAGAAAAAATATTTGAATTTTATAAAGATGAGATCCCTTACAGCAGCGAAGTAATAATTGTAGACTTTAAAGAAAGGGAAGGAAGAAAAGATTTTATTCAGGCTGAAATTATTGTAGAAAGGGACAGCCAGAAAGGAATTTTAATTGGCAAAGAAGGCGCCGCATTAAAACGGGTTGGAGAAACTGCACGCAAATCAATAGAAGAATTTCTTGACAGACCGGTTTATCTTGACCTGAGAGTAAGGGTCAGAGAAAAATGGCGTTCTGATGAAAAAATGTTAAAGTCTTTTGGATATTCCAGCGAAAAAGAATAATTCTTTTTTCTACATTTTAATCTTCAATTTCATTCCAATAATATCATTTAGCTGATGAAGAAATATGCTGGCGATGGTGCTTTATTATTAACAACACTTCTCTGGGGTGTAACTTTTGTCGTGATCAAAAGTTCTCTTGAAAACGTATCACCACTTTTATTTGTTTCTTTAAGATTCTCTTTAGCAGCGCTAATAATACTTCCATTTATTTTTGGTGTTATAAAAATATCAACCCGGCAGGCAATTATTGGTGGAGTAATTCTCGGCTTGCTGAATTTTGCAGGCTTTGCAACGCAGACAATCGGTCTCAATTTTACTTCAGCCACAAAATCCGGATTTATAACCGGAACATTTGTCGTATTCACGCCAATTTTCCAGTTTATAATTGAAAAAAGAATCCCGCGCAAAGAAAATATTTTAGGAATTTTTCTTGTTCTGCTTGGACTTATGCTTTTATCGAGCAAAGGAACTTCAGTTCTGGATATCTTTTCTGAACTTGGTGGGAATTTTAATATCGGCGATTTATTTACGCTGTTCTGTGCAATCTCCTTTGCTTTATACATTGTTTACCTGGATATGGTCAGCCATAAGTTTGATTATAAATTACTTGTTTTCGTTCAGATAACAGTAACAGCAATACTTGGATGGATTTTTACTTTTGGTCTTTCCGTTTCAGGTTTCGAGAGTTTCAGGTTTTCATTAAATAACCAGGTTATATTTGCCGTAATTTACACTGCATTGTTTGCAACAGTTATTGCAACTTCTCTTCAAACAAAATTTCAAAAATTTGTAACGCCAACAAAAGCTGCAATTATTTTTTCACTTGAACCTATTTTTGCTGCTTTTTTTGCTTTTGTAATTATTGGCGAAAGGATTTCTTATTTTGGGTTTATTGGCGGTATCTTTATATTTACAGGATTACTGGTTTCAGAATTAATGGGTAAAAAAGAAGTTTCTAAAGATGAGTGAAAGTGAAAAAAGAGCAGAAATCTTAGTAAATGGATTAGTTCAGGGAGTTGGTTTCAGGTATTTTGTTTACAGGGAAGCAAATTCTTTCGGGCTGAAAGGATTTGTTAAAAACCTTTACACAGGTGAAGTATTAACAATTGTTGAGGGAGATAAATTCCAGATTGAAAATTTGTTTAATAAAATTAAAATTGGTCCTTCTCATGCTTCTGTTAAAAATGCTAACATTGAATGGAATGCTTCACAAAATGAATTTACACATTTCGAGATAAGACATTGAAAAATAATTTTCGCATAGGAATCGGTTTTGATGTACACGCATTTGCTGAAGGCAGAAAATTAATCCTTGGGGGAATTGAAATTCCTTTTGAAAAAGGATTACTTGGTCATTCAGATGCAGATGTACTATTGCATGCTATATCTGATGCATTGCTCGGAGCTCTTTCACTTGGAGATATCGGTCAGCATTTTCCGGATACTGATCCTGAATTTAAAAATGCTGACAGCGCTGAATTACTTGGGAAAGTATATCAATTAATCCTTGATAAAGGCTTTTACCTCGGTAACCTGGACTCTATAGTTGCAATGCAAAAACCTAAGTTGGCTCAACACATTCCGCAAATACAAAAAAGAATTTCAGAAATCTTAAATACTGAAATTGAAAATATTTCAGTCAAAGCTACTACAACTGAAAAGCTGGGATTTATTGGAAGGGAAGAAGGCGTATCTGCATTTGCTACAGTTTTATTAATTAAAAAATAATATGATTGAAAATATTCTTTCCGAAATTTCCAGGATGACGCCATTCTGGCTTTACATCGTCCTTTTTTTCTTTTCCTATATTGAAAATATTTTTCCTCCTTCACCCAGCGATCTTGTCGTTCTGGTTGGAGGATCACTTGTAGCTACAGGTACAATTCATTTTGTTCCCACTCTTATCTTTACAACTGTTGGTAGTGTGTTAGGATTTATGACACTATATTTTGTTGGTTCACAATTTGATAAAAAAGTATTGCATGCTGGTAAAATAAAATTTATTTCGATTGAAGGGCTGGAAAAAGTTGAGAGCTGGTTTGTAACATACGGCTTCGGAATTATTCTGGCCAACAGGTTTATGCCGGGAACACGTTCCGTTATTTCCTTTTTTGCAGGGATAAGTGAATTAAATATTAAAAGGACAGTAATTCTGGCTGCTATAAGCGCTTTTGCATGGAATACTATTGTCCTCTATCTGGGCGTAATTTTTGGTGATAATATTGAAGTGGTGGATAAATATTTATCAACCTACAGCAATATTGGGTTAATTATTACCGGTTTAGTAATATTATTTTTTGTTATTAGATATTTTATATTAAAAAAGAAAGCACAGAATTGAAATTACCGTTTTTAAAAAACAGGGATGTATTTACTCCGGAACAAAAGAAGCAAAGAAAAAAAGAAAGAATGCTTCTTGTTTTGAGTGGAGTACTACTTGGAATTTCTTTCCCTCCATTTCCATTTCCGTTTCAGCTTTTTATGTTTGTTGGTTTAGTCCCGTACCTGTATGTTTTAGAAAAAAGGAAAACACTTGCTGAGATAAACAGGGCAACATACCTGACGTTTTTTGTTTTTAGTTTAATAACTGTTTACTGGGTTGGTAGCTGGCAGGGAGGAACTGATCCTTTTTTGATGATTGCCGGTGGAGTATTAATATTTTTTAATCCACTTCTTTTTCTTATTCCATCAACGCTTTATTACATTACAAAAAGATTATTTAACAAAAATTTTGCACTACTGGCATTTCCGTTTTTCTGGATAACGTATGAATATTTTTATATGCTGACTGACATTAGTTTTCCCTGGCTTACTTTGGGCAGCGGTCTTTCAAAATTTACAATATTCATACAGGTTGCCGATATAATAGGCGCAGTCGGAATTTCCGTTATTGTGGTTTATCTGAATATTTCCCTTTATCGAGCAATAATAAATTATAAGAATTCACAAAAATCCTATTCTATTAATATGGGAGCATTCGTTTTAATTTTTGCGATAGTTCTTTTTTATGGTTCTTACAGGCTGTCCACATTCCAGGTTTCTGACATAAATGTCAGGGTTGGTTTAATACAACCCAATATTAACCCATGGGATAAGTGGAAGGAAAATAATCTCGATCAAAACCTTAGTCAGTATTTAGACCTGACAAGAGAAGCAATTGCTCAAAAAGCAGGTCTTATTTTATGGCCGGAATCCGCTTTGCCCGCCTATTTAGCAAGTATGCAATATGCAAAAGAAAGAGACTCAATATATAATGTGATTCGCCCGGCAGAGGCATATTTGATGACAGGCATGCCGGAAATTCATTATTTCACATCAAATGAAAAAATTCCTCCGGATGCAAAACACAGTAAGCAGGATGATTTTTACTACTCAATTTATAACGGTGTGCTTCTTTTCTCCCCTTATTCTTCACAAATAGAAAGATATGGAAAGATTAAACTTGTTCCATTTGGAGAACACGTCCCTTTCTCTGATCAACTTCCGTTTTTAAGTAATTTATTTAGCTGGGGTGTTGGAATATCAGGCTGGAATGTGGGACGGGATACAACCGTATTTAGTTTCAAAATTAGAAGCAAGCAAGATTCAGTTCAAATTGTATATCCTCTAAAAATAAACAGTCTTGTCTGTTACGAATCTGTTTATCCATATTTCGTTACAAATTTTGTTAAAAAAGGTGCCGATCTTATTACAGTTGTAACTAACGATAGCTGGTACGGCAGATCCAGTGGACCATATCAGCATAAAGAAATTGCCGTGCTTCGTGCAATTGAAAACAGGAAGACCGTAATTAGAGATGCAAACGGGGGAATAAGTTGTATAATTGATCCTCTTGGAAAAACTTTAAAAGAGACAGAACTTTTTACACGAACAGTCCTGGTTGGTGATGCACCAATACAGGATGGGGAGACATTTTTTACAAAACATCCTTTGATTATTCCAACTTTTGCTTCCTACTTATCAATTTGTGTCTTTGTTTTCTTTTTGATTTTAAATTTTAGGAAGAAATTAAAACCTATCGAATGATGTTTCCGATAATGTCTCAATTTCACTTTTTAATAATAATAAGTTAATTGTCATTCTGAACCTGCCTACCGGTAAAAGGCAGGTTTATTTCAGAATCTTCAGAAAATTAAGAGATCCCGAAACAAGTTCGGGATGACATATTGTGAAATTGAGACACCGCCAAATCATTTTAAATGCTGAACAATTACATAAGTTTTATTAAATTTAAAAAGTATAAACACGGTATAAAATGGAAAATTATATTGATTTAAGAAGTGACACTGTTACAAAACCTTCTCTGGAAATGCGTAAAGCTATGTTTGAAGCAGAAGTTGGTGATGATGTTTTTAGAGAAGATCCGACAGTTAATAAACTTGAAGAATACGCGGCGGATCTCCTGGGCAAAGAAGCAGCGCTTTACGTTCCGAGTGGGGTAATGGGAAACCAGATTTGTCTGAATGTTTTAACAAATCCGGGCGATGAAGTTGTCTGCGAGTTTAACTCTCATATTTTTAATTATGAATCCGGTTCTCCGGCGGCATTAAGCGGAATTCAATTATTGACTGTGCAGGGGGAAAACGGTGTTTTTACTCCCAAACAGGTTGAGATATATATAAGACCTGCCAGCGCTTATTATATGCCGAAAACCAAAGTAATTGAAGTTGAAAATACTCACAACCGTGCAGGCGGAACAATCCATCCTATTGATAATATTATTGCCTTAAAAAACCTAGCAAAAAAGTATAATCTTTATTTTCATCTTGACGGAGCCAGGATATGGAATGCTTCCGTTGAAACAGGGATTTCGGTAAAAGAATATGCTTCACATTTTGATACAATTTCTTGTTGTCTTTCAAAAGGACTTGGCGCGCCTATCGGTTCAATAATTGGCGGGAGTAAAGATATTATTCAGGAAGCTTTCAGGATAAGAAAAGCCTGGGGCGGGGGAATGAGACAGCTTGGAATTATGGCTGCAGGAGGATTGTATGCTCTCAAGAATAATATTGCTAGGTTGAAAGAAGATCACGAAAAAGCACAAATGTTAGCTAAAGCGATTAATGAAAATCCAAATCTTGAAATAGATATGGATTCCGTTCAGACCAATATCCTCATCTTCAAACCCCTGAAAATGACAATTGAAGAATCTCTGAAAAAATGTAAAGAGAAAGGATTGCTGCTGCTGGTTGGAAGAGTTGATTCACTTAGGGCAATTACTCATCTTGATGTATCTTTCGATGAAATTAAAAAGGCAATAAATATTATTAACCAGGTTTTTTGATTATATGGAAATAAAGGATTTTAAACATAATATAACCGTTAAAGTCAGATTTAATGAAGTTGATATGCTTGGTGTTTGCAACAATGCTGTTTATATCAATTATTTTGAAGAAGGGAGGCTGGACTATATAAAAGCCGCAGGATTGCTGCCTGAGAACGGATTATTCTCTGATGGAAAGTTATTCTTCATAGTAAAAAATGAAATCAATTACCTTGATCACGCAAGATTTGATGATCAGTTAAATATTTATTCAAAAATCTCTTTTATAAAAAATTCCTCATTTGGTTTTGACCACTTAATAGAAAATGTTAAATTGAAAAAAACGATAACGACGGGTAGCGGAGTTATTGTACAGGTGGATCCCAAAACAAGAAAATCTCTAAATTTTACAGAAGACTTTTTCAATAAAGTAAAGGAATTTGAGCCTTCGGTAAGAATACTCGCTGAAAAATAGCATTAAATTTGTTTCACAAAAACGGGGAATAATTCAATGCGAACGATTGTTTTCGATATTGAGACATCTGCATATCCATTTGAATCTCTTGCAGAAAGCCAACGTGAATACCTTTTGCGATATGCAGAAAAAGAACCCAACGAAAAAATCAAAACACAAAAAATCGATGATGCTATAAGATACACCAGCCTTTATCCATTTACTTCAAAAATAGTGGCTATCGGTATATATGATATCGAGAAAAACAAATCATTTGTTTATTACGAAAGTAATAATAGAGAAGAGTGGCAGGCAGAGGATAAGCAATCTCAATTTAAAGGATTAGACGAAAATGAAATGCTCAAATCTTTCTGGAAAATAATTGAATTTGCTGATAAAGTAGTAACATTTAATGGAAGAACTTTTGACGCTCCCTTTTTAATGCTCCGATCTGCGATGTTGAAAATAAAACCGACAAAATATTTAATCACAAACCGGTACGATAAATCATTTCACATCGATCTGCTGGATCAATTTACTTATTACGGTCTGACCAGAAAATTTAACCTCGATTTTTATTGTAATGCATTCGGAATTGAATCACCAAAATCTAAAGGAATTTCGGGTATGGATGTTAAAAATTTATATGAGGCGGGGAAAACAAAGGAAATTGCTATCTATTGCGGAAATGACGTATTAGCTACATCTAAACTCTTTAAAATCTGGGCTGATTACCTGGATATTTGATTTTTGTTTATCACATCTTTGTGTTATTTTTACTGATATATTTGTTAAGTAAATCTGTATCTTTTCTATTATTATGGATATTTTAATTTAAAATTTTTCATTATTGGAGGTCCCGTGAAGAAAATTGCATCGGCTTTAGTTGTCTGTAGCATGATTTTGATTTCTGTCTCGACCTTTGCTCAAACTAATGACAATAGCTTTAATAACACAATAAAAAATCTGTCATCAGATGCGGCCAAAGGATATGTCGGTCCTGCAATAAGCAGTTTTGGCTCAAATCTTAATACCGGTTGGGTAACAAAAGCCCCCGAACCTTCTAAGTTCTCTTTTAATTTAGAACTTAAAATAATAGCTATGGGTTCTATTATAAGTGATGCTGAGAAAACTTTCAGCACCGTAGGCTCTTTCAATTTTACTGAAAGCCAGGCCACTGATATAGCTGCAAGTGCAACTACAGATCCAATGTTAAGGCAGAGTATCCACGATGAATTATTAAGTCATAGCTGGTCTTTAAAAATTTCGGGCCCAACAATAATGGGTTCAGATAATCAGAATGTAGTACTGGATTTCCAGGGACAGCAGGTTCAGGGGCAAACAATTCCAAATTATAATCTGACGGATGTTAAAGGATTCTTAAATGATCTTTCAATTTTCCCTACCGCTGCAATCCAGTTGGGAATAGGAACGGTTTGGGGTACAAGTGTGGCTTTCAGGTGGTTCCCAAAAGTTAATATAAAAGATCTTGGAGATTTTACATATTGGGGATTTGGCGGAATGCATAACCCTGCTGTCTGGTTTGATTCACCTTTTCCGATTGATATTGCTGTAGGCGGATTTTACCAGGATTTGAAAGTTGGAACTGTATTTGAAACAAAAGCCTCTATGTTTGGAATATACGCGAGCAAAACTTTCGGTAGTGTAATCGCCGTTACTCCATATTTTGCTCTAACAACCGAAACCTCAACCACGACTATAAATTATGATTATACTTATGATGAAACTTCTGGAAATACAACTATTACTAAAACAGACAATATTTCATTTGAACTTAAAGGAGAGAATTCGGCTGCATTTACCGCTGGGCTATCATTTAAATTGTCAATTCTTAATCTTAATGTAGATTACAAATTTGCAAAAATTAAAACCGCAAGTGCTGGTTTAACTTTCGGATTTTAATATCTAATTTTTACTGAATTTTTAGTTTAAAGCCGCAATTTATTTGCGGCTTTATTATTACTTCATATTTGTCTAAATATTTATATATTATAGATATACCAACCTTCAATGATCATTGTTAAAGTTTGGAATTCCATTGATCCGTATAAATTAAATATTAAGGAAGATTTATGATTTCGAAGGTTATAATCAGGAATACTGAAAGAACTGATTTTGATGAGATAAGAACACTGCAACAAAAAGTATATATTCATCAAAAGCCGTGGTCAACAGAACAATTGGAAAATCACATTAAAGTTTTTCCCGAAGGACAGTTCGTAGCAGAATTCGAGGGTAAAATAGTTGGAACTTCAAGTTCGTTAATTATTTTCTGGGAGGAATATGGACCATTTAAAAATTGGGGAGAAATTACAGGCAAAGGCACTTTTAATACTCACAGACCGGAAGGTAAAACTTTGTATGGTGCGGAAGTTTGTGTGGATCCTGATTTAAGAAAAAGGGGTATAGGTAAAAAAATATATTCCGCCCGAAGAAAATTATGCAGGCAGCTCAATTTAAAAAGGATAATCGCCGCTGGAAGAATTCCAAACTATCATAAATACGCCCATAAATTTGATCCACATACCTACGCAATGCACGTAATTTGGGGCGATATTTATGACCCGGTTCTTAGATTTCAGATGAAAGAAGGATTTCAGTTTTGTGATATTATTGATCAATATTTAGTTGGCGATAAAGATTCGCTTGAAAATGCAACATTGATCGTATGGCTTAATCAAGATTACAAACCACCAAAAGGAGAGGAGTAATGAGAGTTAGAATCGCAGCAGTTCAATACCATTTAAAAAAAATCAATAGCTGGGATGAATTTGAGCAGCAACTTGATTTTGTAATGGACTCGGCGGCTGAATATCACCCGCATTATGTACTTTTGCCGGAACTTTTTACTACACAGCTCTTATCTTTTGTCCAAACTAAAGATGCTCCTTCTGCAGTGAGAAGGCTTGGTGAATATACTGAACAATATATCAGTTTAATGAAAGCTTATGCAAAACAGAATAATTTTTATTTGATTGGCGGGACACATCCTACAAATCTTAATGGGGGATTGATAAACAGAGCTTATTTATTTACTCCATCCGGTAATGTATTTACGCAGGATAAAGTTCACAGAACAAGATGGGAAAAGGAATTATGGAAAACTGAACCCGGTGAATCATTCAAAGTTTTTAATACTAAATATGCTCCAATTTCAATTATGGTTTGCTATGACGTTGAATTTCCGGAAGCTGCAAGAATGGTTTCAGAAGCCGGGGCAGAAATTATTTTTGTGCCTTCCTGCACGGATGACAGACAGGGCTTTTTAAGAGTAAAGTATTGTTGCCATGCAAGGGCAATTGAGAACCAGGTATTCGTTGCGATGACAAGTACAGTGGGCAATTTACCGGTTGAAAATCTGAATCTTCATTATGGCCAGGCTTCAATAATGACACCTTCTGATTTTCCCTTTTCAAGAGATGGAATTGCTGCTGAAGGAGTAATAAATCAGGAACAGATTATTATTGCTGATCTAGATTTATCATTGCTGGATGAAAACAGGATTAAAGGTTCTACAATACCTTTATTGGATAAACGAAAAGATATTTATGCCAAACCAGCAGTAATTGAAGAAGCTCCGTAGGTCAAACCTATAGGGAAGCGATTTGACTTTTTATTTCTCTTATTTTTGTTTCAGCTTTTAGAGTCTTATAATATTTTAATGCTGAATTTAAGTTGGATTTACTTTTATTTTTGTTCCCACGATTCTTGTAAAATACGCCAAGTTCATAAGCTGATTCTGCTTCGTTTAACTTATTTCCTAATTCTCTGTTAATTCTTAGGCTGGTATTCAGGAAATTTTCAGCATTGCCATAATTCTTAAGATCACGCTGAATCATTCCTTTTATTTTATATGCATCTGCAATAGAAAGCTTATCATCTACCATATGACAAATCTGCATTGCTTTATCGGCAAATGCTTCAGCCATTGCGTAATCTTCCTGTTTTGCAAAAGTAAACGATTTACCAAGATAAGAAATTCCGATATTAGGTAGGTATCCGATCTTCATTGAAGTTGCAATGCTTCTATTGAAGTGCTTCATTGCTGTTTCGTGCTTATTGATACTGGCATGCGTCATTCCGATATTGTGCTGGATTTCCGCAATTCTTTTTTGATTAGATAGTTTCTGATAATTAACTAGTGCACGATTTAGATAAGAAAGAGCATCTTCATTATAACCAAGAATGCTATTGACTATTCCCAGGTTTATTTGAACTCTCCCAAGTAAATCAGTATCTCTTGTACCGGATACAGTCTCCAAACTCTTTGTAAGATATTCTTTAGCCTTTTTAAAATTACCTAACTCACCATAAATAGTACCAATAAGATTTAGGCAGACTCCCTGTCCTTTTTTATTGTTACTCTTTTTATAAATAGCGAGCGCCTTTTTTGCATAATTAAAGCTATTATCCCATTCTGCCTTTCTTCTGTAAATTTCTGCAAGCGAATCCATTGCACTGGCCCTGGTCTCAGCCGGTGATTTTTTTGATTTGGATTTTGAGATAACTATATCAAAGATATAGGCTGCAGAATTGATCTCGCCAACTGTTATGCAATATTGTCCTAGGTGTTGTAACAGGCTTAGGTATTTGGTTTGGTTAAGTTTTTCTGATGCGAAAGTAATTAGAAGATCAATTTGTCTCTGAATATCTGATTCTGCACCTATATTTAGATCTATCTGATTTTTATTTAGTTTTGATAAGGAAGGACTCTTTTTAACAGGCTTTTTTACAAAAATCAATTTCTGGAAACTGGAGATTTCTTTTTTTGTAAAGAAGCTGCTAAGAATTTCCTTAAATAACTTATTATAATCTAATTTATTTTTTTCCACTTTAGTAATTCCCAATTTAAATTTATTAAATGTAAAAACTAAAAATAGACTATTTAGCCCATCCGTATCTTGAAAAATGTTTTAGTTTTGCACCTTTAACAATAACTCTATTATTTGCCTGGTCAATTATAACCTGAGCTGCCGGAATTACTTCATTTGTACCATCATCATTGAAGTAAACGAACTGGGGACCGTTTCCGTTAGATGAAGGGAGATTTGAAATATCTATGTCATCTATTTCAGCATCCAGTGTAACTTCACCTTCAAAATTCATATGAGGGAAAAATGTTACAGTACCGTCATCAGGATCAACAATCATAAAAACGAAAGTTGAATAATTGAAAGAACCCTTTGAGAATGTAATTGAGGCTTTTACCCATCCATCCAGATTCTTGAAATTTTTATAGCTCTGGTTTATAAATAAATTACCGCCCCAGTTTCCCTGGATGTTTTTGAATAAGCCAATACTTCTTTGAGAAAATCGAGAATGATTTCCATTTGATGAAGACTTTGACAATCCTGAAGTATTTTCTGCAACTGAAAAATCAGTTAAATATCCAAGTTCATGCAATTTGTCTATTGTATTGGATGTATTTTTAGCAGTTATTGCTGTAACTTGTTCATTACCCTCAGGAGCAGCATTTTCTGTAACAGGATTCATAACTGTGTCAGAACACCCCATCAAAAAAAGACCAGTAAAAGCGAGTAATATTATGAACTTTTTCATTTTGAACTCCAAATGTTTTGATAAAAACCTTTTCCCTTATCCTGATATTCTCCTTTAAGGGCATATCTAGTTATATCAAAACTGTGCCATACTGCATAATGTAATAATTACTTACCGCTTGACGAATAAATGGGATTTTAGAAAATATTACTTGATAAAGAAGGTAGTTCTTACTGAATTCAAATGAGATTCTGTATCAAAATGCGGCAAATCTATGGAAAAGGGCAAAAAACGCGATATAAATTTGTTAAAAAAATTGATATCAAAATATTTACTCTACTTCAGAAACATCAATTGCCCCGGCTAATATCAATCCCCCTCCTGCCAGTCCAGTGTCCTTTAAAATATTTATAATTGATATCTGCATAAACTTGGGATAAAACAGACATGGAAAGTGCACACTAAAAACGACAAGAATAAGGAATATAGAAAGTATCAGGCAGGTTATTTTAGTATATTTTTTCAGGATGATGCTTATTGAAGCAATAATTAAAAACGTCCCAATCAGATATACCCAAAAGATACTTGTGGGAAGGAAAGTAGGGACATAGGGAAGATAGTCGTCAGGATTTATTATATGATTCAATCCTAAAATTGTAAAAAGTAGAGCATAAATAAATCTTATCGGTTGAGAAGCTAAAATTTTCATTTTTTTATTTAAATATTTTTGATATTTAATTCTCTCTCTTTTTCCGTAAATCAATAAAAATTGCCAGAAAGAGAGACGGATTAGTTTTATTTGTATTCTTAATCATTAAAAATGAATATTGAATCCAAATAATATTCTTAGCATTAATTTAGGTTGATTAATTGCTTTATCAGCATCCGAATAATTATATCCATTTCTGCTATTAATATTTTGTCCGTCCGGGCCGTACGATGTATCATGTCCTTCAATCGCACTATCAAAATAGTAATCTACTGCAGAAGAAATTACAAAGTCTATCTTGGGAACAATCATAAAATAACTTTCAGCGCCAAAACCAAGTCCCCATTGACTACTCTTAATCTTAAAGAATTCATTTCCGTTAATAAAATCAAATTCGCCGGAAAATGCAGAATATCTTGCACCACCGAAAAGATAGAAACGATTAATAGATAAAAAGGGAACCCGATAAAGAAGATCCATTCTATAATTCCAGTCCGTTCCGCTTTTTTCAGGAACTCCATTTGTTGCATCATTAATGAATATTTTACGTGCTGCAGCTGGGTTTCCCGGATCTAAAGATGAATATCCTAAAGCAAATCTCACTGCTAATGGAAAATCCTTGGCAAAATTGGAGATCATTATATTTCCTTGTAAACCAAATCCCCCTGTATAACCTAGAGAAATTCCTCCCGTTATAATTGGTTTACTTGAAAATCCTTGATCGAATTGTGCATTTGTTAATCCTAAGCTGCAAAAAACAATTATCAGAAAAACTCTTGGAATTTTCATATAAACTACTCCTGAAAGTTTATAAAATATACCAGTTTTCTGAAAATAGTTTTAAAACAGTGGTGAGAAGGGAATAGAATCACACAGTCGCAATCGAATTATATTAAAATAATATTTAATTGTAAAGAGAAATTTTTGGTGCAATATTAATTGTCTAGATTTGGGCCAGAATCGTACTTTTGGGACATCATTTAGATGTATAAAATAGATAGCAAATAAAATGACTGTCTTTTACACATCTTAACTATTGGTTATTTTATTTCAACACTGAAAAATACACCAGCAAGAAGCAAACTGCCTGCAGCTAGTGCACTGTCTTTCAATAAATTAATTATTGAGCTTTGCATTAATTCATGATCAAATAATCCAGGAAGATCAACAACAAATATGATCATTAACAATAAAAATGTTAAAAGGAAGCAGGTTCTTTTCATAAATTTTTTTGCAAAAATACTAATTGATGCAGCAACGAGTGAAAGTCCTAAAAGGTAGACCCAGTAAATACCGCCGGGAATTATTTTAGGTACAAACTGAATAAAATAATCCGGATAAACAAAATGCATTATACCTAGTAAAGCGAAGATAATTGCATAGGTAATTCTGAACCCGTGGACTAAAACTATTTTAATATTCTACCTGCTATTTGTGAAAGAGTAAATAATTTTAAGCTATTTAATAATTTTTGAAATTAACTTAAATTCATCAGTCCCACTGTAATTAAGCATTTCAAAAAGAATAGCTTCCGTAGTTGTAATCTCGGCTCCGTGAGATTCCATTCTATTTATTGCGATTTCATAATCGAATTGATTTCTTGAAGAAACGGCATCAGCAGCGAGATTAACCTGAAAATTATTTGCTAACAGATCCAGTACAGTTTGTTGGACACATACATGTCCTTCAATCCCTGCAATAACTAATTGACCTATATTTTTGGATTTAAATTCCATAAATAAATTTTCTGCCCCAAAGCAACTGAAGCTCATTTTTTGAATCGCAGATAAATTGTCTAATTCGGTTTTTATTTCGGAGAAAGTTGATCCGAGGCCTTTTGGATATTGTTCTGTATAATATATAGGGGAATTTAAAACTTTAAAACCTTTAATTAATTTTATTGTGTTTGAGACCACCCTGTCCGGATTTTGCATTACACTCAGAATTCTTTCCTGTATATCAATAATTAATAGTGCAGTTTTTACCCTGTCTAAAATTTTTTTATTTTTTTTTAATTGATAACTCATAATACATAATTGAGATTTTTAATACAGTGGATCCATCCCATATTTACCGCAGGCATACATCATCAATAATGAAGAAAGATCAACCAGTGCTTTTTTCTGATCCTCGGTATGAATGACAAGATTGTAAACTTCCGCCATAAATTGCATATCTTTTAAAAGCTTATCCAGTTCACCGTATGAGGGATCGCCGTGCCAGTAAGCAATTTGTTCCACAAGTAATTTTTCGTGCCTCCTCAAAAATTCATTAAAAGATATCGTGCTTTTTGCATTTGGATTTCTCGGTCTGCAAATTGATATAAGATCATTAAAATAAGTGTCCCATTTCTCAGCAAGTTTTTTATTACTGTCTCTCATTACATATTTGGCTTTTGCCAGAGTAAAATTTGCCTTGGTGGTAGGTTTTGTATTAGACTGAAGTGCGTAGCCATCATAACTAATGTCGCCACTGTCTTCATCATAAAATTTCCATCTGTTAGCCAATTGTCTGGCCCCATAAATTACAATCACTTTGTCCAATACACTGTCCATTACTATGAATTTTCCCTTCTGAACATTTACAACAGTAATCCAGTGTTCCCAGCTGTCAACACTAAGTATGCAGGGCATTCCTCTTTTTAAATGACTTGTTAGAGCCTTAATAGCTTCATCAGGAGTTTCCCTTCTGAAATATTTCATTTTACAATCGAATTTTTTTGCAGCTTTTGCAAGTCCAATTTCATCAGTACCATACCACCAAGTGCTACCGGCAATCCTTCCAATTTCTCTTTCGTTTTTAAATTTTCCTAACATAACGAGACTGTATTTTAAAGCGAATGGACCGCATTGATATTTATAGGGTTGAGGGTAAAAACTCATGAGGCAATAATTTTTTTTGAATAAAAAGTTAAAAAAATCTGATTTTACTTAAAGGACATATTTACGTATTTTTATATTCAATATGAAGAAAAAACTTAAAGTTGCTGTAATTTTTAACGAGCCCACTCCAGAGCTTTATATTAAACCTGATAATAAAAACCTTCAAAATTCCGATTTCGTTCCATACTTTGAAATTGATGATCTGACCCCGGTTGAGGAGTATGAATTAATGGCGGAAAGACTCTGCAACCGCAGTGTGGATGCTTATACTTTAAATATTAAAGATGATATTGATATTCTACTAAAGAATATTAAGAAAAACAAACCTGACGTGGTTTTTAATTTTGTTGAGATTTACAAAGACAACGCCCGGCTGGAGATGAATATGGTTGGGCTGCTCGAATTGCTCGGGATTCCCTATACCGGGGCTCCTCCAATGGCACTTGCCAATTGCCAGAGTAAAATACTTGCAAAAAGACTCCTGAATGCTGTGGGGCTGCCGACTCCCCAGTTTATGGTTGTACGTGCGGAAAAGAAACAATACAGGCATAAATTGAATTTCCCGTTAATAGTTAAACCTGCTTTTGAGGATGCAAGTTCAGGCATTGAAAATGACTCAATAGTGACAAATAATAAAGACCTGAAAAACAGGATAAATTACGTCTTACAATATTTTGCCCAACCTGCCTTGGTAGAGGAATTTATTGAAGGAAGGGAACTTAATGTTGCGGTAATGGGAGATAAGGAACCATTTGCCCTGCCTATAAGCGAAATTGATTTCACTGAAATGCCAGATCATCTATATAATATTGTAAGCTACCAGGCAAAATGGGATCCTCACCATGAATCGTATCATAAAACTATTCCAGTTTGTCCTGCAGAGCTTCCTAAAAAAATTGAAAAGAAAGCACAGGAAATTGCCATTAAGGCCTTTAAAACAATGACGTGCCGGGATTATGCGCGTATTGATATGAGGCTTACTAAAGATAATAAATTGTTTGTTCTTGAGGTAAATCCAAATCCTGATTTAACAGAAGGAGCTGGATTTATGAGATCTGCTGATGCATTCGGTTATAATTATACAACAGCATTAAAAAAGATTATCAATTTTGCGTGGAAGAGAAGGAAGAAGAAATAATCTATTTTGTCATCCCCAATTCGACTTTAGTCGATGAAAAATTCTTTTTAGTATAGCCCAATCACTTCTCTAAGGTTCATCACTTCATAATCAGGTTTAATATTGGAATTTTTATCCAGAGGATATTCTGTTTTACCTGTATAAATTAAAATTCCTTTACCCCCCAAATTCTGAGCTCCGAATATATCGGTCTCAAGATCATCACCAAGCATTAAAAATTTAGAATCTTCTTTAACTCCAAGGGTTTTTAAACCGGAATAAAAAAATATTGAAGAAGGCTTACCAATTAGTTTAGCTTTTTTGCCGGTTGCAAATTCCACTGCCGTTATAAATGATCCTGCATCGAGGTAAAGATTTTCATCATCCGGACTCCAGAATTTATTCATCTGCATTGCAATAAAATCTGCGCCGCTGTAAACGAATCGAAAAATTTCGTTTAAAATCTCATATGACCATTTATTTGACAGATCTCCAACTATAACAGCTTCGGGATTTCTATAATTTAACAAATCTTTACACATCACTTTAATGCTTAGAGATGCAAAAACTGCTACTCTTTTGTAATGCTCTTTAATGTAATCAATTGAAGCATCTGCGCAGGATAGAGCGGGAATATCTGTTTCTATCTTATTATCTGCCAGGAATTGTTTAATATCTTTACCATTCCTCAAAGTAGAATTGCTGAGGATACAGGATGGGATGTTTTTATCCTTAATAAATTTGAAAAACTCATTAGCATCTTCTGCAGTTTTTTTGCCTAAACGGATAACTCCGTCAAAATCAATTAATAGTGGAATGTTGGTTTGTAGCTTCATTAATAAGTAGTGATTACTGAGAGAAACACAACCTTCAAGGTCACTGTTTTGCGACCTTGAAGGTTACAAAGATTAAATTTCTGCTTTTGCAAGAGCAGGAATTTTAGCTTTTGCTATTTCATATGCTCCGAACATTATTCCTACAAAGAATAAATCACCCAGCAAAGTATAACTGAAAAATGGAATAGCGGCAGTGTAACTTTCCATTATTCCTACAAAATTTTGCGGGTACAAAGTGTTGGGAGGAAATAAGGCAAAATTTGTAATTAAGAAAAAGCTTACTGAAGATGTTACAGATGCAAGTAAAACTCTTCCCGGATTTTTTGTTTGCTCGATCTGCATTCCAATTACAACAATCAACGCAAAACTCAAATAAACTACCCACATTCCGGAGTAAAATCCAATGAATAAGTCGGATATAAAAAGAGCAAACAATGGCACAACAAAAGCTAAATACTTTTTAGAGAAATATGCTCCACCAAACAAAGCCATTGCACCGACAGCAGTAAAGTTCGGATAGTGCGGAATCAGTCTTGTAAATGCAGCGGCAAGAATCATTAATGTTAATGCCCAAAATTTAGGGTTAATAAAATTTTTGTTCATTATGTCTCCTTGGTTAAAGGGTTTGTTTCTTATTTAATTAATTAAATATATAAAGAAATATCTATCTATTCAAAATTTATCTTCAGGCCAATATATCCCGATCTCCCTGCTGTTCCGTAGCCATAAACTTCTTCATAATCTGAATTTAGAAGATTAACAACTCTCCCGAAAAACCGGAACAATTCAGATAATTTGTATGATGCTGATAAGTTTAACAAAGTATAATTTTTTAGAACAATTCTTGTAGCAGGGTAAGTGGAAAAGTCTTTATCACCACGGTTTCCTACAAAAATAGCCTCAATTCCTGCACGAATGGAATTAGTAATTTTATAATCTGTACTTATGGCAGCTTTGTGTTTTGGTCTTCTTAACAAAGAAAGGTTTTCATCTGCACTACCCGGACTGAGATTTTTGCTCTCCGTAAAAGTATAATTGGCGCTAATGGAAAGATCGCTCGTTGGTTTTGCATCCAAAAATATTTCAAATCCTTTTGTTTCTGATTTATTTACATTTAATGTTTTAAAATTGCTGTCAAATCCAAAAAGATCGGTGAAAGTATTCTTGAAATACGTTATACCTGCCGTTAATTTGTAATTAAATAGATATTGCTCAATTCCGGCGTCCCAGCCTCTACTTTTTTCCGGTGAGAGATCAGGATTACCGTAAGCCGGATCAAACAAATAAAAAAGTGACGGAGCTTTAAAACCTGTTCCGAAGGTTGCTTTAATTTTTGTTCCGGTTTTCCAGATAATATATGCCGGAGCAATTCTGAATGTTACAGCTGATCCCAAATTTTCGTGTTTGTCAAACCTGATCCCCGCAGATGCAAAAAATCTTTTATCAATATTTAACTGGTATTCAGAAAAAATTCCCGTAGTCCTTGCACTCTTTTCAGGGAACTTGCTTTCATAAGGACCGTATGAATCTTTGTAATAGTAATAACTTGAAGCTATTTCATTTTCAGTTTCAATACCTAGAACAACCAAATTATCAGAGTTGATTTGAAAATTACTCTGCCAGTCAAATTTTATCCTTTTACCGTCATAATTACTGTTGGATGCGGAGGCATTATTCGCAGAGACATCAAATTTATATTTTCTTAAATTTCTTGAAAAAGATATTCCGAATTTCTGCTTAAGCTTGCCATCCATTAAAGACAAATTTCCCTCGATTCGGTACGCACCTTCTTCCAGGTTATATTTATAGGTCGGATCATCTCCAAAAGCTCCTCCTGTTTGATCGAAATCAGTATTTGCTTTTGTAAATCTTCCGATGAAATCAAAATTTAAATTATTTGCAAACCTGTATCCAATCCTTGATGAAATAGTATAATTTTCAGTTCCGTCTTTTTCTATGTTCCCGAATTTTTTATCAGCCGAAGAAAATCCATCAGTTGAAAATCTGCTATAGTTTAAGGAATAATTTAATTTTCCCATTCCGCCGCTTGTACCAATTGATCCTTTAAAAGTATTATAAGATCCCGCTTCCGAAGTGATGAAAAACTTCTGTTCCCCGGATCCTTTCTTTGTAATTATATTTATAACTCCCGCAAGTGCGTTTGAGCCATAAAGCGTACTCTGCGGACCGCGAATAATTTCAATTCTATCAATGTTATCCGTGGAAAGATTTGCAAAATCAAAAGTGTTGGACGGATCGTTTGCCATATTCATATTTACGCCGTCAATCAACACCTGAGTCTGGGAGGGATCAGCACCGCGAAGATAAATTTGGGTGAAAGCTCCCGGCGCTCCCTGCTGAGAGATGCTTACACCTGTTTGTGTTTGCAACAATTCATAAACATTATTTTTATTCGAATTCTTTATTTGTGCAGAATCAATTAATGAAACAGAGTTTGCAAGCTGGTAAATGGGTGTTGAAGTTTTGGTTGCAGTTACAACTACTTCTGACAATTCATAGGATTTTAATGAATCCGGTTTTTCAACATTATTTTGTGCAAATGTTACAGAATAAAATATTGAAAAGATAAGAACGAAATGGAATAATAATTTTTTGTACATAGAAGTTACTCCTTTTGAATAAATCGCATAATGCGATTAAATAAAAATTAGGTTGTAACTTCGTGGGTAATTAATGTTTGAAAAAACGGAGTGTGGCTCACGTTAATCATACCTTTATCAGGCAAAAGCCCGATAAACCCGCGAAGGTTGATTATTTAGTATATCTATGGCAGGTCTCCTGACTTAAGACGTTTTCAGCACCTTCCCGGAAGGTTATTTGCTCCAGTGGTTTAATACTGAAAACATAGTGTGTCTATTACAGTTGCGCGACAGTACCGGATTTACACCGGTTTCCCTATTCTTCCCGATTTTATTCGGGACACCATAAATCATTTGAAAGAACTAAGCGAAGATAGTTTTTATAATTTATAATTCAAAATGTATAGTGTATAATTTCTGATTTTTTAATTAACTATCCATTCATGAATGCCTGAAGACCAGTCCTTTTGTAATTTTACTTCCATTCTAATCGAAGTAGTTTTTACTTTTTCAAAATTTACTTCGTTGTATTTATCCTTTTCAATTTTGTAATCCATCTGGTTATTTACTGAGATCCATTCTTTCCCTTTTTTATAAAACAATTTATATGATTCCGGAAGTCTGCATCCGCCGCCTGAAGGTTGGTCGTCGAACCAGTATACTTTTGAAGATGAAATTTCTTCCTCTTTTGGAAACTCGTATTCTATCCATTGGGTTGTATCTTTTTTAGGCCACCAATGATAATATGGAAAAGTATGATCGTTTGAATTTTCCGGCTCCAGTAGATCATTTATACTATTTAAATTTTTTGTTACTGTTGAAGCCTTAATTTTACTTCTATATGCTAAACTTGGATAGGGAATAGGGAGTGTAGCATCTTTATTTTCACCAAGCCAGACGGTCATATCCTGTGGTCCACGGTTTGCCCATGCGAAATATGGAATAGCTTTAAATTTTTGTTTTACTGAAGCGATTTTATTTTCGGAAATCTTCTTTGTCCCTTTTGCCGTGCCTTCAATTATTTGAACACCATTCAGTAAATTTTCTTCAAATTTAGTTGTTAATTTTGAGTCATTATCTATTTCGATATTTAATGCTTTATTATTGGGATTGTCAATTCCCTCTGCACAAAAAACTATCGGACCTCTTTCAAGAGCAACTTTGTCTAAATCAGCTTTAACTTTATTATTGGCTTTTACCATTCTAACTGGCATTGGTAATTCCAGAGAAATTTTATCTCCTTTTTCCCAATTCCTGTGGATTACTGCGTAACCGTTTTGTAAAATAATTTTTTGTTCTTTTCCGTTAACTTTAATACTAACGGGCAGATCAAGTTTATTTTTATAATGATATAAATTTCCGGGAACAGGTTCTTCTCTTGCCCAGCCGGGTATGCGGATGAGCATATCAAAATTTGTTTGTATCTCCGGATTAACATCAATTGTAATTTCCCCATCCCATGGATAGTTGGTTTTTTGGGTGATGTTTATTTTTATCCCGTTGTATTCTAAATCAGCTTCATTTTGGATAAAAAGATTTACATAAACTCCTTCTTCTCCTACGGCATAAACATAGCCCGGAATTGAAGGCAAAGTTCGGGTTAAATTAACAGGGCAGCATGCACAGCCGAACCATTCGCTTCGTTCATAATTTCCGGTTGAAGCGAGGGGATTTGGATAGAAGAATCTGTCACCGGAAAGTGAGACTCCCGAAATAAATCCGTTATAAAGAATTCTTTCGAGCACATCAAAATATTTTGATTCACCTTTCAGCAGGAACATCCTGTAATTCCAGAAAATATTAGCAATTGAAGCACAGGTTTCGCAGTAAGCGCTCAAATTTGGCAAATCGTAAGCCGGTCCGAATCCTTCATTACCTCCTGTAGCTCCTGTACCGCCTGTTATATATAATTTTTTATAGACGATATCTTCCCAGATTTTATCAAGTGCAGGTATATATTCGTGGTCTCCTGTTAAAGCGGCAACATCCGTCGCGCCTGAATAGAAATAACCGGCTCTTACAGCATGTCCGACAGCCTTTGTCTGGGCAACTAACGGTATATCCATTTGTGCGTATTCACCATACTGTCTGTTTTCGCCGCGACCTCTCTTATCGATGAAAAATTTTGCAAGATCAAGATACTTTTCTTCTCCTGTTACTCTGTACAATTTAGCGAGTCCCATTTCAATAACCTCGTGTCCCGGAACTCTTTCAAGTTTTCCCCATCCGAAAACCTTGTTTATAAGGTCAGCATTTTTTATTGCAACGTTCAGCAAAGTTCTTTTTCCTGTTGCCTGGTAATGTGCAACTGCAGCTTCGTATAAATGTCCCATATTGTAAAGTTCGTGACTTAATTCCTCAACATGCTGCCACCTGTTTTTCCCTGCCCATTCATGTGGATGTTCAGGATCAATTGTCCTGTTTGTATAAAGATAGCCGTCGGGTTCCTGTGCATCCGCGATAAAAGTAATTAACGAATCAAGATATTTGTCTAGTTTCACATCAGCATAGATTTGGAGTATATATGAAGCTGCTTCAATATTTTTATAAACATCAGAATCGTCAAAAGGATAAAGAGTGCAAAAACTACCGGATTCAATCTTACCAGCAATCTCAAAATTTTTAATTCTGCCTGTTTCAGTTGCTTTCCTGAAAGCAAGCGGGATCGTCACTTTTTTATCAGTCAGTATTCTTGGTGCCCAGAAATTATCTGTCAATTTTACTTTCGTAAACAGCACGGGTTTTATCGGATAATCCTTTTTTGAATTTTCTGAAAAGAAAACGGAGACTGAGCAAAAAACTAAAACAGAAAAATATATTATAATTCTTTTCATCTTTGACTCTGTTACTTTGTTGTAAAACGATAAATAGTAGACTGGGTATAAATTTTACCAGGCTTTAATTCAACAGTCGGAAAATTATTCTTATTTGGTGAATCGGGGTAATGTTGTGCTTCCAGGCAAAATCCTGTTCTGTGCTGGTAATGAATTCCTCCTTTACCAATTTCAGATCCATCGAGAAAATTACCTGAATAAAACTGAATACCGGGTTGATCTGTTAAAACTTCCAGAACTCTTCCGCTTGAAGGATCGTAAACAATTGCTGCTTCTCTTACATTTCCGTTATAATTATTTATCACCCAGTTATGATCGTATCCTTTTCCAAAAATTAATTGCTGAAAATCATTATTGATATTTTTACCAATTGGAACAGGAGTTCTGAAATCCATCGGTGTTCCGTTTACGTCAGCAAGTTCCCCTGTTGTGATTAATCCTTCATCAACAGGCGTAAACTTTTCAGCGTTTATTTTTAATTCGTGATTCAGAATTGTGTTTTCAGGATTGCCGGTTAAATTAAAATAACAATGGTTAGTTGGATTCAGGATTGTAGGTTTATCTGTTGTTCCTGAATATTCAATTCTTAATTCGTTATTGTCCGTAAGCGTGTATGTGACTGTTAAAGTAATTTTTCCGGGGTATCCCTGGTCTCCGTTAGGACTAACTAGAGTCATTTTTACAGAGTTGTCATCAAACGTGTCGGTTTTCCAGAGCAGTTTATTAAATCCTACAGTTCCACCGTGCAGATGATTTTCACCATTGTTTATAGTCAACTGATATTCTTTTCCTTCAAGAGAGAATCTACCTTTGCCAATCCTGTTTCCGTATCTTCCAACTATGGCACCGAAATAGGATGTTCCATTTTCATAACTTTTCAGACTGTCATAACCGAGGATTACATCTTCCATCTTTCCATTTTTATCCGGCGCCAAAAGAGAAACAACCGTCGCTCCGTAATTTGTAATTTCTGCTTTCATCCCGTTTTTATTTTTCAAGGTATACATGTAAACCTCTTCGCCGTTTTCTAGTTTGCCAAATAATTTTTTATTATTCCTGTTGTTTTGCTCCTTATCAGAACATTTAATTGAAACAAATAAAAACGGAATAATTAAAACGATGAATATTTTTTTCAGATGCATAATTCAGCCTCCGGACGAAAGTTTGCAAAATGCCAGATGATATCAGCTAAATTAAGAAAATTAGAAGCAGAAATCCTTCTATTTAAAGCCTTTAAATTGATTTTATAAACTTAATTCGATAATTTTACTTTACGAAAAATAAGTGTGTCTCTTTTGGATAGTGCCATTCTTTTGCAATATCTGCGAGCATTTAAACACTTAATTTAGGGGGAGCTCATATCGTTCTTTCATTATTTCTGATCAACAAAATTTATCAGAATTTCTGATTACACATAGGAGAAATTCAATGGGTTGGTTTACGAAAACTTTTACCTCTTCAATAGGTAAAAAATTTATTATGGCCCTGACCGGCATTTCACTAATACTATTCCTAATTATGCATCTCGCAGGAAATCTTTCACTTTACGGTGGAGAAAATGCATTTAACTCTTACGCTGAAGCGCTTGGGTCGCTAAAACCTATAGTAAGAGTAATTGAAGTTATTCTTGCAGCAATATTTCTATTTCACATTATTTATGGAACTAAATTGTGGATTGAAAACAAAATTGCAAAACCGATTAAATATAAAATAAATGCTTCTTCCGAGAACAGTTCTGTGTATTCCAGGTTTATGTTTCAGACCGGAATAATAATTTTCATCTTTTTAGTAATTCACCTGGTGACATTCTGGGCTCCAACCAATTTTGGCAGCGAACCTGAAAATCTTTATTTACTTGTGACAGGCTGGTTCAAAGAGACATGGTATTCAGTGTTTTATGTTATTTCAATGATATTAATTGGTTTCCATCTAAATCACGCATTTCAAAGTGCATTTCAAACGTTCGGATGGAACCATAATAAGTATACGCCTTTTATTAAAAAGTTTGGAACTTTATACGCTATTGTAATAACCATAGGATTTGCCTCAATTCCAATTTACTTTTTATTTTCCCTGGGAGGTAAGTAATGTTAAAATTAGATTCAAAAGTTCCGGAAGGAAATATTGCAGAGAAGTGGACGAATCACAAGTTCAATATGAAACTTGTTAATCCGGCTAACAAAAGAAAGTATGATATTATAATAGTCGGTACAGGATTAGCTGGTGCTTCTGCAGCGGCAACCCTCGGAGAATTGGGTTATAAAGTAAAAGCATTTACATATCACGATTCTGCACGAAGAGCACACTCAATTGCAGCACAGGGTGGAATAAATGCAGCCAAAAATTATCAAAATGATGCTGATTCAGTTTTCCGATTATTTTATGATACAGTTAAAGGCGGAGATTTTCGCTCACGTGAAGCGAATGTTTACCGACTTGCTGAGGTTAGCAACAATATAATTGATCAATGTGTTGCCCAAGGAGTTCCGTTTGCACGAGAATACGGTGGTACACTTGCTAATCGTTCATTCGGTGGAGCGCAGGTATCAAGAACTTTTTATGCACGCGGTGAAACAGGACAACAACTGCTTCTCGGTGCTTACAGTTCAATGAACCGCCAGGTTAAACTTGGAAATGTAGAAATATTTCCACGACAGGAATTTTTAGATCTTGTTCTGGTAGACGGAAGAGCACAGGGAATTATTACAAGAAACCTGACTACTGGTGAACTTGAGTCTCATTCAGCGCAGGCGGTGATTCTGGCGACAGGCGGATATTCAAATGTATTTTTCCTTTCAACAAATGCAATGAATTCAAATGCAACCGCCGCATGGCGTGCTCATAAAAAAGGCGCAACATTTGCAAATCCGTGCTATACTCAAATACACCCAACTTGTCTTCCCGTTCACGGTGAAGGGCAGTCAAAATTGGTTTTGATGAGTGAGAGTTTAAGAAATGACGGAAGAATCTGGGTTCCAAAAAAGGCAGGCGATAATCGCAAGCCAAATGAAATCCCTGAAGATGAAAGAGATTATTATCTCGAAAGAAAATATCCTGCTTTTGGTAATCTCGTTCCCCGCGATGTAGCCTCAAGGAATGCGAAATATGTATGTGACGAAGGGCGAGGAGTAGGCGGTGGAAGGGCAGTTTATCTTGATTTTGCTGATGCCTTCAAACGTATTGGTAAAGATGGAGTAAAAGATAAATACGGCAACTTGTTCGATATATACGCTAACATTACGGGCGAAGACCCTTATGAAGTACCGATGCGAATTTATCCGGCTCCTCATTACACAATGGGCGGGCTGTGGGTTGATTATAACCTGATGAGCAACGTACCCGGATTGTTTGTGCTGGGTGAAGCCAATTTTTCGGATCACGGTGCAAACAGGCTTGGGGCAAGCGCATTAATGCAGGGATTATCGGACGGTTATTTTGTTATTCCCTACACAATAGGAAACTATCTAACTACAGAAAAACCTGAGAAGGTTGATCCGAATGGACCTGAATTTAAAAAAGCTGAAAATAATGTGAATGATATGGTAAAAAAATTACTTTCATTAAACGGTAAACAAACCGTTGATGAAATTCACAAACGTTTAGGCCATATTTTAATAGATAAAGTGGGAATGTCCAGGAGTGAAGAAGGTCTCAAAGAAGCAATCAAACAAATCAGGGAATTAAGAGAAGAATTCTGGACTGATGTAAAACTGGTCGGTAAAGCTGAAGAGCTAAACCAGACGCTTGAAAGAGCCGGCAGAGTAGCAGACTTTCTTGAACTTGGTGAACTAATGGCACTTGATGCATTAAACAGAAACGAATCCTGCGGTGGACATTTCAGGGAAGAATACCAAACACCGGAGGGAGAAGCTCTCAGAAGAGATGATGAATATACTTATGTAGCTGCCTGGGAATTTAAAAAAGCTGGTGAATGGGAACTGCATAAGGAAGAGCTTAATTTTGAAAATGTAAAACTAGCTACAAGGAGTTACAAATAATGAGTAGCGATAACATAAATCTTACATTGAATGTTTGGAGACAAAAGTCCCCCGAATCAAAAGGAAATTTTGAGGAATTTAAAGTAACTGTTTCGCCTCATGCATCAGTTCTTGAATTGCTCGATGAATTGAACAACGGTCTTGAAAAAGAAGGAAAAGACCCGATAGCGTTTGAAAGTGACTGCAGGGAAGGTATTTGCGGAACCTGCGGGCTGGTTATAAATGGGCATCCACATGGTCCATTACCAAAAACAGCTACTTGTCAGCTTCATATGCGAAATTTCAAAAATGGCGAGACACTATATATTGAACCGATGAGAGCAAAACCTTTTCCCATAATTAAAGATTTGATCGTTGATCGTTCAGGATTTGATAAAATTCAGCAGTCAGGAGCATTCGTATCATTCAATACAGGAAGCGCACCGGACGCTAACGCAATTCCGATTTCAAAAGATTCTGCTGATGCTTCACTCGATGCCGCTGAATGTATCGGCTGCGGTGCCTGTGTTGCTGCTTGTAAAAACTCTTCAGCAATGTTATTTGTTGGTGCAAAAGTTTCCCAGTTTGCTCTTCTTCCACAGGGTCAGCCAGAAAGGTACGACCGTGTACAGGAAATGGTTACTGTAATGGATGATTTGGGCTTTGGTAACTGTACAAATACTTATGCCTGTGAAGCCGAATGTCCCAAAGGAATTTCAGTTGCAAATATAGCTAGGCTCAACAGGGAATACATTGTTGCCAAGTTTAAATCAAATAAAGATGTAGATTAAAATCTAGATTTTATTTGCTATTTTGGACCCACCCCTAACCTCTCCAAGGAGGGGACAGGTTGGTGGGTTTTTATTTATATAATTATAATATTGGTTAAGAATTTTTTATTTTGTAATCACAATAGAATAAGATTTCGATATGTTCGAAAAAGAGATAAAATACATAACTGACGTTTCATTGAACAAGTTGAAAAAACTCGGAGCCTTTTTCACTTTCGAACAGATCCGTTCATCTGATGTACACCCTGCAATTACAAAATATATTACTGCAGAACTTGATTATTTAATTTACCAGGACAGGGAAAAACTTATTCAAAAATCTGCATTTGATTATTCCGATCCTGATATTGAAAAATATTTTGAATTGATAGGAACTGAAATAAAGAAAAAGAAAAAAATTTCTTATGAGGATGCAAAGACTCTTATCATCCAGGCAGTATCATTTACGGCAAATTTTGTAGTCCGTCCTAAATGGTCTTTGACAAAATTTATTTATAATGAAGATCAGCTAAAGACTGTTGATGAAATAAAATATTCTCTTAATTACCTTTATTATTACGACTATTTAAGAAATGTATTACTTACACTTATAGATAAAAAGAAATCTGTCAATTTTAGCCTTATTGATTTTGAGATAGCGCTAAATAAAATAGATAAGGAATTGCTGGCGGATAAAAAAGAAAAAATAATTGATAATGCACTTTATTCAATATCTGATTTTTTTGGTGTCGGAAACAAAGAGGTCAACCAGGTATCCCCAAATTCAATTGAGATGTTTCTTAAGGAAAAGGATCTCATTGATCATTTATTTAGACTACGAAGAGCTCTACCTGTTGATGCCAAATATTTATATGATATTGATGAACTGAAAAAAATCCTTTACACGCCAAGTGATTCTGGTAAAATCAATATGCTAGCTTCCCGTCAAAGAATTAATAGAGAAATAGTAAATGAAAAAGCTATCCAGGAAAATTTGTTTGAACAGGAAGATGAAGAAAAAGAACAGCAAATTGTTCTAGAGCCGGAAAATCAAAAAATTAAAACTGAGAATGAAATTATTCTTAATGAGGCTGATGAGCAGGGAGCAAGAGATACTGAAGATGAACCCATGGAAGATAAGATCGAAGATTTTGAATCTCCAGATGAAATGATTAATGAAGATACTGAAGTAAAAAATAGTGAAAATGAAAAAGAGAGTGAAGACTTAATTGGTGATGAATTAAATTCGGAACTTTCACCTAATGATGATTTACTTGAAGCTTTTGACTCACAATTAAAGGCACTTGAGGAAGAATCCAAACTGCTTGTTGATGAAGATGAAAATAAATTGGAAGAAGATTTATTAAGATCAGAAGAGAATGAAAAGCCTGAAGAAAATGCAAAAATCAAAACGGATGAGAATACTGATGAAATTGAAATTGAATTGAAAGGAATAAAGAATACTGAAATAGAGCCGAATGAGGGGAAATACGAAGATTTTCAGCAAAACAATTTAGATAATCCTGACAAAGCTGATGAAGTTGAAGACATAAAGGATGAGGATACTGCTGAAAATGAATTATCCGAAGAAGAGATAGTTGATGAAAAGACAAATAGAACCAATAAACAAAGTGATTTACCACCGGCTAATTTACCCCTGAGAAAGAAGGACATTTTTAGCTTTTTAACAGATAAAGAAATTGATAGAATTGTTTCAAATGTTTTTAATGAAGATCGAGAAGATTTTGCAAATACAATGGAAAAAGTATCAGAGTGCGTTACCTATGATGAAGCTACCGAAATATTAAAAACTGTATTTTTTTCCTATCGAATAAATCCCTATTCAAAGGATGCGGTTACGCTCACCAATTCAGTCTCAAATTATTTTAACCAGGCCGGATAATGTTCATAGATCATGCAGAAATAGAGGTAACCGCCGGACAGGGTGGTGACGGAGCAGTATCCTTCAGACGAGAAAAATACGTGCCGAAGGGAGGTCCATCAGGCGGAAATGGTGGCAACGGGGGTAGTGTTATTTTGATTGCAGATGAAAACTTGTATACACTATTAGATTTCAGATATAAAAAGAACTATAAAGCTGATAACGGTGAACCCGGAGGGAATTCCCGTAAAGATGGTAAGTTCGGTAAGGATGTTATCATAAGGGTTCCAACCGGAACAATTATCAAAAATGCAGATACTGGAAAAGCAATTTATGATTTTAAAAAGCCGGGTGAACGTGTGGTAATTGTAAAAGGAGGAAACGGAGGTAAAGGGAACAGCAATTTTGCCACAGCAACTAATCAGGCTCCCAGATATTTTGAAAAAGGTAAACTTGGAGAAACATTAAAAATAATATTGGAATTAAAACTTATTGCGGATGTAGGACTTGTCGGGTTTCCTAACGCAGGTAAATCAACATTAATTTCAACCATATCTGCAGCAAAACCTAAAATTGCAGATTACCCTTTTACTACACTTTCTCCAAATCTTGGGATAGTAAAATATAAAAACTACCATAGTTTTACAGTGGCAGATATTCCCGGAATTATTGAAGGAGCACACGAGGGGAAAGGATTGGGACTAAAATTCCTGAAGCATATTGAAAGAACGAGAATTTTACTTTTTCTGATCGAAATTACATCGGATGATTATCAAAATGAATATGATATACTTTATAACGAATTAAAAAGTTATAGCGCAAAACTGGCTGTGAAAAGGAAAATAGTCTCACTTTCCAAATCAGATATTGCCGGAGACATTGATATTAAAAAACTTTCTAAAAAGAAATTGAAAAATGCTGATTCAAATTTGATTATATTTTCCTCAGCAACCGGAGAGGGAATAGAACAGCTTTTGGATTTTCTGTGGAAGGAGCTCAAAAACGAAAAATAATATCAATTTGAATACACTTCTTTTTTGAATATTTGTCCAAAATTACATCATCATGTAAATTAAAATTCTTTGAAATTGAAAAGGATTGTAATTATATTAACAAGCTAAAATAAAAAAGACGGCGGGGTAGCTCAGTAGGTTAGAGCAGTGGAATCATAATCCACGTGTCGGGGGTTCGAATCCCTCCCCCGCTACAGATTATGCTAATTTGCATTTTATATATGGGCATTGAAATTTTGGAATAATGAGGATAAAATACTAAGGAGTTAGGCTATGTATACATTTTTGATAGCAATTTCATCCATAATTGCTGTTTTATTAATAATTATTGTGCTTCTTCAATCGAGTAAAGGCGGCGGACTTGCCGGAACTTTCGGTGGAGGTGCGCAAATGGGCGCAATGTTTGGTACCAGGAGAACGGCGGACTTTTTAAGTAAAGCTACATGGTGGTTAGGGGGAGCTATGGCAGTACTTGCTATTGTGATAAATTTATTCTTTTTGCCGGGACAAACGACAAAGGCACAAAGAGAAAGTATTATCCAGGGTTCACAACAAAACATTCCTCAAACTCCTGCTTTACCTCAAACACCGCCTTCTACTCAGCCGGATGGTAATTAATGCTAATTTAATAATTGATTTTAAAAAGCTCTGCCAATTTTGCAGGGCTTTTTTATTCAAATGAGGTCAGGGTCTCAACAATTTTGTCCTCAATTCTTCTATGAAAATTTGTTCCTCCTCTAGAAAATTCAAAGATCATACTTACAATAATTTCATCACCACTATCTGTGGTGAGGTAACCAGAAAGGGAAGTAACACCATTTAAGGTTCCTGTTTTACCATGAAAATTATTTTCAGCTTTAGTGTTTCTCATTCGTTCGTCGAGTGTTCCATCAACTCCTGCAATGCTTAGGGAATTATAGTAGTCTTTAAAGTGCTTCAAATCGAAATACATTTTTTCAAGAACCCCGGCAATTGCTCCGACTGTAATCTGATCAAACCGCGAGATACCCGATCCATCAACAATAGAAGTACCTTTTGAGAAAATACCATTGTCATCTATAAATCCCAAGACTGCTTGGGTTGAATAAAAAGAATTGCCCTGCTTTCCGGAAGTTTCTGCGCCAATAGTTTTAAAAAGACATTCAGCCAAAAAATTATTACTGTGTTTGTTTGTTTCTTTAATCAAATCTTTTAGTAGGATGTATGATTCAGTCAAAAAGTTTGTAGAATCCGGTGTTATACCTTTTTGAGCATTTCCTTCCGAAACTATATCAGCTTTTTCCAGTTTTTCCTTTAGCAATTGAGCGATGTAAAGAGGAGGATTAGTGACATTAGTATAGTATGCTCTCAGCCTTCCACGTCTTTTCCTGTAAATTATTTTTTTGTTCCCATTTACTACAAGTGCTGAAATCGGGGGAAGCCTGACATTGGCTTTTTCATTTTCAATCCAGTCTTTTCTGCTATAAATATTATCAAAATAAGTATCATCGCCAATTACATTCCCGGTGATCTTTTTAATTCCCATTCCCCGGATTACATCAACCAGAGAATCAAGATCATTAGATGTGAAAAGAGAATTCCCAAATCCTTTTATATAAATATTACCGTTTATTACAGAATCTGAAAGTTCATCATCATCTGTCAAAATTTTTGTCGATAGTTTAAAATTACCACCGAATAATGAAAGAGCAGTAGCTGTTGTAAATAGTTTTGTGTTAGAGGCAGGAATCATCGATCTGGCTGCATTTACCTGATATATTGTATCGAGAGTTAAGGGATTTATTATAAGTAGTGCAACTTTTGTAGAAGAAGGCAGTTCTTTTAGTATATCTTCTATTTGTTTTTGAATTTTTTCGGGTGTTGAAGGAAATAAATTAATTATAAATAATAAAGAAATAACAATGCTTTTTTTTATCATATTTTATAGATGAATTTATGAAAATTTAGTGGTGATATAATTTGTATAATAGAAACAGAATATTAATTTAAAGATGCTATATTGTTAAGTTAATATAACCCAAAAAGCTATTCGCAAATATAGGAGTTTCATCTTAAAATAAAAGGCATAATACTACCTTCGATTTAAAAATAATTTATTATTCAATCAATTAAATGGAAATGTAATGACAAAGAGAAAGGAAATTTTAAAAGCATACGAAGATATAAATTTTCTAAATTCATCTGATGCAAGGATAATCAGGATTTTGAGTGAGTTCATTCAGCCGCAAACGAGATTTAGAAAACATAAAATAGTAGATACTATTGTATTTTTTGGTTCCGCACGTTTGACCTCAAGAAAGGATGCTGTTAAGGAATATAATAAGATTAAATCAACTAATCCTAAATCGGTGCAAGGATTTGCTGAGAAACTGCGTCAGGCTCAGCAAATGGTTGATATGTCCAAATATTACGAGGATGCTGTTGAACTTTCAAAAAGATTAACAAAGTGGTCGTTAAATTTAGATACAAAAGCAAACCGGTTTATTATGTGTACAGGTGGAGGACCGGGAATTATGGAAGCCGCAAACAGGGGTGCAAAGTTGGCAGGGGGTAAATCAATTGGTTTAAATATTAGCATTCCATTTGAACAATTTGTGAATAAATATGTACCCAAAGATCTCAGCTTTGAATTTCATTATTTTTTCATGAGAAAGTTCTGGTTTGCATATCTTGCCAAAGCACTTATTGTTTTTCCTGGTGGTTTTGGTACAATGGATGAGTTTTTTGAGATATTAACACTTATGCAAACAGGAAAAATAAAAAAGAAATTGCAGCTTATTGTTTATGATAAAAAATACTGGAGTAATATAATTAATTTTAAAGCTCTTGCAGAAAATGGCATGATTGGTAAGAATGATGTTAATATATTTTCATTTTGCAATAATGTAGACGAAGCTTTTAAGTTGATAACCACATTCTTCGAAAGGAACTATCTAAGGAAATCCGGTGAAATTGAGGTTGAAGAACCGAGATTACATTTGTCCTAGCATAAAAAAGCCCCTCAAATTGAGGGGCCTTTTTTAATTATTATGTACTGATCGGTGAGCTCTTCTGGCCGCTTTCATTTTTTCCATTCTCTTTTTAATAGAAGGTTTTACAAAAAACGTCCTCTTTTTATATTCTTTAAGTACCCCGGATCTTTCATATTTCTTTTTGAATCTTCTAAGAGCTTTATCGATGGATTCGTTGTCTCCAACTGTTATCCCTACCAAATTTTTTCACCTCGCTTTGCGGTTTTTTATGTGTTTACTGATTCTATTAATTTTTTAAGTCCGGATTTCTGAAATTCAACAGATATTGAACTTCTTCCATTGGACATAATTTCTTTTGAAACAACCTTCCCGAAATCATCCCAGTTCTGGTGATAAATTGCTTCACCAACGGTGAAACTCTTCGCGGGGGAATATGTTGTACATTCTTCGTTTTCTATACCTTCTAAAGAAACTTTGTTCTCTTTGATGTCGTTATTAACATCAATAACCATTGTCTGTTTACACTTTTTACATTTAGCCCATCGTTTGTTGTCATTTTCATCAGATGTTACAACATCCCCAGCTAACTCCATCTTTCGCATTGTGTTACAAACACTGCAAAAAGCTTCAACATTTTTTACTCGTGCCATTTAAATACCTTCCTTTAGAATAGTCGGATTTTAAATATACCAAACAGACCCTCTATAATCAAGCTTAATTCGATTCCGGGTTACTCATAATCTTTGGATATTTTTTACCAATCTGGCATCAAACGGAATTATGAGGAATCCAATAAATAGTGAGGATTTTACAACTACTTATAGAAATTAATGGGGAGTTTTTCGGCATCTAAATTTGATACCATTGCAAACACTTTTTTGTCTTTGTGCTTAAGTACTGTAATATATTCTTTTTGGGTGGTTTTGTAATCATTGCCAAGTTTAAGGTAATTCAAAAGGTCGTTAGTTATCCTGACAATGCTGTCGCCCTGTAAATAATTTTCGTGTACCTGGAAAATATAGATATATTTCCCGTCGGGAGACGAATAAATATGATTCGCCAGTTTCACACCTTTATGATCAGTAACAAAAGCACCGACTAATGAATAATTATCAAAATCAGGGATGTAAGTCTCATAATCTACGCCGTTGGTTCGGAAATAGTTCTTAATTTCTTCAGGATTATTTGAAACAAACTGTACTGATTTATCTCCCGCCATATATTTTTCGAAATTATTTGCAGCAAGTACAACAATATTATTTTCACCGGTTTGTTTGCTTATGTTTATGCCGATATTAACACCTGGAGGACGATTAAATAATAAGAGAATAATTGCAATCAAAATTACTGCTGCAGTACTGAATCCAATAAATTTACGGTTATATATATTTTCTTTAAAAGTAAACTTCTTTTGAGTACTTATTCTTTCTGCTGCAAGAGCCCGAAGAATACCCTCTTTCCTTTTGCCCGGCATTTTATCTCTTACTGACCTGTTTTTCAGAATATTTTTTGTCAGGCTTTCAGCCTTCAGATCAAATTCAAGAGACGGGTCTTCTTTTAGTGCTTCTTCAAAAGCACGTAGTTCTTCCTGGCTTTTTAATTCGTTATCTATAAAAGCTGTTAATAACTCTTCGTGCTTTTTATTTTTCATAATCTTACCTTGTCAGGTTACTTTTCTAAATATCCTTTGTCTGAAGCATATTTATAAAGTTTAGTAAACAAAATTTTCCTCGCCCGGTGTAATCTTGACCTGACCGTGCCGATCGGGCAATCAATAAAATCAGCAATCTCTTCATAGGACAATCCTTCTATGTCGCAAAGAATAACAACTGTTCTGAAATCTTCAGGAAGAGAAGAGATTGCCTGTGAGATTTCGTCATCCAGAAGGTTGTCATACAATTCCTTTTCGAGATGCGAGGCATCTGAATAAGAAGATTTTATACTCTCATAAAAATTTTCAATTTCTTCATAATCAACCTTATCCGGCTCTTTTGCTCGTTTTCTGTATGTGTTGATATATGTATTCTTCATTATCCTAAACAACCATGCCTTACAATTAGTTCCTTTTTCAAATTTGTCAAAAAACCGGAATGATTTGAGGTAAGTCTCTTGAATAAGGTCACTTGCATCATCGGAATCGCCTGTCATTTTAAGCGCAAAATTATAAAGGGAATCCATGTGGGGAATGGCTTCTGCTTCAAAATCAGCATATAGCTGTTGTTGATCATCTAGCATTGCAAATAAAAAGGGGAACATATTTTAGTATGAAGTAATTAATTCTTTAGAATTAAAATATTGAAAGATTCTATTTCTAAAACTATACCTAAATATTATCAGATTCAATATACTATTAAACCTTCATTTATCTCACCTGAGCTATATTTTAGGCTGTGAAGAAACCCATTGATCATTATATATTCAATTTTACCATTTTTTTTGAATACGAGATTTGCTAGGTTTTCCAATAATATTTGATTTTCATCAATTCCTGAATTGTTCAGAACTATATTGAATGGCCGCCTGATTTTATCAATTTTCTTGTTCGGTTTCTTTAAAAGAATATTTGTGTATCCTTTTTTGTACAAAGTTTCAGGATTAATTTCTTCAAGTTCTTTTATGCTATTGAATTTATCCGGAAAAGTTTTTCCCGGTTCAACAGTCATTCCGCTGAAGTCGTGATCCTCATATCCATAGAAAGTGGATAAGTCTCCAATGTCTTCAATTTTTGATTTATAGTAAAAATCCAAATAATTATTTGTATTTATTTCTTCAAGATTTACTGCAATGTCAACACTACATTTTTTACCATTTTTTCTAATTTCAAGATTTCGCAAAATTATATCTCTCAGGCATTCGCTATTAAGAGGAATTTCATCATAATTATTTAAAACTTCTTTCTTGTAAGAATTTTCTGCAATACTTTTAAATGCTGTAAGTAAAGCAATAAAGTTTAATTTTCGGATGAATTGTTTCTCAGGATCATTTTTCCACCCGCCGGATTCGATTAATATTGTTGAAGTGCGCATCTTCTGAAAATTGTCTCCGAAAGCTCTAGGCTCAAATTCGTCGGGATATTTTGCAATATGCCCTGGAATAAATTCATTTAGAATTTTATAAAGTCTTACAATTAATCTTTCTGCATCTTTTCTCACATCCGTGTTTTCTCTTTTTTCATTTGTCGGCGGAGCTAAAAATGAAATTGTCGCAGGTTTGAAAGTCTTGCCGGCGGAGTAGTGAATATCCTGGTCATGTAAATTAAAACCAAAATCAGCTTTAAGATTTTTAAAGGTTCTCATTAAAATTTGTGCTTCTTTGCTTTCAAGTTTTATTGCATCCCTGTTTAAGTCAATATCAAAAATATTTCTTCTCTGATACTTTTCGGCTCCGTCAGGATTAACCATCGGCAAAAAATAAATCTTCAGATATTTTAAAATTTTATTTTTAATTTCTACAAAATTTTTTGTTGATAATAAAAAATTAAAAATATCAAACATTGCCATTGTTGCTGTTGGCTCATTCCCGTGCATTTGCGACCAGAGAAACACCTTTGTTTTTCCTTTTCCGCAGGAAATAAAATTTAAATCTCTTCCTTCGGTTGAACTCCCGATTTTCTTTACTGTAAAAATATTTTTATTTTTTAACTTGTTTATAAGAGGGATGATGTCTTTATGTTTGAATCTTCGTTTGAGCAAGGAAGTTTCAAAATAATCTTCATATTCATAATAAAGACGGTTTGCAAATTCAGAATCTGAAATCATTGTTATTTCCTATGAAGAATTTGTACTTTCCGGTGTCTAAATCTAAATATATCTGGATAGATTTGCTAAGTTGATTAAATCTGTGGAGGAATTGATATGTCTACAAAAACTTTAAAAATAGGCTCACAAATGCCGGAATTCAGTTTGACAGGGACCGACGATCAAATTCATAATTCTGATGATTTTAAGGGCCAAAGAGCTTTATTAGTAGTTTTTAGCTGTAATCACTGCCCCTACGTTCAGGCATACGAGGATAGGATTAAAGAAATTCAATCTGATTTCGGTGATAATGGATTATCAGTTATTGCAATAAATTCAAATGAAGATCGAAAATATCCTGAGGATTCTTTAGATAATATGAAAAAGCGGGCAGTGGAGAAGGAGTTTAATTTTCTTTATTTACGTGATGAAGATCAATCAGTAGCAAAAGAATTTGATGCAGCCCATACGCCGGAATTATTCCTCTTTGATAACAAGAGAAAATTGGTTTATCACGGAAAAATTGACGATAACTGGAAAGAGCCGGAAAAAGTAAAAAATATATACCTGAGAAATGCAATTGAAGAATTGTTTGCAGGTAAAGAAATTTCAGTCCCTGAAACTTTTTCAATTGGCTGCACAATCAAATGGAAAAATAACTAATAGGCCACGCCCATTCTTTCTTCAAAATCCTGAAGTAATTTTAACGGGATAGGTGAAATTGCAAAACAGTAAAGAGGATATAAAGAAGAAAATTGTTTAATTGATTCGGTTATAAAATTTGGAGAAGTAGCCAGTTTCCGTTCTTTTGGAAGATTCTTTTCTAATAAAATAAATTTTGTCCTGGAGAATTTCTCAAAATGCTTATTGATATTTAATCTCTTCTGTATAGTAGAAATATCTTTATCGAAGGTTTTAAGATCAAATTTATTATTGAGTTTATAATTATTAAAAACAGATATTATTTCCTTTGAATATCCTTTTATGTTTTTATCAAAATAAAGATCCTCACCATTAGATTTATTTAGAAACATTCCGTAAGTGATTCCGTTTTTATCAAAGTAAACATAAAACTCACTGTCCATTTTAAATCTACCAAAATGAATCAGGAAATAATTCCTGTAAGGTGCACCTTTTGCAAAACGCATATCTTTATTTATTCGCATCAATGTTTTGTTAAATTTGGGTTCTGTTCTGATGGAAGAATTTAAGTGGTTGAAAAATTCTCCTATAGCTTCAACATAGCTTCTTGCAGGTTTTACTAAAACTTCCTGGTAGCGATTCCGGTTTTTATTGAACCATTCAAGACTGTTGTTTCTTTCCAGAGCAGAAAAGAATTTAAAGACATCGGGATTAAATCCATTAAATTTTTTCTGCTGAGAACTCAATACATAATGCCCAGGCTTAGGTTTATATAGAGTCCTCCTAAATTATTTTCCCTTTCACCATATAAACTTTCAACACCATCGTTGAACATGTGAATTACATAATACCTGATGTTCAGTGCGACAAGGTTTGATTTATTTATTCCGAAATCCGCACCTACGCCAATATAGCCGCCCAATGCCATATTGTTGTGTGCTTTACCAAACGATTTAAAGAATTCCTCGTAATACGGTGTAGTTACTACAAATGAGGGCCCGGCACCGACTTCAATAAACGGACGAAGATTATCATAAAGAGAATTTCTGAATAGCCGGTATTGCATACCAAAAGTAACCGGAACTACAAATACCCTGTTCTTTTTCCCGATAGTGTAAGTCTGGTAGGTAAAAGGATCAATTCTTGTAAACTCTTTTTCATTTTTAGATTCTGCGATAGAAAATACCGCAATAAATGTCAGCTCATCCGAAAGTGACCTTTTATAAAAACTACCTAGCCCAATACCGCCATTATTAAATATTATATCGGCACCGATAGCGTTCGGAGGAAACTGAATCGGGTCTTTTTCGGGAGCAAGTTCACCAATTTCCTGCGCATTTACATTTATTATGCTTATTAGTAATATTGCCAGTAATGTTAGGATTTTCATAGGGCACCGTTTTTTTATTCATAAAATTAATGAACCTGCGAATAATTGCAACATATAAAAAAAGTATTATTAAAAAAATTTTTATCTAAGAATAAATTATTTTATTGTATTTCTGCTAAAAAAGGGAAAATATGCCTCTCAATCTAGAATTAAAATCAAAAGTGAGCTCTCATAGTAAAATAATGCAATATCTTAAGGAGATAGATGCGGAATTTGCAAATGAATTGAACCAAAAAGACGTTTATTATAAAATAAAAGATGGATTGCTGAAATTAAGAATTGAAAATGGTCAGCAGACCCTGATTAAATATAATAGGGATGAAAAGGGGAAGGAAAGATGGAGCGAATACTACCTGCTGAAAATATCTGAAGGAGATGGCGAAAAGATGTTCGGAAAGATATTTAAGATTGAAACAATTGTGGAAAAAAAAAGATTGCTTTACATGTACGATAATACGCGTGTTCATTTAGACAAAGTGAAAAACCTCGGAACTTTTATTGAACTTGAAACCCTGGTTCTTTCCGGCAAAAAAAATGCTTCTAAAAGATTTTATAAAATTATCGATCTGCTTCATCTGGATTTGAAGAAACAGATCAAAAAATCCTATCGTGATCTTTTGATTGAGAAAAACAAATGATCCTGACAAAAAGTAATAGAAATCACTTTAATCCTGCATTTGAAATTGATCAAAAGATCAAAACTCAAAAAATGAATGAGCTTCTGATAATAGTACCAACAAACAGGAAAAGTCGCTATCTGAAAAAAGAAATCATTTCCTCTTCTCCCGGCAAAACTACAACAAAAATCAATCTTGAAACCCTGGGCACTTATTCAACAAAAATATTATTTAATGATTCTGAAATTAAAGGAACAATTTTGAGCGAAGCTGCAGCAACTGTATTATTAAGTCAGAGTTTCCGGGAAATAGACTCGGCATATTTTGCTAATTACAAAAAAGAAATTCCTTTCGGTACTCTTGAAAGAATAAAAAATGTTATCTCTGAATACAAAAAGCACGGAATTACACCTGATATCCTCCGGGACGAATGTTCTCAGCTTTCAGGCTCTGAAAAAATGAAAGCTGCAGATATAGCCGATATTTATGAGAAATATCAGCAAAAATGTGAGGAACTTTCTGTAAAAGAAATTGGAGATGTTTACTACCAATTCAATCAGCTGGGAGAATCAATAGTAGGAGATAGATTCAGAAAATTTTATCCGGATGTTAACCTGGTAATTATCCAGGGATTTGATGAATTCACTTCACCGGAAATTGAAATATTAAATTCTACAGCTGAGATTGATGGCCTTGAGTTGTTTCTTTCCTTCGATTACTCAGCGGGAAATAATAGTCTTTTTTCTCATCTCGAGAGATGTTATGGAAAATTGATCAACAAAAAATTCAAAGCGATAAAGGATTCTTCGGAACCGGAAAGAAATCACTTCCAAAAAATATTGCGAGAAAAGCTCTTTAACTATAACATAGACGGAGAGAAATATAATTTCCCCGGGCAGCTGTTTAAAATAAAAGGAAACAGTCGCGAAAAAGAAATTGAGCTTATTGCCAAAGAAATCAAATCAATAATAATTAATGATAAAGTTGAACCAAACATGGTATGTGTTGTCTTTAACCTAATCCAGAAGAATTCTCAGACTATCCGTGACATTTTCTCACTTTACGGGATACCGATAAATTTAACTGATCGTTATTCTTTAAATCAATCTCCTGCTGTAATTGCAGTTATTAACTTACTGGAAATTCTGGAGAATGATTACTATTACAAAAACATTCTTCGCGCATTTAGCGGTGGATATCTTGAGAGTGCTGGAATAAATCAAACTAATTTACAGAGAGTTTCGGTTGAACTAAAAATAATTTCCGGTTTTCAAAACTGGAAAAATTCTATTGAAGATGCCCTTTCCCAATTTGAAGTTGACGAGGATGAAGATTTTAACCGATTGTCATTTGAAGAAGATAATTACTCAAAAGCACTTTCTGATATTGAAAAATTAAGTGAATTTCTTTCGCCTTTTGACAGGAACATGACTTTGAAGGAGTTTTTTGACAACTTATCTGATCTTGTTTATAGTCTTAACATTCCGGTTAAGCTGGTGGAAGGCGGTGGAATGGTTGAAGAAAATGTAAAAGCAGTTACAGTCTTCTTAGAGACAATTTCCGAGTTGTTAGAATTATTTAAACTAGAGCATGGCGAAAAAGAGAAATTCACTCTTAACTTTTTTCTTAATCATATTCGTACTGCGGTTAATTCTTCAAGGTACAACATTAAAGAACGCCAGGGATACGGTGTACAAATAACAACATTGAGCGAGATCCGTGGTTTAAAATTTGATTATCTATTTATTTCCGGTTTATGTGATGGCGACTTTCCAACCCGTTATACCCCGGAGATCTTTTTCTCCCCGTCTTATATAAGAGGTGAGCAAAAACACCAGGCGGAAGAAAGGTATCATTTTTATCAGTCACTTTGTGCCTGGCAAAAAGTTCTTTACCTATCGGTTCCGCTTTACGATGAAAAAAAAGAACTTGTTGAATCAAACTTTTTTGCTGAATTTGCAAGCCTGTTTGAAATTATAGAAAAAACTGAAGATGATTATAAGGATAAGATCTATTCTAAGGAGGAATTACTTGTTGCGATTGGTAGAGATGATATAGAGAAATTTGAAAATGATAATATTTTCATACAAAATGGAATAGATAGAGAAAAGATTCAAGAGTCGATAGATATTAATAAAATCAGAATAAATAAGCCGTTCGGTGAATCAGAATTTTCAGGATTTATAAGACCCCGATTATCTCCAGCTGCAAAAGAAGCATTAGAAGAATACAGAACGAAACAATATTCTATAAGCCAGATGGAAACCTATGCAAAATGTCCATACAAATATTTTGTAGAACGTGTTTTAAAATTAAAACCGGTAGAAGAACCTACTGAGGAAATTGAAGCACTTGAAATGGGAACCCTGCTTCATAATATCCTTTTTGAGTTTTACTCGAACCTGAAAATTAAAGAAATTGAGCTCCAGGATTGCTCCGGCAAGGACTTTGCTTATGCCGAAAAGCTGATTTTTAGAATTGCTGAAAAAAAAATTGATGAAGCACGGTTTTATTCGCCTCTTTCTTTTTTTGAAAAAGAAAAAGTGCTTGGAATTAATGGTGACAGGAAAAATTCTATATTATATAAATTTCTTGTGGCAGAAAAAGAGAACGAAAATGGTTTTACCCCTCAATACTTTGAAACGAGTTTCGGAAAAATTTCTTCCGAAGGAAAATTTAATAATCCTGCTATATCAAATTTCAAAGTTGGTGAGGTTAATGTTCGAGGTAAAATTGATAGGATTGATGTTAATGAATCAAAATCGCAATTTAGTGTTGTAGATTATAAATTAAGCGGTAAAACTCCATCGGCGAACGATCTTCTGCAGGGGATTTCGTTACAACTTCCATTATATATGTTTGCTGCTAAAAAATTAATAAATACACAATTGGATGTAGATTTCGATCCTGCCTCGGCAGAAATATATTCTTTGAAATTCAGTGAAAAGTATTTTGGGAAAAAGAAGGTCAGGGCATCCGATTCAAGGAAGAAAAAAACGGAAGATGAAATTGTTGATGAAAACAACCAATTGATAAAAATATGTACTGAAGCAATTGAAAAATATGTAAATTCAATTGTTGCAGGTAAGTTCAACCTGACGAAATTAAAAGACCGGGACAATAAAGTCTGTAATTACTGTAACTTTAAAACAATTTGCCGGATAGAGGAAGTAAACTGATAGGGTTATGAAATCAAAAATTTTTCTCTTTTTGTTATTCTCATTTAATATTCTCATTGCACAAACGGTAAAAGAAAAGCTGGCAGCATCTGAGAAAGAACAATTCATAAAAAATTATAAGATATCAAAAGTAACGTACCCGGGTGATTCAAACATTGATGTGCTTTATTATAAATTAAATTTATCTCTAACTCATCAACCAAATAATCTTTCAGGAATAGTTACAGTTTCTTTAAAACCGGTAAATTCTTCAATCGATTCTTTCTTCCTTGATCTCCAAAATAACTTTACAGTAGATTCTGTTTTACTTGAAGGAAGCAAACAAACTTTTTCTCAGCCTTCAGGCCAGGCCAAACTGATTATTAATCTTTACAGGACTTTTACAACATCTGAAAAACTTTCCATTGATATTTATTATCACGGAATTCCGGGCTCAAGCGGATTCGGGAGTTTTACTTTCGGAACAGATGGAAACGGCGGTGAGGCAATTTACACTTTAAGCGAGCCTTACGGTGCAAGCGATTGGTGGCCCAATAAAGATACTCCGGCTGATAAAGTTGATTCATCAGACGTGTGGATAACGATTGGAGATAACCTGACCGGTGTGTCAAACGGTTCTCTTGAATCTGTGACAGATAACGGGAACAGTACAAAAACTTTTAAATGGAAAAATCATTACCCGATTGCTTCTTATTTAATTTCACTGGCAATTGCAGGTTATTCAACTTATGATACTTATTATCATTATGCTGTAAATGATTCAATGCCAATTACAAATTATCTGTACCCTCAAAGCAACACAGAATATGCGCATAGTATTTTGGATAAAGTTGCAAACATGATTAAAATTTATGCCGATCATTATGGACCTTATCCATTTTTAAAAGAAAAATACGGTCACGCGCAATTCGGCTGGAGCGGGGGAATGGAACACCAGACCATAACTTCACTCGGAGTGGTAGATGAAAATTTAATTGCTCACGAACTGGGACACCAGTGGTTTGGAGATAAGGTTACGTGCGCAACCTGGCACGACATTTGGCTTAATGAAAGTTTTGCAACTTTTTCCGAATCAATTTATTATGAAAATGCTTACGGCAAAGCATCTTACGATTCCGACATTGCTTCGAAAATGAATATTGCAAAAACGGATAACACGCACTCAGTTTATGTTGAAGATATTTCCTCTGTAAACAGTATTTTCAGGTATACAACTACTTACGCAAAAGGCGCAGTAGTCCTGCATATGCTCAGGGGAGTTTTAGGCGATTCAACATTCTTCAATATTTTAAAAACCTACAATAGTGATCCAAGGTTTGCCTACGGCTCTGCAACTACCGGAGATTTCAAATCAGTTGCGGAAAGTTTGTCGGGAAAAGACCTGACCTATTTTTTTGAAGAATGGATTTATGGAAAGGGGTATCCAAATTATAAATATAACTGGAATTTTACTTACGCTAAAAACAATATGTACAGGATTAATCTTACAGTTGGCCAGGATATGAAATTTTCCAGCCAGCTTTTCTCAATGCCGATTCAGATAAAAATTACCACAGATAATTCCGATACTACAATTACAATTTTTAATGATATTGAAAGCCAGGATTTTACATTTATGGTAAACGGAATACCTACCGGCCTTGTGTTTGATCCCGGCAATTATATAATGAAAGAGGGGCTACTTACAGAACAACCTAAAGAAATATTTCCCGACCTGTACCTGCTCGAAAATAATTTTCCAAACCCATTCAATCCTGCAACAACTATTAGATATTTTCTGCCGCGTTTAAAACACGTAAAATTAATTATTACAGATGTGCTTGGCCAAAGAGTTACAACTCTAGTTGATGAAGTGCAACCGGCGGGGCGGTATACCGTTCCCTTTAATGCGTCTAAATTATCAAGCGGGATTTATTATTATACTCTTGTAACGGATGAATTTCGGAGAACGAAGAAAATGGTTCTGGTGAAGTAATTAACTATGTCTTCCAAACCGTCGATTACATACAGAGAATATGAAAAAATAAGATTGGGCACCCCCGGCAGTGAATGGCAATTGATAAAAATAATGTTCAGGCGTTCGCTGGGTGCGTCAACGTTTTCTGGTTTCTGGAAATACTGGAATCCACTTTTCAGTTATTATTTATATTTTAAATGCTATAAACCATTATCAAAATTTCTCCCTCGCCGACCTGCAGTGATTATTACTTTTATGCTAAGTGGTGCGATTCACGATCTTGCAGCAAGCCTGGTTTATGGCAAAGTGGTTGTTTTTTTAATCTTCGTATTCGGATGTTGGGGTTTTCTGGTTGTAATAACCGAATTATTGGGAATAAACTTTTCAAACCTTTCATTTAAAGCACGTGCATTTGCACATTCCGCATTAATAGTTTTGCCTGCCGCTGTTGGTATTTATATTCGTTCAATTTTATAGAATTTCCTTATTACAGTCTAATATTATAAAATCTACATCCAAAATGTGGACAACTTTACCGTTAACTAACTCAAACCTACCATTAAATAAATAGCTATTGCTATTTATTTTTTAATGCAGTACATCCTTTTGCCGATCAAATTCGATTAGGGGGGCCCGCAGAGAAAAATTAAATTATTCTTAATACAAAAGACAGCGCCAAAATGTGTGAGTACATAATTCAAAAAAGGATTTTATGTTTAAAATAAAATATATTTTTCTTATCTCGTCATATTTTATAACTCAATTAATGTTTTTGCGCAAGCATATTCATCAAAAGAAAATTACAACCAGGCCATTCAATTTTATATTATTGATCAGGTTATAGTTGCTTTTAAATATCATTTCTCTGATCATTCAGCTTTTAGGATTACTTTAAATGCAACTGGTCTATTCAGTAATGAAGATGCAGATGTAAGTCATTATTATGAAAGTCCATACAATACGGTTTCCGATGTAGAAAACAGGGAAATGTTTTCAAATAAACAATTTTACGAAATTACTTTTCAATACCTGTATCAAACCCGGATTCATAAAATACTTAAACTCTATAATGGAGCTGGTCCATTTATAAATTATAATTTTTCCAAATATGAATTACAGCGCAAATACTACGAAAATGATCCAAATGATAATTATAGTACGTATTCAAAAAACAATAGTAGTACTCTAAGTGTCGGATTGTCAATTGTGCTTGGTCTGGAAGGCAATGTATATAAAAATATTAGTTTATTCACTGAATATGAGGCAACTGTTAGTCGGGGCTGACGGAAAGACGATTACTATTCTGAAAGTTCGTCTTACTCTTCGAGGAATGAAAACTATAGGGTATGGACTTATGAACTGAAAGGTTTAAGATCAGGAATAGGTATCTATTTTAAAATTGTAAGCTAATTTTAAAGATAAATAATAATACCGATACAATTCTGCCGTTATTTTACAAAATAATAAAACTATTGAGGAGCGAAATGATTCAAATAGATAAGTATGAATTTGAAAATGCAATAAGTAATGGTGAAGAAAATTTTTCTTATAAAATTGAGCCAAATAATATTTCAAAATTTCAACTTTATCTTACCGGTAAAATAACAAAAGGAATAGAGCTATTTGGAATCAGACCACTAGAGCTAAGAGCATTTGCTCTTTTATTTGAATATAAAAATGAAATAAATTTTGCAATAGAAAATCACTATAGGGTTTTTGTAAAAAAAGAAGGTAAATATTTTGGGCAAAGGTTTTGGAATTTAAAATTTGTAAAAAATAAGAACTAAATAACCTACGGCTCAACAGTGACTCGGGAACATGTGGTCAAAATCATAGGTGAAATATGAAAATAAAAATTATCCTAATATTAATTCTCTCATTCTCTTGTACTTTTGCTCAAAATGAATTGAGCCTTGTTATTCAACAAAAATCGGAAATTCAAACCAGTTACCAGCATAATTACAATTGGATTGCTAATACTAAACCGGATGAAACTTCATCTCATCATTACTCATTTTTAAATTTATCCGGTCAGGCTGTTGTAGGTTCTGCTTTAGCAGTTGCATTTGCACTTCCTCCTCTCACGGCTGAGTTTGCAGCTTCCTGGGGTAGCAGAACCACAACCTTTACTAGGACTGCTTTAGGGATACTTTCAATATCATCTTATATCTTTGGTGCTGGTGTAGGAGTTCACTGGGTTGCAAAAGGCGAAAATCCAACCCTTTCTTTCTGGAAAACCATTGGTGCTTCCACTGCGGGAGGTGGAGCTGGAATTTTATTCGCTTCAGTACTTGCAGTATACAATACAAAAATATCGGATGTTGTTGTAACCATTATTCTGCTAACTCCGGTAATCGGTTCGATGATATATGCTTCCATTATTTCAGACTGGCCAGAAGATAACCAGGCAATGTTTTTTTATAAAAATTGTGTAGCTCAAAAAGACCTGGTTCAGCAAACAAATTTATTCAACTTAGAATTACTGAAAATTAAATTATAGTTGTTGTGAAAAGTAGTTCTAAACCCCGTCTGAAACAGGCGGGGTATTTGCTAATTACGTGGATTGTTTTTTAAGGTATTTGAATATCCTCTCTGCCTGTTCCTCAGTAATTCCCTTAGCTGACTTCTTTATTATTTTCATAAATGCATTTATTTCTTCATCACTTACCGGGTAACCTAAATTTTCATTTCCTTCCAGCACTTTTGAATCGGCAATTACATTACTGTTTTGGTCAATGAAAAGGTAAAACGGTAAACCATCTTCTGTGCTGCCGTATTTGTTCATCATATCTCTTGCTCCGGGATCTTCCAGTGTTTTAATCTTTTCTTTATTTTCAAGAACATCAATGTATGTAATTACGAAATAGTCGTTAAAAATATCTTTTAATTCAGGACTTTTTACTGCTCTTTCAAGTTTTTTGCACCATCCGCACCAGGAAGCGTGAAATATCAGGAATACTTTTTTGTCATTCGATTTTGCTTTTTTTAATGCAGAGTTTAGAATTTTGTCAGCCGGTTGGGGGGTGCTTTCCTGAGCGTAAAGCATTCCAAATGAAAAAATTATCATCAGGCTTATTATCATCGTCTTCTTAATCATCTCATCTCCTGTAAAATGGATATGTTGCAATATATACTGATAAAATATTGAAAATATATATTGGAATAAACATAATTTGGATAAATGATCATTTAATTTATTTGAAATGAGCTATTTCCTATAATCAGCGAAAGCCCCTTCCACACTATATTTCTTGACAACCTATTCTAATTTCTTTATTTTTTGATACCACTGTCGCGGACACCGGGACGGTGGTAATTTTTTTTAAAAACCATAATAATTAAACTGAGTATATTATAATGTCGGATGCTAACTTCGTATATCTAACCAAAGAAAGACTTGTAGAACTCGAAAAAGAATTAAGAGAACTGAAAACTACCGGGAGAAAGGAAATTGCAGCTAAAATTGCCGAAGCCCGCGCTCATGGAGATCTTTCAGAAAATGCGGAATACGATGCAGCAAAAGAGGAACAGGGTTTATTTGAATTAAGAATTAGCAAACTTGAAAATATACTTTCCCGTGCCCGGGTAATTGATCCTTCACAATTTCCTGATGGTCAGGCTCATATACTTTCAACTGTGGAAATTAAGAACCTAAAAACATCAAAAATATTTAAATATTTGCTTGTTTCTGCAGAGGAAGCAGATTTTCAGGAAGGCAAAATTTCAGTTACATCACCTGTTGGGCAGGGACTTATGGGAAGGAAAGTCGGGGAAAAAGTAAAAGTTAAAGCACCTGCTGGATTATTGGAGTTCGAGATTTTATCAATAAAATAACCGCATAAAGTTTGACGGACGAGTCTTATATACAATTAGCAATTGAAATTGCAAAAAAAGGGAAAGGAAGTGTTAGTCCTAATCCATTAGTAGGTTGCATAATTGTTAAAGACGAAAGAATAATCGGTGCTGGTTATCACGAAAAATACGGAAGAAACCACGCTGAAATAAATGCAATCAATTCCTCGCGCGAAAGTGTAGCAGACTCAACTCTTTTTATAAATCTTGAACCCTGCAGTCATGAAGGATTAACCCCGCCTTGTGTAGATAAAATAATTGAGAAAAAAATAAAGCGGGTCGTTATTGGTACTAAGGATATGAATCCCCGGGTGAGTGGAAACGGTATAAAAAAATTAAAGTCTGCCGGAATTGATGTAAAAGTTGGAATTCTTGAAAATGAATGTATTCAACTAAATAAGTTTTTCTTTAAATACATTACAAAGAAAATTCCGTACGTAACTTTAAAAGCTGCACAGACTCTGGATGGAAAGATTGCAGATTCAAGCGGTGATTCAAAATGGATCTCATCTATTTCTTCCAGAAGATATGTCCATGAACTTAGATCGAAGTACGATGCTGTAATGATTGGATATAAAACAGCAATAAAAGACAGACCATCTTTAACTGTAAGACTTACAGAAGGAAGAAATCCTAAACGAATTATACTGGATACAAAATTAAAATTAAGTACTGGACATAAAATTTTTTCAAATAACAGTGATAAAAATCTTATTATTATTACATCCCAAAAGAGCGCTGCTAAAAAAAGAAAAGTTAAAATGATTAATTCGAAAGGTGCGGAAATTATTTTTGTAAGAGAAGAAAAGGGACTAATTAACCTAAAGAGTGCACTTAAAGAACTTGCAAAAAGGAAAATTGCTTCTGTACTTATTGAAGGCGGGAGTGAGCTTTTTACAAATATGATCAAAAAAAATCTTTTTGATGAAATATTGTTTTTTATAACACCTAAGATTTTAGGGAACGGTTTACCTGTTGTCGAAAATCTAGGGATAAATAAAATTTCACAAGCAATGAAAGCAAAATTTAATAATGTTGAAAGGATCGGTGACGACGTATTAGTCGAACTGGTAAAATAAAAGGGGGATAAATTAATGTTTACAGGATTAGTTGAAGAAAAAGGAAAATTAAAATTAAAAGAACCTACCGGCGAAGGGCTCCGTTTAACATTCCAGGCAAAAAAAATAATGGATGACCTGAAAATCGGTGACAGCGTTGCTGTAAACGGGGTTTGTCTTACGGTTGTTAAAAGAGAAGAAGATTCCTTCTCGATGGATACAATTGAAGAGACGCTAAAGAAATCAAACCTGGGAACGTTAAATATTGGCGACCCGGTTAATCTTGAGCGTCCATTAAAAGCTGAAGCAAGACTCGGCGGACATTTTGTTCTTGGCCACGTTGATGCATTTGGAAAAGTTGAAAGCGTAAAAGAATTAAGCAATAGTCATTTCATAAAGATTTCTTTTCCGGATAAATTTGCAAAATATTTGATTCCTGTCGGCTCAGTTGCAATTGATGGGGTTAGTATGACTGTGGCTGAACTAGAAAATGATAATTTCTCGGTCGGAATAATTCCACATACATGGGAAGAGACGATTTTCTCAAATAAAAAACCGGGTGATAGCGTAAACCTGGAATTTGATGTGTTGGGTAAATACATTGTGCAGCTGACTGAACAGAATTCCTTGGAAAACCCTGCGGTCAAAAGTGATAAGAATTGATTAATAATGAAAAAAACTGAAGAAAAAATTTTAAAATTTATTGATGAAAAAAAACTTATTCAAAAGGGTGACAAAATACTACTTGGATTAAGCGGGGGGCCGGATTCAGTCTTTTTATTTCATTTTCTTCAAAAATTTGGGAAAAGATTTAAAATTGAATTAGGAGCTGTTCATATAAACCATAAACTACGTGGGGAAGATGCAGATAAAGATGAACTATTTTGTAAAAGATTGTGTGATAAATATTACGTTCCATTTTTTTCAGTAAGAAAAAATGTAAAAGCATTATCAGCAAGAAAGAAAATATCTTTAGAGGAAGCCGGAAGAGAGGTTCGATATGATGTTTTTGAAAAGACAGCAGAGAAGGAAGGATACACGATAATTGCAACGGCTCATAATTGCAGCGACAATGCTGAAACTGTTCTTTTAAATTTAATAAAAGGGACCGGGATTAAAGGTCTAGCAGGAATACCAGCTAAGCGCGGAAACATTATTCGCCCTGTTTTATCAGTTAACAAGAAAGAAATATTACAATATCTGGAATCAAAGAAACTTTCTTACAGAACTGATAGTTCAAACCTAGATTCTGATTTTGAAAGAAATTTTATAAGAAATGAGCTATCTCCGCAAATAAAAGCAAAATTAAATCCACTGTTTGAAGAGAAACTGTTTAATACTGCCGAGATCGCCAGGAACATTTTATGTATGCTGGAAAAAATTGTTTCGGGGGCAATTGAAAATTCAGTTAAATTTCAGAAGGATAACATTAAAATCTCTGTTCAAGGCCTAAGAAATTTTGATGAGTCTTTTTATGCTGATATATTTAAGAATGCTATTGAAAACAGCTTAAAAATCTCATTAAAATATAAGAGCCTGAATGAACTAGTAAATCTTGTTAAACAACAAACGGGTTCTCAAATTTTGTTGCCGGGTGGTTATATTGCAGTAAAAGAGAGAAATGAAATAATTGTCTGCAAAATAAATAAAGAAAAACCATTTAATGAAATTAAACTAATAATAGGTGAAACCGTTAAGGTTAATTCTCGTAGGCTTTCAGTTAGAGTACGGAACAATTATTTGATCTCTGCTGAAAATAAAGATAGAGAATATATTTCCGCAGATAATTTAGATGAAAAATTTTTGATCAGGAGATGGAAAAACGGTGACAGGTTTCACCCGCTAGGTCTTGTAGGTACTAAAAAGGTTTCTGATTTTCTGAATGAGCAAAAAATTAGTTTTATTGGGAAAAAAAATCAGTTGGTTTTAACAAATAGGAATAAAATTGTTTGGGTTATAGGGATAAGATTGGATGATAGGTTTAAAATTACAAAAAGCACACGAAGGGTTATTGAATTATGCCTGAAGTAAATAATGAGAAAATAGATCAAGTAGTTATTGGAAAGGAAGTTTTTGTCCCATTCCTGAGTGAGAAAAAAATACAGGACAGAATTAGGGACCTTGGGAAGCAGATATCTGAGGATTACAAAAGCAAAACCCCGGTATTTATCGGTGTATTAAACGGTGCTTTTCTTTTTTTGTCCGATTTAATAAAAAATGTAACAGTAGATTGCGAAATTGATTTTTTTAAGCTTTCAAGTTATGGGGATGAAAAGATTTCATCAGGCAAAGTAACTATGTTGAAAGAACTTAACTGTGATGTTAAGGGCAGAGACATTATTATAATTGAAGATATTGTCGATTCCGGTCTTTCAATCAAGTTTATTGAAGAATTAATGGAACACCATCACCCCGCTAGTATGAAGGTTTGCTCATTGCTGGTCAAGCCTGATAGTCTTAGATATAATGTAAAAATTCATTATATTGGCTTTGATATTCCAAGTAAATTTGTGATTGGGTATGGGTTGGATTACGCCCAGAGATACCGGAATTTAAGATCTATTTATGTTTTACGTGAATAATGGAGAATCTATATTTAAATGAACTTAATCGATAATAAACTATATATGGCAGATAATAATAGCAATAATAATAAATCACCAAAATCCCCTAAAAATGGCGGACCTAATAAACCTGATGATAATTTTGATTGGTCAAAGATAATTAAACTGGTTTTTGGCTGGGGCGCAGTAGTTGTGGCTGCTGTAATTGTAATGCAGTTGTTTAAAACAGGAACAACTAATTATGTTGAAGTTCCATATAGCGCTTATGAAAAATTATTAGACCAGGACCAGATCTCTTCTGCGACGATTACAAAATCTGACATTAATGATTATTCTTTCAAAGCAAATCTAAAAAGCGAGCAGGAAGTTACAATAAAAAATAAAACCGAAAAGGTAAGAAACATTTCTGTGTATCTTCCTGAACCAATTGTAAAAGATCAGGAAGCAATATGGAAAAAGAAAGGGATAGACTATTCTTTTAATAAGGAATCTAATGAATGGTTGAATATCCTACTGAGTTTTCTTCCCTGGATTTTGATAATTGGTGTTTGGATCCTGATTATGAGAAGGATGCAGGGTCAGAGCGGCGGTAATCGCGGTATTTTCTCATTCGGAAAAAGTAAAGCCAAATTAATTTCGCAATCCGGTACAAAAATTACTTTTAAAGATGTTGCCGGTGCAGATGAGGCCAAAGTTGAACTCGAAGAAATCATAGAATTTTTAAAAGAACCTTCAAAGTTTCAAAAACTTGGTGGAAAGATTCCAAGAGGAGTTTTATTGTTAGGTCCGCCGGGAACCGGTAAAACTCTTCTTGCCAGAGCTGTTGCAGGTGAAGCTGGCGTTCCATTCTTTTCTATAAGCGGCGCAGATTTTGTTGAAATGTTTGTTGGTGTTGGGGCAAGCAGGGTCAGAGATCTGTTTGAACAGGGAAAAAAGAACGCTCCCTGTATTATTTTTATCGATGAAATTGATGCGGTTGGAAGACACAGAGGTGCGGGACTTGGCGGCGGACATGATGAACGCGAACAAACTTTAAATCAGCTTCTTGTTGAAATGGATGGATTTGAACAAAATAGCGGTGTTATTATTATTGCTGCAACTAACCGCCCCGATGTACTTGATCCCGCTTTATTAAGACCGGGAAGATTTGACAGGCAAATTGTTGTTGACAGGCCGGATGTTAAAGGTAGAGAAGGTGTCTTAAAAGTTCACACCAGGAATATACCATTGGAAAAAGATGTTGAGTTGGAAATTCTCGCCAAAGGTACACCGGGTCTTGCAGGAGCTGAACTTGCAAATCTTGTAAATGAAGCCGCATTACTTGCTGCTAGAAAGAATAAGAAAAAAGTCGAAATGATAGACTTTGAGGAAGCAAAAGATAAGGTAATGATGGGTATGGAGAGGAAAAGTCTTATCATATCTGAAGAGGAAAAGAAAACAACGGCGTATCATGAGATTGGACACGTACTTGTTGCCAGGATGATTCCTGAAGCAGATCCTGTGCACAAGGTTACAATTATACCAAGAGGAAGGGCTCTTGGTGTAACCAGTTATCTTCCTATAGATGAAAAACATACATATTCAAAGGAATATCTTGAAGCAGTAATAACCTATGCATTGGGCGGAAGAGCTGCTGAAAAAATAATATTTAATCATTACACAACCGGAGCAGGTAATGATATTGAAAAAGCTACAGGCATAGCAAGGAAAATGGTTTGTGAATGGGGAATGAGCGATAAACTTGGCCCTTTGAACTATGGAGCAAAGGAAGAAGAAATTTTTCTTGGAAGGGAAATTCAGAGGCATAAAGATTATAGTGAAAAAACCGCAGTGGATATTGATGATGAAGTCAGGAGTATAGTAAATAATTCTATGCATAGAGCTGAGAAAATTCTGAAAGATAATCTTGATCTTCTTCATAACCTATCGAAAGAACTTCTGGAAAGAGAAAGTCTTGACTCAACTGAGATTGATACAATTATTAGTGGAGGAGAGTTACCTTCCTATGAAAAAGAAGGAGGTAACAATGGCGGAGGTAAGTCTAATGAAGTTCCGGAACACGTTAAAAAATTAATGGAAAAAAGAAACAAAGAGTCAGCCCCGAAAGATGACTCCAACTGATAGTGCAACAATTCAATACAGAGATGAAGTAGTAAGAAAGCTAATTCATCTCTGTTCTTTATCAATCCCGATTATATACTATTTCATTACTCGTTCCGAAGCTTTAATAATTCTTGGAATTTTTACATTTTTTGCTTTAGTGGTGGATTTACTAAGGTTTATAAATCCCGGCTTCGGAAAAGTATTCCATTCTGTTTTTGGATTCCTTTTAAGAAAACATGAACTTGATGAAAAGAAGAGAAATCTAAACGGTGCTACATATGTCCTAATTTCTGCTCTTATTTGTGTTTTATTTTTTCCAAAAGTAATTTTTATTACTGCATTTAGCGTTCTTATTATTAGTGATTCATCCGCTGCCCTGATTGGAAGAAAATTTGGTAAGCATTCGTTTCTTTCCAAATCTTTAGAGGGAACTTTAGCTTTTTTCATAAGTGGAATCATTGTTGTATTCTTTACACCAAAAGTAGAAGGAGTGTTCTTAGAATACCTGATAGGGGTAATAGCAGTAGCAATATCAGCAATTGTAGAAAATATCTCATTCGGCTGGATGGATGATAATTTATCCATTCCCGTTTCAATTGGACTTGTTATGTGGGGATTATATATTTTATTATTGCCGCAATTTCAACTGATTCTGCAAAACGTACCGAGGTAAACATGAAAAAATTTTTGATTCTTATCCCGTTTTTAGTTGGATTATTAATTCTGCCTTCCTGTAGTTCACAAAGCCCCGCCCGCGGACCGGAAGATGAAATATATGTTGTAGCAGATTCAATTGAATTTGAGGCTTTAAAACCGGTTCTGGAATCTACATTCGAAAAAATTATTAATACTCCACAGCCCGAAAAATTATTTATTCTAAAAAGAATTTCTGTGAATGGTTTGAGCAGAAATAAAAATAAAAAAAATATTATAATTGCTGCACCATTAAATTCAGGATCAGTTACATCCGATTTTGTGAGTTCAGTAGTAGATACAGCCGTACAAAAAAAGATTATAGCTGACAGTAACGTAATTGTAAGAAAATATGATTTGTGGGCAAAGAATCAGCTTGTAATGGTATTAACAGCACCTGATATGGAATCATTAAAATCTAAAATTAACAGGAATGCCGACGATCTTCTTTATGCTTATCAAAAAATTTCAGATAAAAGACTTTTCTCGAGTTTGTATAATCCTCAATACGAACAAGAGGATATTGAAGGGAAATTATTAAAGAGTTATGGATGGGTAATTTACGTACAGGCAGACTTTTTGGTTGCAAAGAACGATTCCTTAAATAATTTTGTCTGGCTTCGCAGATCACCTGGTAGTGATATGGAAAGATGGATATTTGTTCACTGGATAGATAACGCAACTCCATTATATCTGAATGCTGATTCTGTAAGAGCTATTAGGAACAGGATGACCAAAAAATATTATCAAACAATGGGTGATAAAGGTTATGTTGTGATAGCCGATAATTATTATACAACAAGTGAAGTGAATTTTAACGGAAGATATGCCTTGCTTACACAAGGGCTGTGGGATTTGAATATTAAAGGGATGGGCGGTCCGTTCGTTAATTATACTTTTTATGATGATGATACCCACAGAATATATATGCTGGATGGGTCAGTTTTTGCACCTAAATATTACAAGCGTAATTTAATTCAACAAATGGACGTCACTCTGCAATCTTTTATGACTGAGAAAAAATTGTCGGCAGACAGAAAAGAAGATTTATTGGATGCTGCCACTGATTAATAATCTGAATTAAAATATATTCCCTAAATTCTCAGGTAAAAGGTAATCAGGTAAACTTTCTCTTATTTTCTTAATATAGAGTTTAGCTCTCCCGGTTTTATTAAACCGCAATTCGTATAACGCTCTTCGGGCAAGCATGTTTCCAATAGTATTTTCAATAAATTTTACATACTTATCCTTATATGCAGGTAACCGCAATTTAAATTCCGGTTTTGCAGCGGGTACATAATCGGTTGTCTTTACTACTTTAAATAAGAAAATATCTGGGACTATGGTATATCCCGTTGGCAGTCTGAATTCACCTTTCTGCATTTCATTTTCAAATAATTCCGGTGCAATATAAACATCGATACTATCTATGTTAGTCGAAACTAACCCGGTCAATACTGCCTGGTAAGCATTCTCAATTACAGCAGGATTGTATTTCTCATCTCTCTCAAATGGTTTAACCCTTGCTATAAAATTATTGACCTGCTGCTTCATCCCTGCTAATAGGTCAGGATGATCTACGTTAAGTTGATTGTAATACCACGAACGTCTCAACAATTCTTTGTCTACGATTTTTACATCTTTTCTCAGCTTTTCTACTAATTGAAAATAATAAGAAGCCGAAATAAAATAGTCCCACTGGTAACTTATAACTACTGAATTTACAGATGTGCTGCTTAATAGAGCCTTGGTATAATCTTCGAATACATAATTATCTTTTTTATTAGCCTCCTGCAGAGTAACATAAAAGTGAGAACCAATAATTAAAACGATAAATACTACTGAAATTTTATAAGAATATTTACGATGTTTTAATTCCTTTAATAATTTTAAAATTCCAAATACTGCAAAAAAAGATAAAGTGATATAAGCCAGAAGAAAATAAGAATCAATATCATTTATGTCATAATTAATTGAATATAAAACAGTGGACAGAAACGTAATCAGAAGAAAAATAAAAAGTTTTTTGGAAATTTTATAGATATTGAAAATACCAATAAGTATTATAAATAATGAAGCGCTGAATTCAACTGGTAGCTCATTTATAAAATACAACAATTGCTTCTTTGCAGCACTGGCTGAAGCAAAGAGCCATACTAGATATTGTTTGCCTGAAATGTGTCTTATGAAGTTTTCAAAATTTACAGGATCTCCCCAGTTTAATAAGGGGTTTTGAGATGCGCGTAAAGGTAAATATGAATAGATGATCATCAGTACAGGGAAAAAAAACAACAGCATCAATCCTAATTTTTTAAAACTGCTTTTGTTGAATTTATATTTTGAAAAAAACAGGTAGGCAGTTCCAGGAAGAATCAGGATTGTCGTCATGTGATTTGTAAAACTCAGCGCCAGCAGAATAGAAAAAATAATCCAGGGGGATTTTAGGAAGCTTTTATCTGTATTTTCCACGTACAAAAAGCTTTTTAATAAAAAGAGTATAACTAATAAGATTAAAAATATATGAAGGGAATAAACTTCAACAGAGGTACTCTGAAACCAGAAAGTCTTGTTAAATGCTAAGACCAATCCGCCTAATAGAGCTGCCAAAATCTTTTTGTGTTCTGGATAATCCTGTATTTTTGTCACCGGATTCTCGGCATTATTTTTTTTACTCTTCCCTGGTTTTTTTTTATTGCTTGCTGGATTGAATAGAGGAATATTATCAAGCAAAAATTTTGAAGTGTAGATGAAAATTCCAATTGATAAACTGCACCAGACTGCGGCCAGAAGATTCAGTTGATATATTTTTGTAAAAGGGAGGGGGAGCAAATAAAACAAATGTCCAATTAATGTGAACAAAGGATAACCTGTTGGGTGTGCAATTCCAAGAGTTGCTTGTACAGTTGCAAGCTCACCGCTGTCAATTTCTACTACTGAGGGTGCAAGAGTAAATAGATAGATAATAAATATAAGTAAAACGCTAACTTTAATGTAATGTTTTTTCAGAAATTTGTTCATCTGTTGCCAGTAAATATTTCTTAAATAGATTTCTATTTAGCCTGATAAATTTGTTCAATTCTTGTTTGAGATCTAACTCAGATTCAAAATTTAGGAATTCTGCAGATTTTATGATTTTTCCTTTTTCAAGATCGATAGAGGATGATTTAGAATTCATCAGATTTTGATTAGTCATCAGCAATGATTTCATAAATTTGTAACTCTTAATTATTTCCAAATTTTTCGGCAAACCATTATGTATTCTGGTTAGTTTTTTAATCACCGTTGGTGAGCTTTTCCCGACATTCAATTTAAAAAAAACGGGATTAGTAATCATTAAAAATTGAATAACAAAGTCAATATCGTAAATCCCTCCCATCCCCTTTTTTATGTCGAATTTTTCAGTTATAACTGAAATATTAACAGGATATAAATTCTTTCTCATATTACTTATATCTTTTTTAATTACCTCTTTTTCTTCAGTCTTAATTCTTTGATGAACCGATTTTAAAAGTTCTTTGAATAATTTTTTATTTCCGCTTACGAAGCTAAGTCTGCAAAAAGCTTGTAATTCCCAGGTCCTTGCACGTGATTTTATATAATTTTTATATGAATTTATTTCCCACGCAAGTTGACTGCTTTTGCCTTCGGGCCTTAAACGGCAATCTACTTCAAAAGGGGAAAAAACTTCCTTTAACTGTAATAAAAATTCTCTGAATGCATTTTCATATTTGCCTGATTTGTTATCGCCCAGGAATACAAAAACAAGATCTATATCGGAAGAAAAAGTCATATCTCCTGAACCAAAACTACCCATTGAAGCAATAAGGTACTCATTTGAATCAGGGAATAAGGTACTACTTGCACAATGATTCGAAATTTTCTTAACAAAATAATCTTTTAATAATTTAGGAATCTTTACATTTGAAATTTTTTGAAGTGTGAACAAATTTAATAAATGAAACAATAATGTTTTTGTCTCCAAATTTTCAAGGCTATAGTTGTTCAGACTCTCAAAAGCCTTTTTTGATAGATAATATTCTCTCAGTTTTTTGTCTTCGGCAAAAAGATCAATCCCTCTTTGTGAGAATTCACATAATCTTAAAAATGAATGGAAGAATTTTTTGTTTCTGAATTCCTTGTACCAGATAGATGCAAAAGTTGCATTTCTAATTACTCTTACAAAATTTTGGGTTACAATATCAGGATTTTTTGAGCGTATCAAATATTCGGAAAAACTGCCTTCAATTTCACGAAAAAAGGCTCGAGATTTTTTATCAAACTGTTTTTGCCCTAGTAGTCCCATCCCTTCGCGTAAATAGTTAAGCTCTTTCTCTGCTTTGGAATGATTCTTAAAATTTGCTGAGAATACTAGATCGTCCCCTAAATCCTTTTCTTTTGTACCGACAATTGAATCATAAACATTTGTAACGTTTATTCTGCAGACCTTTAACTTATTTAAAAACTCCTTATCATCCTTAAATCCTAAAAATATGCTTAATCTTTTTAATTCATCGGTATTGGTGGGAATTTTATGTGTTTGAGTATCATTCATTAATTGAAGATAGTGTTCAATTCTGCGGTAAAATATATATGATTCCCTGAATTCTTTCGCTTCAGAATTATTCAATAAATTCTGTCCTAGCAATTTATCTAAGGACTCGAGAGTATTTCCACATTGTAATTCAGGACATCGCCCTCCATTTAATAATTGCAGAGCCTGGATTGAAAATTCTATATTTCTAATTCCGCCGGGAATTAATTTAATGTTTTCCTCATTTTTTAGGTTTTTTTCAATTGTGGATTTTAGTCTTCTTATTTGTTCTAGCGGCGAAGTTGAAAAACTTGAAGGGTAAATAAAAGGATTAATAAATTTTATAAACCTGTTGTACAGGTCATTGTTTCCACAAACCAAATCGGCTTTGATAAGCATTTGTCTTTCCCAATCTTCACCCCTGCTTTCATAATAATTTAGGTAGCTCAATAATGTGTTGCATAGCGGAGAGTTCCTCCCGTCGGGACGAAGTCTGAAATCTACCCTGTAAAGGTATCCGTTTTCTGTAATTTTTGAAGCAGATTCAATAAATAATAATATAGCTTCACTCAAAATTTCATGGTATTCCCTATTGTTTGTGATTTTAGAATCCTTGTCATAAAACACCATTAGGTCAATATCGCTGCTGTAATTAAGCTCTTTACCTCCAAGCTTACCTAAAGATACCAGGCAATATTTGCGGGGTGTTTTAATAATCTTATATTTATTTAATATTTCAGTATATGATAGCTCAAATAGATGTTTTGAAATAATTTTTGCTAACACAGATAATTCCCCCGTAACAGAAATTAAATCCTCTATTTTGAGGATATCCTTCAACCCAATCCGCAAAATCTCCTTTCTCTTTATTGCCTTTAATGTATTTAGTTTTGCGGCAAATGAGGAATAAGGATATAAAGTTTTAACTAAGGTTTTGTTAAATTCTGTTTCGGTTAATTTCGATTTTAAGTTGGATGGATTAATAATCCAGTAAAAATATTCCGGATCCCGCACTAGAATATCGGTTAAATAATTACTGGCAGCGGAAATGGAAACTATAATCTCGATGTAGTGGGGATAAATAATACACTCCTCAATAAAAGAGATTTTATTGTACATGCTCAGTATTATTCTCAATAGGTTGGCTTCGGAAACAGAATCGAAATAAAATTTCTCTTTTTCAGTTTCAATTACTCTAAAAAAAGTGTCAAGCTTATTTGAAGAGAAATAGCCTGCTGATACCTGTGCGATATTTCTGATAAAGTTATCGGAAAGACTTTGATTTTTTATTTTAGGCACGGATCGTAATTTATAAAAATTTTGTAAATAAATATTTATAACTTAATCAATAGGTACTGAGATTTGAAATTTTGAATTTTTATTGTCTTACCCTTGGTAAATTTACTAATGCCGCCGCAAGAAAAAATAAATTAGCAAACCAGGCAGTTAATAAAGGATCCATCGCACCGTTTTTACCAAATGCTTCGCTTACTTTCATGAAAACAAGATAAATAAAAGTTGCAAGAATATTAAATCCGACCTGGGCAGCTACTGTTCCTCTTTGTTTATTAGCAGAAATAGTTAATCCGAACAAGACCACAATTATACTCGCCATAGGGAAAGAAAATCTTGAGTAATATTCGATCATATTCTGGGTAGCATCATTACCTGTCCGTTTTTGAGATTCAATTAAATCTTTTAACTCTGATAGATTCATTTCTTCAGGCTTTTGCTGTTTCTTTGCAAGCTCGGATGGAGTAAAGTTTAATACTTTCATTTCTTTCCGGTTAAAGTTTACAACGTTTTGTCCATTGTTAGTAAAAATTCTTTGTATTCCTTTAAATGCAATCCAGTCATGATTTGTAGAATCATATCTCATATTTGTTGCGTCAATTCTTGATATCATTTTTGTATAGTCGTTTTTGTCAAAATTTTGAATACTTACCCGGTTTGCCTGGTCTTTTGATTCATCGAAGTATGCAATATTTATAATTCTGGTATTAGTATCCTGGAAAAATAAATTGCTTGTTCCGGCAACAAATCCCCGTTTTAAATAATTCCTTTCAATATTTAACTTAGTCTGGTTAGCCATTGGAACTACATAGCCTGAGAAGTAAATTGAAAAGATGCTAATTATCAGAGTGGAAATAAGAAAAGGCGCCATGAATCTGTACATACTGATACCGCTTGCTTTTATTGCGGTCAGTTCACTGAGATTTGATGCTTTCCCGACCGTAAAAAGCGCCCCGAACAAAACTGCAACAGGGGTCATTAGTTTTATCATATCCGGAAGAAAAACCATGTAGTAATGAAAAATAACATGGTAAGGAACATTTTGGTCTATAAAATCATCCAGGTTTTCCATTACATCTATTATTACAAACAGGAGGGAAAATGCTAGTATTCCGAAAAAAATTGTTTGCAAAAACTGCTTGATTAAATATTTGTCAATTATTTTCATGCGTATCGGTTTCTTCGGTTCGCCAATTTTGGGGAATAAATCTTTTAAAGAATGAAAAATCAATTACTACAGTTTCCTTTACTGTTTTAATGGTTAGTATAATTCCGGCAATTCCAATAATAATGTTTGCAGCAAACATTCCTATAAACGGTGACAACATATTTCTGTTACCGAGTTTTTCACCGCCAATCAAGCACGCCCAGTAGAGCAAAAAGAAAAATAATGAAATGCTGGCCGCAACTCCAAACCCTCCTTTTTTAACCATAACTCCCAGGGGTGCTCCAATCAAAACAAATATGATACACGCAAATGGAAGAGCGTATTTTTTATATACTTCCACCCAGTAGCTGTTAACTTGATCCTGGTTATATAAATAATTTTGTGCGCTTGCGGTAATTACATTTTGTGCGGTTCTTATTTTTTCAGCAGCGTGGTAATATAAAAGATTTTTTTTTCTTAATGTGTCCTGTAAAAAATCTGACCGATAAGTTGAATCCAACAACATATATCTGCTTGTTGACGATAATAAATTCTTCCTAAAATTATTTTGAATTTGAATCAGGCTGTCAATTATTGTAAGCATAGCTTCTGTACTTAATTCTCTGTCGCCTCTTTGCGATTCAAGTCCGGATTGGTGAAATGAGAATTGTTCTGCAGGCATTGTTATGCGATGTTTTTTAAAAACGAGTTTTCTGTATTTATCTTTTTGTGAATAATCAGTTTCATGAATTTCACCGTTCCACAAGTCCATTATTAATTTTGACTGATCATTGGAGAAATATATTTTCCCTTTCTTTGCCGTCACCACATCAATCTTGTTAGGGTTGGTATAATCGTATAGCGTAACTTCCGATAATTCATTACTCTTTTCATTTATCTTCCTTGCAAGAATGGCATAATTTGTAACTTCCTGAGAAAAAACTCCCGGAACAAGGGACAGTGTCGGTTTTTGTCGCGAAATATCCTGCATTAGAATTTTCGCTTTATGGTTTGCATCTGGAAGAACATCATTGTTAAATAATAAAAGGAGATAACCAATTACAACACTTGCTAGCAGAGGGGCGGCCATCATTCTGTAAAGACTTACTCCGGAAGATTTAAGTATTGTTATTTCGTTGTTTTGAGACATATTCCCAAAAGCCATTAATGTAGCTACAAGCGTGGCCATAGGAATAACGAGTACAACCATCCATGCAAGGTTATACATCACCAATTGGACAATTACCCAAATACTAAGTCCTTTTCCTACAAGCCTATCGGCAAATTTCATCATAAACTGGAGCACAAATATGCTGATCAGCGTGAATACTGAAAAAATAAACGGGACAAAATGGTTTTTGAGTATATACCTGTATAAAATCATGTGTTTAATATAATAAAGTAAACTATAAAGATTAACTTTAATAGAGTGGTGCGCAAATTTTCTGTATATAATTGTTATATTTCATAATGAAATTTTTGTATTTTATGTTTGTTTCGATGTATTTTAACCTAAAATTAAATTGATTTCTTAAAATTTAACCATAGGTAGAAAACATTTAAAGACAGAAATTTATAATACAAAGCTCAAAACAATTTTCTAGGTAAAGATGATTGTTCATTTTTTTGAAACCTAAAACTCAGGAGATTCCAAGTGCAGGATGTAATAAATTACATAAAGCAAAATGAAGACAATTATATATCAGAATTAAAAGATTTTTTAAGAATTCCAAGTATAAGTACTTTAGTCGAAAATAAGCCAGACATACAGAAAGCCGCTGAATTTGTATCTAATAAATTAAAATCGGCAGGGATGAACAAAGTAGAAATATTTAAAACCGAAGGTCATCCGATTGTTTACGGTGAATGGCTCGGTGCTCCTGGTAAGCCGACAGTTTTAATTTATGGTCATTATGATGTTCAGCCTGTTGACCCGGTAGAGCTATGGGACAGCCCTCCTTTTGAACCTGTTATAAAAGATGGGAAAATTTATGCCCGTGGAGCTACGGATGACAAGGGGCAGATGTATATGCACATTAAAAGTACCGAAGCTTATTTCAAGACGGTTGGAAGTTTGCCGCTGAATGTAAAATTTTTAATTGAGGGGGAAGAAGAAGTCGGCAGTGAGAGCCTTGAAATATTTATAAATAATAATACTGAAAGACTTAAATGTGATTCAGTACTGATTTCGGATACGGCACTTTACGGTCCGGGAATTCCAACATTAACCTATGGCTTGCGCGGGTTGTGTTATATGCAGGTTGAATTGACAGGCCCGAATAGGGATCTTCATTCCGGAACTTTTGGCGGCGGTATTGCTAATCCAATTAATATCCTGTCAGAAATTATTTCCAAGCTTCAAAGAAAAGATGGTAAAATTACTATCCCTCATTTTTATGATGATGTTCTTAAACTTGCTAAAAAAGAGAGAGACAGTTTTAAAGCATTGAAATTTTCAGATAAAAAATTTGCCAAAAATCTTGGCGTTGCAGAATTAAAAGGTGAGAAAGGATATACTACCCTGGAAAGAATATGGGCAAGGCCTACTCTGGATTGTAATGGAATTATCGGTGGATTTACAGGGGATGGAGCAAAAACCGTCCTACCTTCTAAAGTAATGGCAAAAATTAGTATGCGACTTGTTCCGAACCAGGATCCGAAAAAAATTGCAAAGCATTTTGAAAGATATTTTAAATCTCTGACTCCAAAGTCGGTAAAGTTAAACATAAAAAGTCTGCACGGTGCACATCCTGTTCTAGTGCCGCTGGAAAACCCGGCAACTATTGCAGCTTCAAAATCTATGGAAAAAGCATTTGGCAAAAAAACAGTTTTTATGCGCGAGGGTGGTTCAGTGCCGATTGTTACAGTCTTTGCCAAGAAACTTAAAGTGCCTACTGTTTTGATGGGGTTGGGGCTGAATACCGAAAATTTACATTCACCAAATGAACATTTTAATCTTAAACATTATCAGCTGGGAATTATTAGTTCTGCATATTTTATGCAAGAATATTCAAGTCAAATGTCTTAAATTGAGACTTTATTAAGGCCTTGGGATAGAATAGTTTAACTTAATCGATAGTAAAAAGCCTTATTTGATTAAAATCAGGATATTTTGCAAAGCTTTGTTATCCTGAACTCAGGCATAAAAATTGTTTAAATAATAAAATGTTAAAACCCGTATACAAAATTTTGTTATTTACATCTGGCAAAAGATGAAAAAATTTATTTTAATATTAGTAACAATTGCCCTGATTATATTGGCTTTTTTACTTGTAAAGTCCTGCTATGAAAGCGGTAATAAAAAGAGTAAGGTTTTCGGGGATAATATTTCCAATACACCTAAGAATGATAAAGATATTCAGGCTTATAATCTCAGCGTTAAAAGAAGTCAATCTGCTTCGGCACTACCATGCGATACACTCGATGTTGTCGAATATGTTCTTAAAAACTATGCAGCTGGTTCTTATCTGCTTAATTTTGATAAGACTTTAACTTATAATGTACCAAAGCCCGCTGTTATTTATTATCATGAAAATGAAAAACAATATATTTTTGGCATAGTGGCCAGGTCAAAACCGGGTGAAAGATTAATTGAACCTAAAAATATAGTCGGATATGATCAGAGTTTTATCGATCTGGATAGTACTGAACTAGGAACCGCATTTTTCTATTTAACTTTATTTGAATGCAATAACAATAAACTTTTCGTTGTTTGGGAAGCTCCCGTTCCTTCTCATGGTGGTTTAAATAGGATGTTCCTCGAAAAATGGAATTTCAGAGGAATTCCATATATAAAAATTGATTTCCATTATGCCAGGGGAACTGGACATATAGATTATAATTATTTCTTTCTTCATGGCATAACTCAGGAACCCCATCTTTTAATGACCTACAAGGGTATAAATTTTAAACGCACTCTGGCTAACATTAATAATGACAATTTCCCTGATTATTATGAATTCGTGTATTATGATACAGGCAGAAGGATATTTGTAGCAGATTCAATTGGCTTTACCTGGAATAACAATGACAGTCTTTATGTTAGTTCCAGGAATAGAAATATGACTCGTCCATATTGAAAAATTTGCCTATCTTTACAAATCAATTAAAATAAAATTTTGAGCATTCGGCTGGATCTATCTATAGCAAAAGAAACATTAATTAGCCGATTTCAAAATTTTACATTCTTAAAAAACATTTTAAATTACAGTGCTAATTGAAATATTCTTTTAACGAGAATTATTTTTAATGAAACAATAAATTTTATTGGAGAGTTCATGATTAATGTTGATTCAAAAAGCACACCACTGCTGGAATATTTTGAATCATTAGGATTTTCTTCGGAAGGTCTTAACGGCAGCAGATATATAAAAATTTATAATAACGTTGAAGATGAACTTGATTCGCTTTATACAGGCGTTGGAGTGAGGGATATTTCCTCTTATGGTATTTTTGAACTTCGCGGAAATGATGTCCTTGATTTTTTCCATAGAATAACAACTAATGCAATAAAAGATCTGTTCAAGCAAAGAATTAGTGATACAATAATTACATCCGAGAAAGGAAGAATTATTGATGTTGTTAAGCTGCTGAATTTTAATGAATACCAGTTGCTTGTTACATCCCAGGCAAATAAAAAAAAGGCAAAAAGCTGGATTGAAAAATACATTATTATGGATGACGTAAAAATAAATGATGTTAATGATAAATATGTACTTCTTGAATTGATTGGTTCGCAGACAAATTCATTTATGACAATGATTGCTGGAAGTGTTACCAATGAATTATCGTCAAACCAATTTAAAATTGTTAATTCTGATGGGATGATTTTTTTCGTGGTTAAACTTAAAGGAATTGACGGACGGGATAAATTCTGGATTCTGGCTGATTTGACAAATGGCCAAAAAGTCGTAAAATTTATGAAAGAATACGATGGACCGTTCAATTTTAATTTTGTTGGATTAGATGCCTATGAAATTTACAGGATAGAAAAAGGTATTCCCGATTCGCCAAATGAATTGTCCGCTACTTATAATCCTCACGAACTTGATTTGCTCAATATGGTAGATTTTAAAAAAGGGTGTTATATTGGGCAGGAAGTGATTGCAAGACTCGATACTTATGATAAAGTTCAGAAAAAATTAAAAGGACTTTCATTCGGGGAAAAATTAAGGCCGGGTGAAAAATACACTCTTTTTGATTCCGAAGGCAAAGAGGCAGGGGTTGTAACTTCCACAACATTTTCTAAAAAATTAGATAGAGCTATCGGACTGGGTTTTGTTCGCAGATTTTATCTGGAACCCGGAACTAAATTGTCTGCCAGGAGTGAAAATAGTAATCCGGTGCAGGCTACGGTAGAAAATCTACCTTTTGTAAGATGAAAATTTATACTAAAACAGGCGACAGCGGGGAAACAGGTTTATTCGGCGGTGAAAGGGTTTCTAAAAGTTCTGCCAGGATTGATGCCTACGGCACTGTAGATGAGCTTAATTCTTATATCGGTTTGACAATTACTGAAATTAAGGATACGGAAGTAAAATCTTTGCTTGAAAAAATTCAGAGTCAATTATTTATAGTAGGCTCTGATCTTGCTGCACCTGAAAATGAGAAATCCAGGAAACAAAACGTACCTAGAGTTCCTTCTGAATTTTACCTGGAAGCGGAAATTGCGATCGATCATTTTTCAGAAAAACTGGAACCATTGAAAAATTTTATTTTACCAGGCGGTTCCAAAGCAGCTGCTCACCTGCATGTTTGCAGAACAATTTGCAGAAGAGCAGAAAGAAAAGTTGTCGGTTTGAATAAAAATAAAAACACCGGTGAAAATATTTCAATTTATCTTAACCGGCTGTCGGATTTGTTGTTTGTTCTTGCACGTTATGAAAATTTTGTTTCTGGAATCCCTGATACAAAATGGATCCCTTAATTATAATTTAGAATGTATTATATAATTATTTGTTAGAATAATTCAGCATTCAAAATTGATAATTTCAAAAGGGGGTGAATTTTGGCTTCGACGGGGTTGGAGAGACATTAGACTGCGCATCGTGTTCCCCGAAAACACGTTAAAAAATTGGGAATAAAACTATAACTGGCGAATCTAATTACGCCTTAGCTGCTTAATTAATACTTAAGTGGCCGTTCGCTGATTCTTCTCGTACCGGGTTTCAGATGAGCGACGTTTAGGTGCGATAGCCGAATCGATTGTCTGCGGCGATGAGGCGAAACTTTAGCAGGCAGGTTTAATGTGATCCTAGTTTGACAGGTAGCATTAAATTAAAAACAAAGTCAGACTATGTGTGTAGATGTCTTTTGGATCTTAACTTCGGACGCGGGTTCGACTCCCGCCACCTCCACTCCGGGCTTCGTCCTCGCTCCTCTCGAACTACGCCGCGACTGTCGTCGGCTTTTAAATTGTTCTATCCATATGTAAAAATATTAATTTGATTTCTAATTCATCTATTTTTATTTTATTTGTAACCTGAGCCCGTAGAATCCAAATCAAATGACAATTATTAATGTTTTATTATGTATATATATACTCAATAACCTAATTGATTCTGATCGTTTTTATATAGGATTTACAACAAATATAAAAAGGCGATTAAAAGAACATAATGATGGATTATCAAAACACACTTCAAAATTCAGACCCTGGGAAGTAAAAACAGTGATAACATTTAATAATAAGAAAAAAGCACTGGAATTTGAAAAATATTTAAAAAGCCATTCAGGAAGAGCCTTTGCAAAAAAGCATTTTTAAAAATTTCCATCAGAATATTCTATCCACAAAATTATCGGCATAGTTCTAATTTAAGGGATTCAAAAATTTTATATCAATTTGCACCAATAGTGACGGCGTAGCCCTGCTTTGCGGGGCGAAGACGCACGGCATACCAAGAAGTGAGAAAGAAAATCCCCTAAAAAATCCCGATATCCTTACCTTTCACCGCTGGTGTAATTTAATTGTTTAATAATCCTGTTATTGTGGCAACTGATTGATAAAATGTTAAGTTTGTGGATCAAAAATTAAGGATTAAAGAAACAGGCGATGAACGATACTAACGAAATAATAAATTTTCAGCATATAGCCAGGACGATAAAGCCGAATCACGGTGAGATTCCTTCTGTGGAAGGGTTGGATATTTATGGCGAAACTATTCCTCTGCTTGGAGAGGTATGTGGCGATCATATAATCTTTGTGGATTTTTCAAAACGTTTTAACCTTGATGAAAGAATCAAACGCGCTGAATTGACCGATAAAATTGAAATCAGCAACAAATTAAAAGAGCTGAAAAACAGATCCGGAATTCTGCTTTCTGATGTCAGCGGGCACAGTATAACGGATGCCCTTATGAATGCAATGCTTCACCAGGCATTTCTTGTGGGGGCGAGTTACGAGCTATCCAATTACGGTGAAATTACTTCAGATCTTTTTGAGACAATAAATCAGAGATTTCATCAATCATCTAATATTGATAAATTTATTACAATGATCTACGGTGAAATCCATAATAACGGCGACTTCAGATTTATTTCCGCTGCTCATCCGCTTCCCCTGATTTTCTCAAACAAATTCAATAAAATTGTAAAAATTGATAATCTGAATCTTATAAATTTCCCGCCTATCGGCACGCTTCCTTCTGAATCTGATATAGACAGCAAAATCGACAAAAGCATATTGGGATTCAAAAAGAGATATTCAATTAATACTTTAAATGTAATGGGAAGCGGGGATATACTGGTACTTTTTACTGACGGATTTTCTGAACAGCAGAATGGTGAATTAAATTATGTATCGGAAAAACTCGAAAATCAGCTCAAGGCTTCAAAGCATCTAACTGCTAAAAAAATATTTAAAAATATTAAAGAAGATTTTAAAAATTATTGCACGGTACCTGATGACGATGCTACGATGATATTGATAAAGAAAAGTTAATTTATTTGACTACCTCAAAAAAACCACTTTTTCCTTTGACTTTTTTGCAGAAAACAATATATTAGTGTCCAATAATTGGACACTCGTCCATATATTTGACTCTCGTAAATCTTTAAAAATATATTTATTGCTTGAATATGACTTCGAAAAGGTTAAAACTTTTTGAGCATTATGATGTTAGATCCTGGCTTCACAAGCTAATGAAATCGGAACCGGACCTTGCCAGGGAAATCATCAGATCCAATGCACGGATAGTGGCGGGTGCATTCGACAAATCGACAATATATGTGGATGCATTGGTAAGCAGAAATGATTTCGAAAGTTTTTCTGAAGAAGAAATAAGAATGATGAAATTCTTTTTTAAACTCTGCCAAAAAAGAATGCCGTAATTTATTCCGGCTTTCACAGCGTTGCTGTTTACCAGCCTTTCATTACTTTTCGGGATTCACAAACAAATAGTAGTATAAACTTTATTCTTGCCTGGTGCTGCAGTTAGCTAAATATAATAACATCGCTCTTGTGAATTCTGAAATTTAGATTTCTTATTCCCCCGGTCGAAAAATTCTTGTTTTTTGATTGACCCGGTTTTAAGTTATAAAGTATTTTAAAACTAATGATCCGGGCAATATGGCATCATCTCACTTACTCAGCAAATCATCCTTTCTTAAAGGCATTCAGTGTGAGAAACATCTCTATCTTTACAAGTATCACTATAAATGGAAAGATCCGGTAAGCGAAGCGCAGCAGGCTATCTTTGACCGCGGCACAAATGTGGGTAAACTTGCACAGGATCTTTTCTCCGGCGGGATCGATGTAGCACCCCCAAATCCGTTTCAATATACAAAATCGGCACAATTAACGCAGCAAAAAATTGAAGAGGGCGAAAAATCTTTTTACGAAGCTTCTTTTATTTATGATGAAGTTTTAGTTGCAGTGGATATTTTGGTTAAATCCGGGAAGAAATGGAAAATTTATGAAGTAAAAAGTTCAACAAGTATTTCTGAAACCTATATTCTCGATGCGGCTGTTCAGTATTACGTGTTAAAAAACTCTGGGCTTGATATAGCCGACATTTACATTGTATATATTAACAACCAGTATGTCAGGCAGGGCGAATTAAAAATTAAGGGTTTATTTACAGTCCAATCGGTTCTTGATTTAGTGATTGAACAACAGGGAATAATAGAAGAAAAGATTGAGAGATTTAAAACTGTACTTAAAACCAAAGCTATCCCGGAAATAAATATCGGCCCGCAGTGCAATGATCCTTACGCCTGTGCTTTCCTTGGGCACTGCTGGAATGGCATCCCTGAGTATTCCATATTTAATATATCCGGACTAAAGACTGAGAAAAAATTTGAACTGTTCAACAGCGGCATAATAAAAATTGAAGATATTCCTGAAGATTATAAACTTAGTTCAAACCAGCGAATCCAGGTTGACGGTGAAATAAACAAAAAGACTATTATTGATAAAAAGGGAATTAAGGAATTCCTGGATTCTTTGAGTTACCCGCTTTACTTTATGGATTTTGAGACCTTTATGCCCGCTGTTCCATTGTATGACGATTCCCGTCCTTACCAACAGATACCATTTCAATATTCATTACACTACCGGGAAGATCCAAACAGCGATCTTAAACACTTTGAATTTCTTGCAGACGGCAAAGGCGACCCGAGAATCCCTTTTATCGAAAACCTGCTTAGAGATACAGAGGGAGATGGAGACATACTAGTTTATAATCAGTCATTTGAAATGAGCAGGTTAAAAGAACTCGCAAGAGACTTTCCTCCATTCGCAAATGATATAGAAGAAAGATTAACCCGCATAAGGGACCTGATGCTGCCTTTCCAGAAGAAATATTTCTACAAACCATCAATGCAGGGTTCTTATTCCATTAAGAAAGTACTGCCGGCGATTGTTCCTGATTTGTCTTATGAAGAATTGGAGATAGCTGAAGGCGGTGCGGCTATGAATGCTTTTGAATCTTTGGTTTATGAAACGCATCCTGAAAAAATAAAAGAAACAAGAAAAAATTTGCTCGACTATTGTAAGATGGATACTCTGGCTATGGTTGAGATTCTAAAAATGTTACAAAATATAAAATAATAATTAATGTTTGCGCCTAAAGAAATAATCGATTACTTAGAATCAATCTTGGGAATCTATTTGTCCGATATAAGGCACAAAGAAAGATCAGCTTTTATATTGGCTGACAACTTGGTTGAAATAAGTTGCAAAACAAGAATTGTTGAAAGGAATGGAAAATGGAAAGGCGAGACTTTTTATGAAATTCTAAAAGAGGCAAAAATCCCTAATAAATTAAGAGAAAGAATAATCAGAAGACATAGAATTAGAAATGATATGCAGCATATTAAACTAAGCATTACAGTGGATAATCAAGATTGTGCTTGAGCCATAAAAGAAATTTCAATAGTTATTAAAAAATTGTGGGGGAAATATGCACTGGATAATTCGCCGGAATTGGTTGTATGTGGCTTTAAGATAATTGAATTTTATTCTGACTCATCAAATCATTCAAAGATATTGCAGTTTGAAAAAAAATGCTGAGGGAAGTTAACTGGAATATTGATAAAGTTAAAAGCTCTATACAGGATGAGAATGAAATAAGAAATGTGACTATAATTGGTCGTAGGTTTCCAAATAATAATGAAATAATTATTGAAATAGGTGCCAAAAATTACTGGGCATTATTATTAAGAGAAAAGACAGAGCTAGTAAATCAGTGTTTGGATGAAATTTTGCAATAGTTTTAACAGAATATTAACCTAACGTATTAAAAATATTTATGGCACAATTCGAAATTTAAATAATAGAAATTGCTATCAAACCTTAATGTTATATGGCAGAGGAACCCAAGATTGTGAAAGGAGCATAAATGGGCAAAATATCAAAACTTTTCAGTGAAGGCAGTAATCCTAAATCAGTAATTATTTTTTACGTGACTGGGGTTATCTTTATAATTACCTCCTTTTACATGGGGATATCTAATAATCCTCCCGGTATTATCGTATTGCTGCTGGGAATTTTTATTTTGTTATTTCCTTCCATCCGCAGGAGAAAACAGCGGAAGACTGAACAGGCACACCAGGACATTAATAAAGAATAGAATTCTCTTTGGCCGCTGAAGTGTTTCCGTTGTACTCCTGAAACCGCCAAAAAAGCCTTAAATTTTTCCCCGATTATTAACCGTAAAAGAGGAACTAAACCGATATTTTATGTGTTGTACCACTTAAATGGATGGCAATTTTTTTTGCTGAGATAATAATAAACTAAAATCATTGATAAGTAATAGAGTCTCCGGAGAACAACGTTTATAGACAATTGTTACGGGCATAATATTCAATTCAAATAGTTAAACGCCTTTGGTAATCGTTATGCCGTTGCTTTTATGTTTTAATTTTTAAGGAGACTGTATTATGAAGATTTCACGCAGAAAATTTTTCACAAGAGCCATTCAAACAGCAACGGTAGTTGCAATCCCCACTGTATTTGGTTCATTTCTTGAAAGTTGTAAAAACACATTGATTGGCCCGACAGGTTCGCAGGTTCTTCAGAGTATTTCCGGCAGCTACTCGGGCGGAAATGTTACTGTAAATATAGATTCTTCGTCACCGCTGGCAAAAACAGGAAGCGCTGCTGTTGTAACTTTTCAGGGCAATTCAATTTTAATTGATCATCCTTCTGCCAATGTATTTAATGCACTTTCTTCAATCTGCACTCATCAGTCCTGCCAGATTACAGGATATGATTCGGGAAGCAATGAGTTTATTTGTCCCTGTCACGGTTCTATGTTTGATGTAAACGGAAAAGTAACACAGGGCCCTGCAAATGCGCCCCTCACAAAATATCAAACGCAGATTTCAGGCAGCCAATTAATCGTAAAGGTTAGCTAATAAAATTATCAGGGAGAAATACAATAATGAATTCATCAAGATTAAATTGGACAGTAAAAAGCAGCTGTTTAATTATTTTAATCCTTCTTTTTTCAAATTATCTGAATGCGCAGAATCTCAGGCTATGGTCTCAGGCCGTTACTTCTCAATTAATTAATCCGGGTGGAGAAATTATTCCGCACTCAATTATTCTGCCGGATACTGTAATGAAAACCGATACTACGAATAATTCAAATTTTAATGATCTTTCATCACTTTCGCTGGCAATAAAACCAAGACTGCTGCCGGATAAGATGAGCTTTATGGAAAATTTTTTATGGGATGAAAATGGTGAGATGAGAAAGATCGGAATTGCCGGGCCGCTTAATTCTGAAACAAGGAAAAATGAATTGCAGGCCAGGAGGACAATGTTGTCGATTCACCAGGCAACCGGCCTGGCAACTCTCGTGTTAATGATTACAACGGATTATTTTGGACAAAAAGTTCTTGACGGCAGGCCTGATCTTTCCGGAACCCACAAAACATTTGTTGCACTTACAATTGGGGCTTATGCAATAACCGGGTTACTTGCAATTTTATCCCCTCCGCCTTTAATAAGACGGGAAAACGAATCGAGTACAACAAGCATTCATAAAATTCTTGCCTGGATACATTTTGCAGGTATGATCTTAACACCAATTCTTGGTTCATTAATTGTAAATCATCACGTTCTGGATATTAATAAAGCGCGCTTTCACCAGGTTTCTGCTTATGCAACTACGGCCGTGTTTGCCGCATCCATTGTAGTATTAACGTTTTAGAGGTAGAATATTTTTGCAATATGTTATCAATAACTGGTTCAGGATAGCTTTTTAGAATTAATTCTGAAATAATTTCAGTATGACAGGAAAAAAATCAGCATCATTTTAATTTTTAAGGGAATGAAATAATGAAAAAAATAAATTGCCTTCTTTTGATCCTGCTTTCGATTTCATCATTTTCGATGGCACAGGTAAAGAGAATTTATGCGGAAAAAGAAAATTCATTTATTAAATATAAACTCACACACCCGCTGCACGAAGTGGAAGCAGGCAGCAAAGACCAGATATGTGTTATTGATGCCGATACAGCTAAAAGGGAGATCAAAGCTGCGTTGGTGCAGGTCGGAGTGGCTACTTTTAATAGTGGTAATTCAAACCGTGATTCTCATGCAATGGAGGTTGTTGATGCTATTACTTATCCCGCCGCAAAATTTTTGAGTAATAATATTACTGCAAAGGGAGACAGCCTTTTAATTTCGGGAAAACTAACCTTTCATGGAATCACAAAAGAAATAAATATTTCCGCATTTGAAAAATGGACGGATAAAATCCTGGAAGTGGATGGCAGATTTGATATTAGTCTGACCCAATTTAAAATAGATCGGCCGACACTTTTGCTTATGCCGGTGGATGACGATCTCAGGTTTTCATTTAAAGAGGTATTTAATTTATAATTATTTTAATTGAATACTTCAGTAACCTTATTTGAATTTGTTTCTTACCTTTATTGCACTTTTATTAACGGCTGAGAGGTAAGAAGTTTAATTTTTTTTAATATGTTTCAAACTAAAACAGTTTCGTAAAACCAGCCAGTAAGAACTACCAGCCGGCACAAGAAATAAATTCCGAAGTATTTTTTATTCGTTATACGGTAGGTAAAAATTACCTTCCTGTTTATGGCATAGTTTTGTTACTCCAATAACTGCCTTTAAATAAGAGTAAACAGGATTAAGGGTTTATTCATCAGTAATAAAGGAGGGGCATTAATTGAAAATAGTTTTTCTTTTAATAATAGTCAGCGGATTGATACTCGTTGGATGCAAAGATTCTAACAATACCGGTATTACAGGTCCGGTTAATTCAATTGTTGTAGCTGGCAGTGATACTGTATCATTTTTAAAACTGCCGGAAAGTATAGTTCCGGGGGAGAAACACAAAAAACTTAAGTTTGAAATTACTCCTCAGAGCGGTGGAGTTATTCATTATGATAATACATACAATTCGACAGGCGGTGAAGTAACCGTTGATGTACAATTGAGATTTCCTCCCGGTGCTGTAGATGATAATATGATAGTCAGCATTGACATAAGCAGAAGTGAACTAACCGGTGATTTATCGATGGACTTTGATCCCTCTCCAACAACATTCAATAAACCAGCTTTGTTAACTTTTGAAGTTTATGGGCTGAACGTTAATGAATTGCCGCAGGATTACGATTCAATAAAATTTGTCTATAAGGACAATAACGGCAATTATATTCCAATGAAAGCGAAGAGTATTTCAGTTGACGTAAAAAAAGGTGAATTAAAAATTCTGGAGGGAGAGATCCCACATTTTTCAAGATATGGCTGGGCAACATAATAAAAGGCATCAAAAAAATATAAAACAGGTAATTAAAGATAAAGGAGACAAAATTGAATTCATTGAAAATTAACAGGAATAAACTACTTAACGACATAATCTCTAATTATTTTTCAAAGAAGGAAGAAAAAGAGTTCAAAAGTATATTCTCATCAGAATTAAGTTCTTTTAAATCTTTCAGTGAGCAGGTATCGGCAAAAAATAAAAAACAGGTATCCCTGAATATTAATAATGAAGCCGATCTTCAATTTAAAATTGAATTGCTAATTACTTTTGCGCAACAGAGACTTAAAGCCGAAAAATATGCCGAATTTTTAGGTAGGCTGGGTAATTTTACTGTTACCCTTGGAGAAACTGATCTTGCAGTTATGATCTATCAAAGCATTCTAGCTTACGCTATTTATATTGAGGGAATTTCCGATTTTGTTGTGGCGGATTCATATTATAAACTGGGAGAACTCTACAGGAAAAAATCAAAATGGGATGTAAGTTTTAGCTATATCGAAAAAGCAAAAAAAATCTATCAGCAATTTAACGATACTGCAGGACTTTCAAAATGTGCTAATATTCTTGGCAGCGTTTACGGGGAGATGGGTGAATTTACAAAGGCAAAAAGAAATTTTGAAAGAGCACTAAGATTGCTTGGTAGCTTAAACAATCCGGAGGAGACAGGTAAAACGGAAATAAATCTCGGTATTGTAAATGATATTCTTGGCGATCAGGAGGATTCTAAAGATTATTACCGGAAAGCTTTGTTTAAATTCACGAAATCTGAAGATAATAAACGGATAGCTGAGATTTATCATAACCTGGGAATGTTAAATCTTAGTGACGATAAATTAAAGCAGGCAGTATACGATTTTGATAATAGTATCCATTACTGTATGAAGATAAACTACATGCCTGTATTGGGGCTCTCTTATCTTGGAAAAGCATTGGCACTTGTTAAAAATAACGATTTGAAATTAGCGGAACAGTTTGCCGATAAAGCTGCTGTTTTATTCAACAAAACAAAGGACAGGCTATCAACAGCAGAGGTATACAGGGTAAAGGGAGTGATCTACAGGAAGAAGAAAATGTACCCTAAAGCTGAACATTATCTGAATACAAGTCTCAGGATAAATGTTGAAATTGGCAATAAGCTTAATAAAGCTGAAACTAATGTCGAATTAGGAATTTTATTAAAGGACAGGAAAAAAACTAATGAAAGCAACGAAAACCTGGAACAGGCTTTAAAATATTATGAATCAATAAAAGCAAGGGAAAGGATCAGGCAAATTGAATCTTTAGATGCCTGATTTTTCAAAGTCTGACAATACGAAAGTAACTATATAAGTCAACTCTTATCTGTTATTGACTTCTTTGTTTAGAATTTGAATTTCTGGCTCGATCAGGAATTATAACAAATCCCGGGGGAATTTGAAATAAATTCTTTATGACAGACTACCTCAAATTTCCTGCTCAATTTAAATTGAACCTTTCATTTTTTTATTCTAACTTTTCTTACCTATTTCAAATTTCTTAACCAAGGGAAGATTTAAATGAAAAAATCATTAGCCAATCCGGTCTTTCTTTTTGTATTATCAGTTTTATTTTTTTCACAGAATATTTTTGCACAGGAAAATCTTGAGTCCGATCTTGATTCTTATATTCCAAAGGTATTAAAAGAATTCCAGGTTCCCGGAATTACAGTCGGAGTTGTAAAGAGTGGCAAATTAATATTTGCAAAGGGTTACGGGGTTAAGAGTATTGAATCAAATGATCCGGTTGATCCTAACACACTGTTTCAAATTGCTTCCAATTCAAAAGCATTCACAGCCGCCTGTCTTGCTATTCTTGTTGATGAAGGGAAGCTCAGTTGGGATGACAGGGTTATAGATAAACTTCCGGGTTTTAAAATGTCCGATCCCTATGTAACAAATGAAATGAGAGTGCGTGATTTATTGTGTCACCGCAGCGGGCTCAGCCTTGGTGCAGGAGATTTGCTTTATTTTCCCGCTTCAGATTATACACGAGATCAGATAATGTACCAGCTTCGGTTTATTAAACTATCAACAAGTTTCAGAAGCCATTATGCATACGATAATATTCTTTATCCCGTTGCCGGCGAACTTATTAAGGCTGTATCCGGGATAACGTGGGAAGAATTTGTAACAGAAAAAATATTTAAACCACTCGAAATGAAAAATACACGCGCTGGTGTGAGCTTACTGGATGATAGAAACAACATTGAAACTCCTCACACTCTTGTGGATGGGAAATTAGAAATTATGCCGTTGACAAATTGGGATGTTACAGCACCAGCCGGAGGAATTCTTTCAAGCGTAAATGACCTTTCAAAGTGGGTAATTACACAACTCGACTCGGGAAGAATAAACGGTACTGATAAGAGATTATTCAGTCGGAAAGAAACCGTGCAAATGTGGATGCCTCATATAAATATTCCGGTTGGATCTCCTCCTCCTGGATTGTCGGCATTGAGTACAAATTTTGCGGCCTATGGCCTCGGATGGTTTATTAAAGAATATCGTGGCGACAAAATAATATGGCATTCAGGTGGTTTGCCCGGTACAGTAACGCAGGTATCTCTGGATCCGGCAAAGAAAATAGGGATTATAGTTTTAACTAATCAGGAGTCCGGTGCTGCTTTTTATTCTGTAACTAATCACATCTTCGATTTACTTCTGGATGCAAATGATACCGATTGGATTGAAAAGTTCAGCGCAATTGTTAGCAAAGGAAGAAATAGTGCCGATAAAAAAGTAGCTGAAATGGATTCACTTAGAAATAAAGAATCTTCACCTAGCCTTCCTCTTGAAAAATTCGTAGGAAAATATAAAGATTCCTGGTACGGTACTGTTTCGGTGGAGGCTAAGGATGGAAAACTTTTTATGAATTTCGATCATACTCCGGAACTAAACGGTGTGCTTGAACACTGGCAGTACAATTCTTTTGTTGCAAGGTGGAATGACAGAAAATTGCATGGTGATGCGTTTGTTACTTTTTCATTAAATCCTGATGGATCAGTTGAAGGGATTAAAATGGAAAAATTCAGGCCTGACACAGATTTTAGTTTTGACTTCCAGGATTTAGATTTGAAACGGGTTGAATAAGTAAAATTAGGCACTCTGAAGTATTTTTATGAATTTCAAAGATCATTTTACAAAGCAGGCAAAAGAATATGCTAAATATCGTCCGGATTATCCGGACGAATTATTTCATTACTTGTCTCAGGTTTCCCCGTCAAATAAACTTGCATGGGATTGTGCCACCGGAAGCGGGCAGGCTGCAAACGGTCTGGCAAATTATTTTAAAAAAATAATTGCAAGTGATGCCAGTGCAAACCAGGTGCAAAATGCATTCAATAACGAGAATATAATTTATAAAGTATTTCCTGCTGAAAAAGCTGAAATTGAATCTTCAACGGTGGATCTCATTACAGTAGCACAGGCTTTGCACTGGTTCGATTTTAATAAATTTTATTCTGAAGCCCGGAGAGTTCTAAGGAAAAAAGGGATAATAGCTGTCTGGCTTTACAATTTAGTGGAAATTTCTGATACTATTGACCCGGTTATTAAAAGATTTGATGAAGAAATTCTGAAAGATTATTGGCCACCTGAAAGACAATTATTCTATGATGAGTACAAATCCATTCCATTCCCGTTTGAGCAGCTAAGTCCGCCGGAATTTAGAATGACGGCAAACTGGACGGTAGAAAATCTACTCGGATTTTTGAGTACCTGGTCGGCGGTTCAAAATTACATTGAAAAAGAAAAATCCAATCCGGTAGATCTGGTAAAGAGTGAGATTAAAAACTTGTGGGGTAATCAAATTTATAAAACGGCTGGTTGGAAAATTGTTTTGAAAATCGGGAAAGTCTAAATCAAAGGAATAAAATGGCAATAAAAATAAAATCTCCTTCTGTAATTACCGCGGCAGGAAATAAACCCAAAAAAATAGAAGAATTCATCGGGAGAGTAAATTCAAAAACTAGTTCCGTAAGTATTGCCCGAATGACAAGTCCGTCCGGCTGGGTTGAGCCCGGGCAAAAGCCTGAGTTCGATGAATATACAATTGTGTTGAAAGGAATGTTGCAGGTTAAGACAGAAGATGAAACCCTTCAAATTAATGCAGGTGAAGCGGTAATTACAGATAAGGACAAATGGGTTCAATACAGTACCCCCGGTGAAATTGGAGCCGAATATATTGCAGTATGTCTTCCTGCCTTTTCTCCTGAAACCGTACATCGGGATTAATAAATTTAAAATAAAAATTAGCGTGTTGGGCTTCGTCTTAGGTACAATGCTGTTAGGAGGTACATAAATTATTTCAATATCTCTATATGATAGGAGATTTAATATTATGGCAAACGGTTATATATATTCTTTCAAATCCTGTTATGAGTGGCTTATTAAAAATAGGTTATACCTTTCAAGATGTGCAAAGAAGGGCACAGGAATTGTCATCTTCTACTGGTGTTCCTACACCCTTTGAAGTAGAATACTATTGTTTTACCCGTGATGTTGAAGAAATTGAAAAAGAAATTCATTTTCGCTTTGGCAAATACAGACTACCCGGAAGGGAATTCTTTACTATATCGTTAGAATTCGCTGTAAAAATTATCGATTCGATGATTAGAAAAGTAGCAGACGATCGATTTTGTCGAATATCAATTGATACTTCACCAATAAGAGATCGATATAGCTCTGAAAAAAATACATTATATATGTGTCCAAAATGTGGAGAGAAAAACTCATCGTCAAAAATATGCGTAGCGTGCGGATATGTTTATGGTTAAGAATTTATTTTCATAGTGCAACAAACTATTTTTCAGAGGTTAAAAACATTATACTGTATTTTACTTTTTAATTAAGAATTATTACCTATTTGTGCCTGAAATTATTCTAAATCATTAGATTATGGACAGTTAGCTAATAATAATAAAATTTAAAATAAAAAAGGCTGCCTTTCAGAAAAACAAGGCAGCCCTTAAATTAATGGGTTCATTGTTATTGCCGGATTATTAATTTGTCATTGTTATTTGTTTCTTTCATTATGAGCCCTGTATAAGACAGCACCGATTCTGCTGAACCTTTTGCTGTTATCATATCTTGCTGCATAATCAAAAAGTACAGCACCTCGTTCACTTTCCAGTTGATAAAGTGCTAATGCTGCCACAATTCTTGCTTCATCAGATTCTTCGTCATTCATTATTTTCATAAGAGGAATGATTGTCTTAGAAGCATCGTCAGAATTGATAATACCATCTGATACCAGTTGTCCCAAAACATAAGCGGAACTAACCTTCAATCCATAATTATCGCTTGTTAAACCGACTTTGAGGTTATCCACTATTGCATCCTTTTTAACTGTTTTGTTTGAACCTGCAAATGCAGTAGTTGAAGCGAGCAGGAGAGTAATGACCAAAGGAACTAAAAAATACTTTTTCATAGCATCCTCCTTATAAAGTTTTTGAACCCGCGTAAATAATAATCTTATAAAGAAACTTTATAAACCTCTTTGGTATGGAAGGATAAATTTGCTGATAATTTGATAAATGTTTATTGCAAATGGCATTAATTATTAAAGCATTTTGTTAATTCCTGTTTACTTATTAAGTAGGTTTAACAGCGCGACTAATTGATAAACAAAAGTTGATCAATGGCTTCTGAAATTATAAAGGGTACAAAACCGCTATTTTTGTGGCAGAGTATTTGAACTTTAAATATGGATATTATCCAAAAAAGTACGAATATTAACAAAAATACAAGAAAGTTTATAAAACTGAACCGTAAATATGTATCAATTTGGCTATGGATTTCTCAAATAAATCCACATTTATACTTTTTCCGGTTCGGGTAAATAATCGATGAACTTAATTAAAAGAATCAGCATAATATTTTTATTACTCACTGCAACAATTAATGCGCAGTCGACAGGCAGCGTAATTGTTAAAACGTGGGCAAACGACAAAAAAGCAGCATTTTCACTTACTTTTGATGATGGCTATGAATCGCAATATAATAACGCGAGACCCATTCTGAACTCCTACGGATTCAACGGAACATTTTTTGTTATTACCGGAAGCCTGGTTCACCAGGGAGAAGAAAAAATCTGGAGATATGGTACCTGGGAAGAATTTGCTGAAATGGCTGCAGAAGGACATGAAATAGCTGCTCATACCGTCACTCATCCTGACCTGACAAAAATTAATATTGGGGATATAAATACAGCAGGAACAGCTGCATATGAAATTTATCAATCGAAAATAGCAATAGAACAGAATGTCCCTGGTGATAAAGTAATATCATTTGCCTATCCATTTACAACGACAAATGCCAATGTGCGAAATCTGGCAGGTCAATACTATGTTGATTCCAGAGTAGGAGGTAATCTTGCTAATAATGCGGACCCTTCAACCTCGGACTGGACAAGATTAAAATCATACGAAGTGCAATTTAATACTCCACGTAATTCAACCAATGACGATCTTGATGAACTAAACCAGGCGGAAACCTGGGTTCAAAATGCGATAACAAACGGCCAGTGGGGAATGCTATTTGCTCATGAAGTTTTACCATTTTCTCAAATCCCGGATGCTGTTGCTAGAGGCGACTGGTATCCTATGTCAAGCGAATGGCTGAATGCATTTTGTTCCTGGCTTAAAGAGAAATCCGATAATGATAGCCTTTGGGTTGAAACAGCAGGTAATGTTACTAAATATATTAAAGAAAGAGAAAATTTTAGCTCTACAGTTCTTGTGTCAAATGATTCTGAATTAAGACTTCAGGTAACTGACGGGCTGGACAATTCAATTTATAATTTTCCTCTTACAGTCGATGTAGTAGTTCCGGCAGCATGGGATTCTGTCGATTTCAATCAGGGATTTAATTCACAAAAGTTAGGGGCGTTTACCGTTGCAGATAAAAAATATGTAAGAATAAATGTAATTCCGGACGGCGGTGATGTGATTCTGAAAAATAGTTCTTCTATTTATTATACCTTTTACGGCACAGTAACCTATGATAATTCATCTTCCACTCCATTGGCGGATGTAATGTTAAAACTGGCTGATCAAAATGGAAATACTCTGTCTACTACGACCGATCTTTACGGGAATTTCAATTTTCAGGATATTTTGCCCGGCACATATTCTTTAACAATTTCCAAATCAACCGGATGGGGAGGAGTCAATGCTTCGGATGCCTTGTTATCAATGAAATATTATTCAAATACGGATACGCTTTCGGAACTTCAGAAAAAAGCAGGCGACGTTGATAATAACGGAATCATTAATGCAGCTGATGCATTGTTAATTGCCAAAAGATATGTAAATATAATATCTTCATTCAGTATAGATGATTGGTTGTTTGATAAACAAAATTCATCTGTTGTTATAAAAGATCAAAATCTGGAAGAGAACATAAAAGCATTGGTTGCGGGTAATGTTACGCGTTCGTATATTCCACAGTAAAAAAGAATTTCTTATCACTCTGAAGGCAGCTAAAAATAGCTGCCTTTTTTGTTTTTAAACAGAAAATATTTCGTTACGCTCTAAGATAATTCTATTGAAAAGGAGATTCTATTAAGCTAAATTGTATTGTTATGAAAAGCTTTTTTTTTGTAAAAATGTCCGGCGCCGGAAATGATTTTATCATGTTTGATAAGAATAAGAACCCGGGTCTTTTATTGAATTCTGATTCGATAAAAAAGCTTTGTGATCGAAGGAATGGGATAGGTGCCGATGGTGTAATTACAATTTCTGGATCTGATAATTTTGATTTTGTAATGGAATATTTTAATGCAGACGGATCAACAGGAAGTCTATGCGGAAATGGCGCCCGTTGTGCTATTAAGTTTGCAGAATCTATAAATAGGGTACAAAATAAGAAAGCAAATTTTCTTTCAAACGGTGTTCCTTATTCAGGTGAAATTTTAAACGAAAATAAGGTCAAATTTTATTTTGGCGAGCCAAAAGATTTTAAATTTAACTTTAAAGTAAAAGCAGGTGGTCAATTAATAAATGCAAACTATGTAAATACCGGATCTCCGCACGTTGTAATTAAGATTCAGGAAGTTCTGAAAGATCCTAAACATTTAAATTCCGGTTATACAAATATTAATGAATTACCAGTAACCAAAATTGGAAAAGAAATCAGAAACCTTCCGGAATTTACACCTGGAGGAACTAACGTAAACTTTATTGATATACAAAAAGATAAAGTTTTTATCAGGACATATGAAAGGGGGGTTGAAAACGAGACTCTTGCATGCGGTACTGGTAATGCAGCGGCTGCAATTATAGCAAATAAAATTGCAGAAATTGTATCACCTGTGCATTTGATTACTTACGGTGGAGACGAATTAATTGTAAATTTTGACGGCCAGGGGGAAAATATTAATGATCTTACTTTAACGGGACCGGTAAAAACAGTGTTCGCCGGTGAAATTCATTCAACAAATTTTCTAAATTAAGCGGAGCATAAATGGGAAAAGTACTTTTAAGTATTAGATACGAAATTCAATCTGACAAAAAAGATGAATACTTAAGTGTTATAAAAGAATTAAAAAATGTTTTAAAAACTGATGGCCTTGAAAGTTATTCGGTTTATGAAGTAAAAGGAAAAGCAAACAATTTTGAGGAAATTTATACATATAGTTCTGCCCAGGCCTACGAAGAAGCAGATGATAGTGAAAATGAACGTATAAATATTCTGATAACAAAAATTAGCGATATGACTGTGGATAATTCTACTAAGTATTCTACTTTATATGAAATTTCAGAAAATTAGAGCCTAGTCTTTATAAGGAAGGTAATTTTATATTACCTTCTAACTTTCGGTAAATGAGTCAAATAAAAATCCCTTTTTTAATATTTGTGTTATTAACAAATTTATTTTTTTATAAACCGAAGGATTAATGAATAAATCAATTCATACTATTTATGTAACTCTTTTCTTTGTCGTCGGCATATCAGTCACTGCAATTCTTGGTATAAACGGATATCAATATTACAACACTCCCTTAGCAGAAAGATTTTTCACCACTCAACATAATCTTTTAAAACCGAGCGGAATAATTGGACATGGCCTGGGAATTGTTGGTACAATAATGATGATTCTAGGAGTGGCTGTTTATATGATAAGGAAAAGAAGCCGAAGGCTGGTTAATTTTGGATATTTAAAGTACTGGCTTGAATTACATATATTTTTGTGTACTCTTGGCCCGGTTCTTGTGCTATATCATACGGCCTTTAAATTTGGCGGAATTGTTGCAGTAAGTTTCTGGAGTATGGTTGCAGTAGTTTTAAGCGGTGTGATCGGCCGATTTATTTATATTCAGATTCCCCATACCATTCAGGGGCAGGAAGTCGGTGCAAATGAATTGAATGAAATTAGCGGTGATCTTACTTATATGTTAAGAAAAAAATTCAATGTTTATAATGTAGATGATATGATCATCGACCAGATTGAAGCTATGTTTTCCAGAAACAATTATTCAGATAAAACGGCAGCCTTAAATATTTTTATAGTAATAAAAGAATATTTTAGAATGAAATTCAGGCTAATGAAATTAAAAAGGAGAATATCTGCAAAAGGAACGCGGGGAAAACAGCTTAATGAAATAATAAATATTATTAAATCAAAAATAATTCTGAATAGAAGAATCGGTATGCTTCGATCCATGCAGCGCTTGTTTAAATACTGGCATATTGTTCATTTGCCTTTTGCTATTACAATGTTTGTAATAATGCTGGTTCACGTTTCTATTACTATTATATTTGGCTATAAATGGATTTTTTAAAGGTTTGTAAATGAAAATAAAACCCGCATATATATATGTAATATTAATTGCCGCTTTAATTCTTTTCCTGGTCATTTCTTCACAGGATACAAAAACTATAAAACCTAGTACTGCAGGAAATATTCAGGATCAGGAAATTCCACAGGACGATATTCATAGTAGTTTAAGAACTCCTGGCAGTACACCAGGCAAAGATAATGTCTCAGAAACTGTAAACCGCAGGATTGAAGAGTTTAAAACAACGCTTAAAAAAAATCCTAATGATACTTTAACAATTAAAGAATATGCTGATTTTTTATTGGCGGCCCATCAGCCATTAAATGCGTTGCCGCTTTACGAAAAAATATTAAAAGTTGATCCCAAAAGAGCAGATATACATTTTTCACTTACGTATATTTACTATAGTCAGGGAAATTTAGATAAAGCTGAAGAAGAGACGAAATTAATTTTATTATACAATAAAAAAGACCCGCAGGCGTTTTATAATCTTGGAGCAATCTCTGCAACCAGGGGAAATTTCGAAAAGGCAAAAAAATACTGGAATGATATTATTGCCAATAATCCGGGAACTGAAATTGCCAAACTGGCTTCTTCCTCATTAGAAAAATTATAAGTAAGACTTTATGGAAGTAATTTTAGAAAATATTATTGTATATGCTATAATGTTTTTAATTGTAGCATTGATTTTCTATTTTTACCTAAAGCACGGTCAAAAAAAATCGAGAGAAACTTCATCCAAAATTCAAAAAGCAAAAGAATATGGAATTTATGAGCCTGTTTCCTTGCATCCTGTTGTAGATACTGAGACCTGCATTGGAAGCGGTGCCTGTATTGCAGCCTGTCCGGAAAAAGATATCCTGGGACTTATTAACGGTCAGGCACATCCAATAAATACCTCAAGATGTGTTGGTCACGGAGCATGTTTTCATGCTTGCCCTGTCCAGGCAATCACATTATGTATTGGTACTGAAAAGAGAGGAGTTGATCTTCCACATGTTAGTCCGAATTTTGAAACTAATGTTCCTGGAATTTTTATTGCCGGCGAGTTAGGGGGAATGGGATTGATTAAAAATGCTGTTGAACAGGGGAAGCAGGCTGTAGAGAATTTTGTAAAAAGAAAAAAACTCAACGGTAAAACAGATTTTGATCTTGTGATTGTAGGCAGCGGACCTGCCGGAATTTCCGCAACACTTACAGCTGAAAAGAGTGGATTGAGACATATAACCTTTGAGCAAGACACACTTGGAGGAACTGTATCAAATTTTCCAAGAAAAAAAATAGTTATGACAAATCCGATGTATCTGCCGCTTTACGGAAAAGTTAAATTATCTGAAACATCAAAATCAGAATTATTACAACTTTGGAATGAAGTACTTTCCAAAAATCAGATTAAAATTAATGAAAATGAAAAGGTTCAGGAAATAGAAAAACATCCGGATCATTTTTTAATCAAAACTTCCAAAAAAGAATACTCGTCTACCGGAGTGTTAATTGCAATTGGCAGAAGAGGCTCTCCCAGGAAATTAAATGTACCCGGAGAAAGTAAAGAAAAAGTTTCCTACCGACTAATTGAACCTGAATTAATAACTAACAAAAAGATATTAATTGTGGGAGGTGGCGATTCTGCTATTGAATCGGCGCTGTTGCTTGTGGAAGAAAAAAATGAAGTAACTATTTCCTATAGGAAAGATGTTTTTGCAAGGCTGAAACCTAAAAATCTTGAAAAAATAAAATTAGCGGAAAAATCAAATAAATTAAAAATTATTTACAACTCAGAAGTTAAAGAAATCAGGGACAACGAAGTAACCCTAATAAGAAAAGATATTGAAACAGAAAAAAATATTTCCAATGATCTGGTATATATATTTGCAGGCGGCGAATTGCCTGCAGATTTTCTTTCTAAAATTGGAATTAATATTACTAAAAAATTTGGCGATGCTTTATTGAAACATGAAAAATAGAATTCTATTGTGGTTCGAAATATTTATTTTGCGATTCTTTCGAAAATAATTAAAACCATTATTTGTGAAAAAAAATCAATATGAGCGAAAAAATTTCGGCATAACGCCGGTAATTATTACCGATTCGCCAAATGCTCCTAACTTTTTGTTTGATAACAGCTTATTAAATTATGGCTTAATTATTGTCATTAAATGGGGAAATTAATGTTTCAATAGTTTGACATTTCAGATTCCAAAATAATCCTGCAGGTAGAGCCAAAATAATTTTTACAAATTATTCGTATTATTTATATCAATACAAAGTCTAAAAGAAAAATAACGCTTAATGCAGCGGGGAATAATAATTTTTAATTTAAAAGATAACCGAAAATTAAAATTATGCTGGATACTTCTGGCTGTAATATTTTTTATTTTCAGCAATAACATTGAGGCTCAAATTTCGCCCGGGGATTTAACAACTGCTCATTCCAAACTGGAAGGAATAAGTAATTGTACTAATTGTCATGAATTAGGAGAAAAGGCCACAAATTCTAAATGTCTGAATTGTCATAAGGAAATTCAAAATTTAATTGATAGTAATACTGGATTTCATTCAAGCAAAAAAGTAAAAGGAAAAGAATGCGCATCGTGTCATAGTGAACATAACGGCAGAAATTTCCGGATAGTTAATATTGACGAGAATAAATTTGAGCATGCGAGTACCGGATTTATACTTACGGGGAAGCATCTAAAGACAGAATGTAAAAAGTGTCATCAATCTAAATTTATTAAAGATCCTGATTTGAAAAAAAGAAAAACTACATACTTGGGATTAAGCACAAACTGTATTAGTTGTCATGAAGATGTTCATCAAAACACTCTGGAAAATAAATGTGGCAATTGCCATAATACTGAATCCTTTAAACAAGCAGCTTTATTTAATCATGATACGGCACTATTCAAACTAACCGGCAAACATATTCAGATTGACTGTGTGAAATGTCACAAAATAGAAAAATTAAACGGCAAAAAATTCCAGGTTTTCAAAGGATTGATTTTTAATAGGTGTACTTCGTGCCATAAGGATGTCCATAAAGGCAGGTTTGGTAGCAACTGCGAAAGTTGTCATAACACATCAGGATTTAAAAATATTACTACCTCATCTTTTAATCATAATAAAACAACATTTCCTTTGCTCGGTAAACATATAAGTGTTAAATGTTCTGATTGTCACGGAAGTAACCTGGCATCAAGACCGAAACACAAATTCTGCACAGACTGCCACAAGGATTATCATAAAGGCCAGTTTACTAAAAATAAAGTTTTGCAGGACTGTAGTAAGTGCCATGATGTTTATGGATTTAGCCCGTCAACTTTTACGATTGAAAATCATTCAACTACAAAATTTACACTTTCAGGCAGCCATCTGGCTGTATCTTGTAATAGCTGTCACCATAAAACTAAAGAATGGAATTTTACTTTTAAATCGGAAAAATGTATTGGTTGTCATCAAAATGTTCATGGTAATGAAATAAGCAAAAATTTTCTGGGCAATAATGCCTGCGAAAATTGTCACCTTGCTGACAGCTGGACTAAAATAAACTTTGATCATTCAAAAACCAGTTTTAAACTGGAGGGAAAACATAGATCACTAGCCTGCAGAAATTGTCATATGTACATAAATTCTGAAAATAAAATTGGTTATAAATTCTCTTCTCTAAAGTCAGGTTGTGAAAGCTGCCATAACGATATTCACATGGGGCAATTTAAAGTTAGTGGAAAAACTGACTGTACGACTTGCCATTTATATGAGAACTGGAATCCGGTAAAATTTGATCACGAAAAAACTAAATTTAGTTTAAAAGGGGGGCATTCAAAACTGAAATGTATTCAATGCCATAAACCGGAAATAAATAACGGAATAGCATTTATAAAATATAAACTGGAAGAATTCAAATGCTCAAACTGTCATTCATAACATTTATTTTGTTGTTTGCAGTTAATCTGTTTGCACAATCCCCGCATGGCGATGAGCTTAAACGCGATTGTGCGGACTGTCATTCCTCAACCAACTGGAAAATAATTTCTTCAGAAATAAAATTTGATCATAGCACCACAGGTTTTGAATTATCAGGCCAGCACAGGATTGTTAATTGTATCAACTGTCATGAATCACTCGTTTTTTCTAAAGCAAAAAATGATTGCAATAGCTGCCATAAAGATATTCACCAGAATTCCGTGTCTCCGACGTGCTCCAATTGTCATTCCACGAAAAACTGGCTTATTACAAATATTAAAGAGCTTCATCAAATGAGCCGCTTTCCGTTGGTCGGCGTTCATGAATTTCAGGATTGTGCACAATGTCATAAAAAATTTTCTTCCTTAAATTTTGAAGTTCAGGGAATAGAATGTGTTGACTGTCACCGATCGAATTATATGGCTGCAAAAAATCCGGATCATATGCAGGCAGGGTTTCCCACTAATTGTCAGCAGTGCCATTTAATAAACCAAACTACCTGGGGATTTTCTAATTTTGTTCACGAATTTTTCCCTCTGGTTGGTGGACATAAAATTAATAATTGCTTCTCTTGTCATCAGCAAGGAACATTTAACGGCTTGTCAAAAGATTGTTATTCTTGTCATAGACAAAATTATGAAACAACAACAGATCCAAATCATAAGCAGGGAAATTTCAGCACTGATTGTAGCTCATGTCATACTATTAATGGATGGAGACCTGCAAATTTCGATCATAACATAACGGCTTTTCCTTTAACTGGGGCACACGTTAATACTAATTGCAATTCATGTCATACAAATGGTTTTACAGGAACCCCGACAGATTGTTATTCATGTCACAAATCAAATTATGATAACACAACAGATCCAAACCATGTTTCATCAGGTTTTCCGACTGATTGTAAACAATGTCATACGACATCTGTCTGGAAACCAGCAAATTTTGATCACAATGCAACTGCATTTCCGTTAACGGGAAAACATACTACAGTAAGCTGTCAGCAATGCCATGCTAATGGGTATAATGGGACTCCAACTGATTGTTATTCATGTCATAAATCAAATTACGATAATACGACTGATCCAAATCATGCTTCATCAGGATTTCCGACTGATTGTAAACAATGCCATACAACATCTGCCTGGAGCCCTGCAAATTTTGACCATAGCTCAACAGCATTTCCATTGACAGGTAGGCATACAACAGTTAGTTGTAACAACTGCCATTTATCTGGTTATGCCGGGACTCCTACTGACTGTTATTCATGTCATAAATCAAAATATGATAATACATCAGACCCAAATCATAGCGCTGCAAATTTCCCGACTGACTGTGTTCAGTGTCATACAACAAACGGATGGACTCCGGCATCTTTTGATCACGATAATCAATATTTCCCGATTTATTCAGGCAGACATAATAACAGGTGGAATTCATGTTCGGACTGTCATACAAACCAGAATAATTTTGCCTCACATACGTGTAATGCGGTTTGTCATAAAAATGATCATCATCAAAATGAGGATTGCTTCAGATGTCACCCGAGAGGTAATGAATGAAAAACAGAAATAAATATATTTTGCAATTAATTATCTTGATAGTACTACTGCTGTCTCAAATATTGTTTTCGCAAATCAAAAAAACGAATATAGAAAAGCATGGTACAATTAGTTTCCAGTCTTCTCAGAATATATATGTAAATTTTTCAAACACTGATGGTATAAAACCTAATGACACATTATATGTAAAAGAAAAAAATAAATTAATACCTGTAATAAGAGTAAAATACATTTCGGCTGCATCCTGTGCCGGGGAGAGCATTGGATTACAAAATTTGAATAAAAAAGAAGATATAATTGCCTTCGTTGACGGCACTGAGGAAAATAAGGGAAATGAAATTAAAGTAAGGCCTTTTGCAATAGATACTCTGGCTTTTATGGAGCAGAATAATATTTCTGAAGTTCAGAATAATTCCAAAGTAGAAATTGACAATAACAAAAAATATGTACCGGATAATAATTTAAAGGGAAGATTTTCGGTCCAGTCTATTTCGAGTTTGGAAAATTCAGGCAGTGCTTATGATGTACAGAGATGGAGATATTCTTTCTATTTAAACAAAAATGAATTTATTGATTCCAAACTATCGTTTTCAAATTATATGGTTTTTGCATATACGGCGAATGAATGGTCGGATGTAAAAACAAATCTAAATAAAAATCTTAAAATTTATGATCTGACTTTATCATATAATCCAGATGATAAAACTACTTTCTGGCTTGGGCGGCACTTAAACAATAAAATTGGCAACATCGGTGCTTCGGATGGTTTACAAATTGAAAGACAACTTGGAAGTTTTTATGCCGGTTTTATTATAGGATCCCGTCCTGATTATAACGATTACAGTTACAATATAAAATTATTTCAATACGGTGGTTATATTGCTAAAATAGATAAAGGTAACGGTACTTATGTAGAAAATGTTTTAGGGGCGTTCCAGCAAACAAACAATATGAAAACAGACAGAAGATTTTTATACTTTCAGCACAGTAATAATTTAATTACTAATACCAACTTTTTCTTTTCCACTGAAATTGATTTATACAAAAAAGATAAAAATATTGGAAAAACTGACTTTAATCTTACCAGTTTATATATGTCTCTCAGGGTTGCACCGGGCAGGGCATTTTCTTTTACTACTACTTATGATGCGCGAAGGAATGTAATTTATTATGAAACTTATAAATTTTTGATTGATACATTGTTTCAAAATGAACTTAGACAGGGATTACGGTTCAGCACAAACATCAGGCCCTTCAATAAATTATTTCTTGGTTTGAATGCCGGCTACAGGTTTAAAAGTGGTGATATTAGTCCTTCTAAAAATTATGGCGGATACTTAAGCTATTCAAGTTCACCGATTTGGGGATTAACTCCTTCTATTAGTTTTACAAAAATTATCAGCAGTTATGTCGACGGTACTGATTTCGGAGGAAAACTTAATAAATATCTTTATAATAATATTGATTTATCTTTAGGGTATAGAAAACTTACTTATAAGTTTACATCAAATAACGCAAAAATCGAACAAGATATTTTTACGACGGACTTATCTATTTTATTAATCAAGAATCTTAGCTTATCAATTAACTATGAAGGAGTATTTGAAAATTCCAATACTTTTAGCAGATTTTTTATCGATTTAACAACAAGATTTTAATTCAACAGTTATAATTATTGATTTTCTTTTATTAGTGAAATTGCGACTCCATTCGTCCATCCAAAACCATCCTGTAGTGGATATTCCCCTCCACCAGCTGACAATGATATATCTTCAACGTTATATTTCTCAAACATCTTCTTTTCTTTTTTAAATACTTTATTATTCAGTTTAAGCCACCGTTTTTTTATTTCATTTGCAAGATTATTAAATCCATAATTCCTCAACCCTTTTATGGTTATATACTGGAGTGGAGGCCAGCCATTCGGTGCATCCCATTGTTGTCCTGTATGATTTAATGTTGTAATAACCCCCCCGGGTTTTAGAAATTTTTTCTCAATAATATTTGCCACCGAAGCTGCCTTTTGTGAGTCGGCTATTTCAAAAAATAATGGAAAACAAGCGGCTAAAGAATAAGTCTTTGTTAACCTTTTTGTCTTATAATTATAATCAAAATAAAAAGATTTCTTATTGTCCCAGAAAATTCTGTTTATTAAATCCCGTCTTTTTATTGACTGAACCTGAAATTCTTCTCCTTTTTCTTTATCGTCTTTCAATAAGTACATCTCGGATAGTTTTTTCTCCATAAAATAAAGAAGAGAATTTAAGTCAACTGGAAGAAGATTGGTTGTTATACATTTAGAAATTGATTTGTAATCTTCAAACCATCTGCTCGAAAAATCCCACCCGGACTCACAAGCAGCTCTTATGTTGGAATACAATTTTAATCTACTTCTTTTTGATTGTTTTTTTGCAGCGTTTAAATCTTCAAAATAAGATTCCTCACGGGGAAGTTGTTCTGTATCAAAGTATCTGTTTAAGATTTTTGAATCCCCTGCTGCAACAATCTTATTAATTGCCTGACCCGGCTTTAATTTTTTTGTATGACCCTTCATCCAGTATTTATATTCTTTTTCCAGTGGTACCAGGAATTTTAATTGCCATTTAGGATTTTTTTTGAATTCTGCTACTGAATCAATCATTGCTGCAAAGTAAGGTGGTTGCGAGCGGCTGATATAATAAATTCTGTTGCCGTTTGGAATATGTCCGATTTTTTCTATGAGATATGCAAAATTGTTAAGCATATTTTCTACGAGCCTGACTTTTCCGCAAGCCAGTAAGCCTTGCATTGTAAAATATGTGTCCCAGTAATAAATTTCTCTAAATCTCCCTCCCGGGATGATATATGAATTTGGAAGAGGTATTAGTGTTGAAAAATCTTTAATATTTTTATTTGCAGATCTTTTGAGAAAATCCCATAGAAGTTCAATATGCTCTTCCATAGATCGATTGCGGGGAAGGTTCAATTTTATTTTTTCATCTTCAGGAAGTTTAAAATTTTCAATTATAAAACCTTTGAGATCAAAGTTTCTGCTATTTTTTAGATGCCTGAATTTTTTTTTAATAACTGAAGGTCTTTTTAACGGGATGGAATCTACAAAAGTTTTTGAGTCGTTAAAAATCCTTTTTGTTTGTATTTTCGAATAAAGCTCTCCGGAAACCTGGATATAATTTTCTTTTTTTTGCATCATGATCAAAACTCCTCAAATCTGAACCTGCTCCTGACTCTTTGATATGCAAATAGAATTACAAACAATATACCCATTGGAACTAATGAAAAATAGAATGCAGTCTGACCGCTGAAGTGGCCAAAAATATATCCAGTTATTAAGGAACCCGTAGTTCCACCCAAAGCTGAAAATATTACGATTAAGCCACTCATTGCACTTTGCCTGTGTTTTGGGAGTACGCTCAAAATTGTAGAATTTAACGCCGGGTAAATAGGTCCCAAAAACATTCCTATAAATGGAAGAATAAATCCTGCCGGAGGAACTTCTGTCCAACTATTAATTGATCCTGCTTTTATGCCGCGTGTAAGAGGTAATACCAGGATAACAAGAAGCATTGCGAGAATTATGCAGGTTGTAAGCACTTTCATCCAGGAAAATTTTTTTATAAAGTAGCCGCTTGCTATTCTGCCGAATGCAATTGCACCTGCAAAAATGCTGACTATCTGAACGCTGATTGCATTAGGCATTTGCAAAATACTTTTATTAAAAGTCGGCAGCCAGGTTTGAATACTTTGTTCAATTAAAACATAAACGAATGCGCTCAGAATAAATATTAATACCAATGGGAATCTTATTAATGCAAGCATTTCAAGAAATTCGTGCGTGATCGAAAATTTCTTCTCAGCATTCTGTACTTCACTTTCATCTAATTTTGTTGTAAATAAATTCAAGAATGCAAAGATACATAAACCTGCAAGCACCCAATAAGTATTCAACCAGCTTTTTGAAGTAGGATCTGAGTCGCCTATAAATAATCCAAATATCCAATACCCTGAAAGAACCCCTACTTGGAAGATTCCTTCTAGGATACTCATTACGCTCGCATGTTCATCTGAGTTTTCAGTTATAAGTCCGACAGTAGAATAAGCAGAAACTTTAATTAGCCCAAAACTAAAACCTGTGGCGGCAAATAAAACCTTTGACATTAAAAAACTATCAAAAAATCTCATACCAAGCGAGGCTGCAGTTACAACAATTAAAGCTGTCAACATCGATTTTTTATATCCAAATTTAGGAATAAAAGATGCCAGGAAAAAAGAGAATACAGCTATTGATAAATCTTTAAATGCCTCCAAAACGCTGGCACCGCTTTCGCTTACATGGTAATGAACTATTACCTGGAGAATTACAATACCAACGCTGTTTAACATTAATCCTATAACAAAATAATTAATGTAAAGTGATAATTTGATTTTTAATTTGGACATTTATCTTCCATTATGAATTTTCTATATAAATCTTTGGAAATTATAATGTCAAAAATTAGACCATGAATGATTATTCATTTTTTATAAAAATAGTTTCAAATGACGTGTCAACAGTATGATTGGTTATTAAAATGATAATCTAATGTATTATCACTTTGATAAGCACTAATTATTTTAGTCCCAGTTCTTTGCACATACGATGAAAATTGGGTGGCGCAAGTCCTAGTTTTTTTGCAGCATCGGCATCAGATTCAGAATAATCGCGGACAAATTTAAAATATTTTTCTCTGAATTTTCTTTCCATTTGTTTTAATGGTAAAACATTCCCGCTGTTCTGAAAAAGAAAAGCATCAAATTTATCCAGCTTTCTTATATCTCTGGTTAACAGTGAATTTCTGACATCCGATTCATCTATATCACCGGAACTGTTTAATAACAGTCTCTGCACAACATTTTTTAATTCTCTTACATTTCCGGGCCAATCATAATTAATAAGTAAATTCATTGCTGCGGATTTGATTGTGGTCTTTTTCCGGTTCATATCCAGAGAGTAAAAATCAAGGAAATGATTAATTAATGAGGGAATATCCGCTTTCCTCATATTCAGTGGTAGAATGTAAATCGGAACAACATTTAACCTGTAATATAAATCCTCTCTAAATCTTCCTTCTTTTACTTCTATCTCAAGATCTTTATTAGTAGCAGCAATAATTCTTACATCTACTTTTAAGCTTCCGGTTCTGCCAATTTTTTCTATTTCTCCGTTTTGGATAACTCGGAGTAATTTAACCTGCGCCGATAGTGGAAGTTCTGATACTTCATCAAGAAAAATTGTTCCGTTGTGTGCAATTTCAAATAAACCTGGTTTTTTGGAATTAGCTCCTGTAAATGCTCCTTTTTCGTATCCAAATAATTCGCTTTCAACAAGATCGTGAGGTAAGCTTCCACAGTTTATGGGGACAAAATTTTCAAATCTTCTTCTGCTTTTGTAATGGATATTATGGGCGACAAGTTCCTTGCCTGTGCCTGATGGACCATTAACTAATATGTTCACTTCACTTTCAGAATATTTTTCGATTTGTTGCAGCAGGTGCCTTGTAGGCTCAGAATCCCCGATCATTTTTCTTTGGTTTAATATTTCATCTACTTTTTGAGTCAGTTTCTTATTTGATTTATTTGAAATTTTTTCCAGTTGTCTTTTTTCGTACGCATTAAAAATGCTCATTAAGAAATCAGTCGGTTGGTAGATAAAATCCTCTATATCTCCCGGATATTTTGTACAATACCAGAATGCACCTGCCTTCATTAATTTATTTGCAAATTCAAAATCTGTGATGTTTATTGTCATTTTAGTAATAACAATTATTTGAAGAGAAGGATCAATTTCCTTAATTATTTTTATTAATTCTTCTCCCCTGAGTCCGCCGGCAATCTGGAAATCCATAATCACTATATCATACTCATCAGATTTCTTTTTAAGCAGATCAATTGCAGAATTGCCATTCGAAACAACATTTTTAATATAGATACTTTCTTTTGAAAATTTTATTGTGTTTTTTACTCTTCTGACATCAAAGTCTTCGTCTTCAATTACCATAATATTTATTTTTGCCCGGTTGCTCATTTTTTCCTCGTTCAATTTAATAAGGTATTTTTATTATGAATCTACATCCGCCTTCAGGAATATTTTCTGCATCAATATCAAATCCACATCGTTTTTTGGCAATATGATAAGCTATAAAGCAACCGTAACCCTTGTTTCCACTATCATTATCTTTAGTTGTAATATTTTCCATAAATATATCTCTGATCCCATATTCATTTTTCTTTAACAGGTCATCTTTTATCCCGTGACCATTATCAGATATAATTATTTCTGAGTAATTTTTTTCAAGATAATATCTGGAAGAAATACTGATAGTTATTTTAGATTTACCCGCGTGATCTATACTGTTTTGAATCAATGGTTCGAAAAGTTCCCAGACAACAAATTCATTAATATTTACTGTTGGCAGGGATTCATCTAAATCCAGTTTAAATTCAAACATATCAGTTTTACTTGATATTCTTAAAAATATATCTTTTATAATAAATCTTATTAGTTCATTAAGATTTGTTTTAAACATTGGATTTCTAATAGTATTAACCGGTGGATCAAACCATTTCATGTCATAAATGACTCTTGATATAAAATTCGCATATTTGTTTACTCTGTGTTTAACCTCTTCTATATTATTTTCAGAAAGCAATCTTAAATCTTCTTTTATAAAACCCATTACTTTTTCTGCTTTGTGGTGAGTATGATAAATTCTTTTGGTAAACTGTGATTCTTTTTCATGAATTATTTGTTCCTTCATATGTTTTTGATTTTCTTCAAAGAGTAGCTTTTGTGCATTATCCCTTTCTTTAACTGTATTGGAAGAAATAAAATACATTGCTAGCAGTCCGATTAGAATTAAAGCCGAATAAATAAATGATACTTCATCATAACTGGATATTATTTCCCTGGTAATTGAAGAAAAATCCGGGGTTACTTTCATATAAAGTACACCTAGAAATTCACCATGTGGTACAAAAGGCACAAGCATGTGAAATGTTTGTTTTTTTTCAAGATCACTGAATATTCGTTCATTAGCATTGAGCCAACCTACTTTTTCATTATATAACGAAATCGCTTTTTGATGAGATGAATTTGAATTTTGAAACATCTCCATTTTATTTGTAAGAAAGTTATAGAGATCTTTGCCGTCATCAATTGCTACAACGTCATTATTTCTGGGAAAGAGAAGACAGATTTCCTGTACATTTTGTTGCAGGAATTGCTGACTCAAAATAATATTAAACGATTGGATGATTTTTTTTTCTTCGTTCTCAGCAAGAGGCTTCCTGCTAATAATATTTTCCAGCAACAATTCAAGTGATGTAGTGGTAAGATTTGCAATCCTTTCTGCAGAATCCTGTTGATACCATTTTTGTGTTTCAATAAGAAAATTATGAAGAGATGATTTTTGTATAATGGAAAGAAGTAACTGGAAAAAGATTAATGCAATTAATAAAACTGTAACGTGCCGGAATTCAAACCGGTATTTTTTAAATTTATTAAATAATTTATTTTTCTTCATATTGGATTATTTAATTAATATCTTATTTGAGTTTATTATCCTGGTGGCTTCAATAAGTGCATGATTAACTGAGATTTCATTTTTAATCGCTTTGTTTGCATAATAGGAAATAATATCCGAGATTCGGGTATAATCTTTCAGAAAAGGACGATGTACTCCTGTATCCAAAAGCTTCTTTTTAAATATGAGGTCAGGATATTTTTTTAGATATATTGAATCAGAATAAAATATATTCTGAATTGGTAGATATGCCCCATTTACATAAAGCATTTCCTGGGCTCTTTTACTTATAATAAAGCTCAGGAATTCAGCAATTTCATTTTTCTTTTTTGAATATTTTGAAACCATAATATTCCATCCTCCTAAAACGGTGGTTGGAGGGTGACCAGCAAAATGTGGCAATGTTGTTTTTTTAAGTAAACTATCCTTCAAGGTTGACTTGTATAGATTCTTTTTGTCTTTTTCGTAACTGGGCCATCCCCAAAGAAATATTCCATCATTTTCAATGTAATATTTATAACTGGAAGCTTCATTAAAATTTACAACTGAGGCTGGAGTAATTTTATACTTGTTTACTAAATCAACAAGTAACTCTAGCGCTTTATGAGCAATCGGAGTGTTAAAATTGAAGCCGTACTTTTGAAAATAATTTCTTTCCTGCGAAAGTATAAGATCCATTAAACTGACGACTAATCCTTCATAATCATCTGCCGGAAAAATATAAAAAGGAATTTTTTGGACAGGATTTTTTTTTGATAATCTTAAAAATTCATCCCAGGTGATAGAATCATCCAACTTTACTTTTAATGAATCAAAATTTTTAAGTCTTTCAAGTAGATCACGCCTGTAATACATCATATTGACATCAATATTAATTGGAACAGCAAGTAGATTACCGTCATAATAACAGGAAGCCAAAGCACTGGCTAGATATTTCGTTTTGTCAAAGTCAGGTAAAAGATTGGTTATTGGTGCAGACCACTTGGCAAATCTGGGAACCCATATTTGGTCTACTGCGAAAATATCGATTCTGTCACTGTTGCTTCTAAGTGTTCTGGCCAGTAATTCTTTACGTTCATTTGTGCTGAATTTTTTAAATGGTAAGTCTATTGGCACAACTTCAATTTTTCCACTATGTTCCCTGTTAAATTCATCTATAACTTGCTGATGGGCATAGGAAATATCTGCAGCAAAATAAATCCTTTCAGGTCCTGGGTCAGTTTCAAATCTTGAATGCTCATTTATGTAGAAATAAACTGCAAGTACAGCAATAGCAAGCAAAACTGTCCATAGCGGGAAATTGGAAAAATCAAATATTCTTTTAATTCGAAGGTTCAATAACATAATCGAAATTAATTTTAATGGATTTTAATGATTTTGTTCTGATTATTAAAATAATAATAAATATTATTATTTATATAATGATATAACATTAAATCGAGCAAATTTAACGGATATTTATATAAATACTAAATATCTGGCAATGGTCTGATATTTGAACAATTTAAAAATATGTTATAACTATTATTCCATTTTTTTTGCTGACTGTTTTGCTCAGAAGATAATTTATTCTTAATTCCTTTAAATAAAACCACTAAAAAAGGAGAATAGTATGCTAAAATTAAATTACTCAAAACTTAGGGTATTGTTATGGTCTCTTACCCTCCTGGTGTTGATACCCTCATTTACTCTGTTAGCGCAGGGAACTATCAAGGGAAAAGTAACAGATGCACAAGGGAATGCGATACCTTATGCAAATGTATTTTTGATTGGTACAACTATGGGAGCAGCATCTGATAATAACGGTGACTATTCAGTATCAAATGTCCCTGAAGGAGATTACACGCTCCGTGTATCTGTTTTGGGTTATAAAAAAGCCAATTACAATGTGACAGTAACATCAGGCGTAACCACAACCCAGGATGTTACTCTTTCCCAGGATGTTTTACAGATGGAAGGTGTGGTTATTTCTGGTACTGCCGGTGGTAGTGGAATAGCAAAGAAAGATGCTAGTTTTGCTATTACTACAATATCTCCCCGTGAGTTAGAACAGCTTCAACCTCCAAGCACAGCTGCTGTATTAGATGTTGTGCCGGGTGTATGGTCCGAAAGCACGGGTGGAGTTGCCGGTGCAAATATAATGGTAAGAGGATTACCATCGGGTGGAGATGCTCCTTTTGTTACTTTTTCTATAAATGGAGCGCCAATTTATGGTGTTGAAACTCTTTCGTTTTTAGAGCAGAGCACACTCTTCAGGGTCGATCAAACTATTGCATCTACTGAAGCAGTAAGAGGCGGACCTGCATCTGTATTTTCAAATGGTGAAGCTGGTTTAACTACCAACTTTAATTTGATTAAAGGAACAGACGTAACAAAAGGAAGAGTCAAATATACAACATCAGATTACAGTACACAGAGAGTAGATGGTGTGTTAAGTGGTCCGATTGGAAATAAATTCTATTACATGGTTGGTGGATATTTCAGAACTTCTCCCGGAGTAAGAAACACACAATTTAATGCAGAGGGCGGTCAACAATTTACTATTCAGCTTACTAAAAAATTTGATAAAGGATCTGCTAATATATTTTCAAGATATACTGACGACCATGGTCAGTGGATACTCCCTATGGCATTAGGAATAGGCAATGATCTTGGAACTTTTTCTCCTCTGGGAAATGCAACACGCTATCGTACATTGGGTATTAACACTCAGGGTGATAGTGCTACATTTGATTTTTCAAAAGGGCGTGGCTGGAAAGGTACAGTCAGCGGATTGAATTTTGACTATGATTTAGGGAATGGTTGGACTGTTCGGGATAATGCATCTTATACAAAAGGAAATGCTGATACTTATGGGTTTGTCCCAAATGGAAATCCAATGAGTGTTGCAGCATTAGCTAATAAAATGGGCTCTCCAATTATGACAGTTGGTGGAAAAACACTCACTTCCGGTTACGTTCAGAGTTATGGAAGCTGGGTTGTTCAAAAGCAGATAGAATCCTTTACAAATGACATAAGTTTAACAAAAGAAGTTGATCAACATAAACTTACAGTTGGTGCGTATCAGGCCTTTTGGACCACAAACGATTTTTGGACTATTGGAAATCATATACCAATAAATGATGTCGCAAATGGCGATATTATAGCGGGTGTCCCCGCGGATAGTGTATGGCCAAGTTGGAATTATGGACTTAATGAAACAGGTGATGCAAGGGTATTTGCTGTTTATGCAGGTGATTCCTGGCAGATTACTGATAAATTCAGACTCGATATAGGTGCCAGGTATCATTTTATAAATCTTAATTTTACCTTAGATGCCGGTGCACTTCCTGATGGAATGATTGATATGACTGCTTCACTCGATGGTAAGGATTGGGCTGGAACTGCTGCTTTAAATTATCAGGTAAATGATAATTTTGGAGTTTTTGCCAGAGGTTCAAAAGGAATATTGTTCCCTCAGTTTGATAATATCAGAGAAGGAAGCAATTATAAATTAAAGAGTGGTACTTTACAAGACGGTACTCTTGAAACTAGTCTGTTTAACCAGTATTCTTTAGGAATAAAATATCAACAGGATGTTTTCAGCTTATTCCTGACAGGTTTCATGAATACTGTGGAATTGTTTGATGGCGGTGTTGGTTCAACTTTTGCCGCTGCATTATTAAAAACCAGAACTTTTGGAACAGAGATTGATGGTGCTGTAAGCGTTGATGGCTTAAGAATCAATGTTACCGGAACAATTCAAAGCGGTAAAATTACTGATTCATCAGATCCAACAGTAATTGACAATAAAATATGGCGTCAACCGGATGTACAATTCAGGATTGCTCCCAGTTATAATTTCCGGGTAACAAATGATCTTACAGCCGTTCTGTTTGGTGCATTCAGATATGCCGGATCCCGCTGGAATGACAGATCAAATTCGTACAAACTGGATTCATATACTAAATTAGACCTTGGTGTAAGTGTAGTTACATCCAGTGGTATAACATTCAGCGCATTAGGTGATAACCTATCAGATTCACAGGGATTAACAGAAGGGGATCCTCGTGATCCTATAGCAAAAAATGGCAGGCCATTATTAGGGCGTTCATTTAGGTTCTCCGTTGGAGTTGATTTCTAAGAGTTAGTTAAGATTATTAATTATGCAGTACAGGTAGTATTTGAAAAAATGCTTAAACCTGTGCTGCATATTACTTTACCTAATTCCCGTCGATTCATAATTCAGTATTAAGCATAATATTATTTTTCTTCTTTGTAATTTTACAATATGAATAAATTTATAAAATTACTTTCCTTTATTTTTTTTGTTGTTTCAGCAAATTCAATTTTTCCGCAGGATTCTGGATTTATATTAACAACCGGAAAAACTCAGGTCTATTATCCATGTTATATAGGTAACGGGCATTTTAGTATTTCGTCTTCTCAGTTAGGTACTAAATCAACTGAATCTTATCTGGTTAAATTTTATGATGAGGGGAAAAATGATATTCCAAGAATCGCAGCTCTTCCTGAGTGGAATGAAATAAATTATTTCGATGGGAATAAATGGCTGAATGACTTGGATATAAATTCCGGTGAAATATCAAATTACAGCCAGGAACTGGATATGCTGAATGGCCTTTTACACACAAGTTATACCTGGAATGATTCTCCTAATAGACAAACAGATATTGATATAGTTTGCTTTATCTCGCGTAGCAATAAAAATCTTGCGGTAATTAAATATGAATTCAAACCTGATTTTACCGGGGAAGTAAAATTGAATTTTTCTCTTAAAGAGAGAGAAAAACCGGAAAGAATTGACCTCGCAAAGCTGGATAAAATTAATTTTCCTAATCCCAATGAATGGCCGTACTTTTGGTATCCTGGCTTTACAAAAATTACAAAAATCGGTGCCGAAAAAACAAATTATGGAGCAAATTTATGGGCGCTTACAGAATCATCTGGCAGAAATACAAAAGCAGGAATTGCCTCTGAAATTTTTTACGGCAATAAAGAGCTTAATCCTGAGATATCAGTCTTTAACCAGTCTAATGCTGCTTATGCAGAATTTAATATCAAATCCCTTGCAGGGAAAAAGTATGTATTTTACAAAATTGTATCTGTAGCTCCGGAATTTGAATTCGAAGATGGTCTGGTAAATAAGGCCATTAAAATTCTTAACAAATCAAGAAAATCTGGTTTTGAAAAACTCTTTTTAGACCATAAAGCAGAATGGAATAAATTATGGAATACAGATATCATTGTCGAAGGTAATAATGAGCTGCAAAGAATAATCCATTCTATGATGTTTTACTTGCTTTGTAGTATAGATAAAAATACGGATTTTGGGATGCCCCCAATGGGATTATCTACTTCTGGATATTTTGGACATATATTCTGGGATTCAGATATTTATATGATTCCTCCGCTTTTATTAATGCACCCTCAAATTGCCAAATCAATTATTAAGTTTAGATATAATACTCTACCCGGCGCAATTGAAAACGCGAAAATTAATGGATACAAAGGAGCTATGTATCCCTGGGAATCTGATGAAATTGGGAAAGAGGCAACTCCGTATTTTGCATATCAAAATGCTATTAAAGAAAATCATATTGTAGGTGATGTTGCATTTGCTCAATGGCAATATTTTTTGGCAACAAATGACACAGCCTATTTGCGTAATTATGGAGCAGATATAATAAGACAAACTGCAGATTTTTGGGTTTCAAGAGTTGTTTATAATAAAGAAAAAGACAGATACGAAATTCATAAACTGATTTCTGTAGCCGAATCGGATAAAGATGTAAATAATGAGACTTATACTAATGCAGTTGCAAAAATTAATTTGGAATTAGCAATAAAAGTTTCAAAACTACTCAGTCTGACTGAAGATCCGGAGTGGGAAAAAATAAATAAAAAAATGTTTATTCCTTTTAATGCTGAAAAAGAATTTCATCCACTTTACGAAAATGCAGGTGCCGGTGAAGGTGCTTCCAGGTTTTGGTCAAGTGTAGTAAATTTGCTTGATTATCCTCTTCAAATTAAGATGAGCGAAAACACAAAGCGAAATGATCTAGGACATGCTGTAAAAAGTCTGGAAGTAAACGGTGCAGGTGCAATGATGGGAAGTAATTTCCTAGCAATTATTGCGGCAGAATTAGGAAATGATTTTTTAATGAATTTAACAATTAATAAAACTTTAAAAGGATATTTAAAACCGCCTTTTAATGCTCTTTCTGAAGCACAATCAAATAATTCAGTAAATTTTTTAACAGGTGCAGGTTCATTTTTACAACAAGTCATTTTTGGTTATACCGGACTTAGAATAACTGACGATGGTTTGATGGCCCGTTACAAACCAATGCTTCCTCACGGGATTACAAAACTAAAACTGCAAAACTTTAAATTCAGGAATAAGACTTATGATTTTATTGTTCAGAATGGGCAACTGACAAAAATAGAAAAATAAATATTATAAATGAAAGGTTCTTTTGATATGTAATAAAATCCGGTAGTTGTTAATTTCTGAAATAGTTCTCCTCTAACTACCTTGCAGCCCGGTATGCTGCTTTCCGGGCTGCATTTTTATTTTTCAATTAGATTAAAATTTAGTACAATTCAAAAATAGCCTTCACAATTTAGTTTGTACTTAAAATAGTTTAATCTTATTTTCCTTCATATCTTTTAATAATTCACTAAAGCAAAATGTTCGAGTATGTTGGTGCGTTACATATGCATTCAGTGTTTTCTGACGGATCCGGTGAAGTGCCCGAAATTGCAAAGTTTGCTGATGAAGTTGGTCTGGATTTTATTGCTCTTACGGACCATAATACCTTAAGAGCCTTGAAAGAAGGGTATGAAAAGTGGTACGGGAATACATTGCTCTTGGTTGGGTGTGAAATAAATGATAAAGAAAACAAAAATCACTATCTGGCTTTCGGAATTGAAGATGCTTTTTCCACAAGATTATCTGCAAAAGAATATGTAAGTGGGGTAAAGAAACAGGGAGGAATAGGATTTTTAGCTCATCCCCACGAAAAACGCACTCATATGAAGGAACATCCACCGTATCCTTGGGTGGATTGGGATATAGAAAATTTCAATGGTATTGAAATCTGGAATCATATGTCTGAATGGATGGAAAATCTCACTGAAGAAAATAAATATCAGGCTTTTGTCCATCCATTGAGAAGCATTGTTGCACCACCAGAAGAAACATTGAAGATATGGGATAAGCTAAATCTGAAAAGAAAAGTTGTTGGTATTGGAGGCGTAGATGCGCATGCACACAAGTATAATTTGTTAGGATTTCTTGAAGTGGAAATTTTCCCATATAAAGTATTGTTCAAATCAATTCATACTCACGTTTTAACTGAGGAAGAAATCAATAAAGGAAACGAAGAAAAAAATATTTTAAAAGCAAAAGAACTAATTTATGGTTCACTTTCTTACGGAAATTGTTTTGTTGCAAATGATTATCACTGTGATTCAAAAGGATTTAGGTTTTGTGCAGAAACATCTGGTAAATTCTATAAAATGGGCGATACAATTTCGAGTGCAAATAAAGTCAAACTAAAAGTTGTACTTCCTGTTCCCAAGGCATCAGTCAGGCTTATTAGGAATGGAGAGAAAATGGACGAAATAGAATCTAATGAAGCTCATTTTATTGTTGAACAGAAAGGCTCATATCGGGTTGAAGTTTATTTAAACGAAAAAGCTTGGATTTATTCAAATCACATCAGGGTTACCTAAAAGTGCTTATAATTATAAAAAATAATTATGATGAAATTAGCGATGAAGGTGCTAAAATAGTTGCTGGAATTATCAGGAAAAAACCTGATTCTGTGCTGGGTTTTGCAACAGGAAGTACACCAATCGGGCTTTATAAAGAATTAATAAGGATGCATAAAGAAGAAGGCCTGGATTTTTCAAAAGTGACCACATTTAATCTTGATGAATATGTTGGACTCCCTCCGTCTCATAATCAAAGCTATCACTATTTTATGTGGAAAAATTTATTTAACCACATAAATGTTAATAAAAGCAATGTTTATATACCTATGGGCATGGCAGATGATATTAATGATCATTGTGAATGGTATGAAAGAAAGATACAACAACATTGTGGAATTGATTTGCAGATTCTTGGTCTCGGAGCTAACGGCCACATTGCCTTTAATGAACCAGGTTCGTCTCTTGGTTCAAGAACAAGAATAAAAACTCTTGATGAAAAAACAATAAAAGATAATTCACGTTTTTTCAATAATAATATTGAAGACACGCCTAAATTTGCTATTACAATGGGGGTTGGAACTATAATGGAAGCTAAAAAACTATTGTTGCTAGCAAGCGGAATAAAAAAAGCAAACGCAATTAAAGCTACAATTAGAGGTCCTATTACAGCAATGTTACCGGCAACAATTGTGCAGATGCATCAATTTACCACAATATTGATTGACAGAGAGGCAGCCTCCAAATTGTAGGATTTAATTTAAGTGAGCCTATCCCCAAAATTGTTATTTTTAGCCTGTGATTAAACGATCTGCACCCGTAGTTCAACTGGGTAGAACGTGGATTCCGGTTTCAAAGACTAAGGGTTCAAGTGAGCTGAAATCAAAGCATTTCTAATGATTGTTAAGTAAAACGTTAACCAAAATCAGAAATTTCAACACTCAAAAAACGATTTATACGAAAAAGCCCGGCTGGAATTCGAAGGGCGTTGAAGTCCTTTAAAACCAACCTAGCCAATCAACAAAACAATGTTTATCAAGAACGAGAAAGACTTGGGATAGCAGAGATGGATATTTATTTTTCCGAAAAGAATATGAGAGTAGTATCCTAATTTGAATTCTGAATAATAAGAAAATATTGGCTTTAAAAATATAATCTCCTGATTATTTAAAAATGCCTTGCCAAATGTAGGCTTCTTTTTTGCTTTAATCTATCTATTTAACCTCTTATAGATTATTATTTCCTAACCATTCTGAATTATTTTATTATTGAAAGCTATGGAATGGTTTAAAATAAATATGCCTGTCCAAGATTCTGCGGAAGTCCTAAAATCTATTAGAAAAATTATTAACTATACTCACAAAGCAGACTCACAAAGAATTGCTTGTTTTACAAAAGTTGTTCATAATGGGTCAATCAATGTATTCTTTACAGAAGAAACTATTAAAGGCTTACCGGGTGTTTTAAGAGAAGAATATAATCTTCAAAAATGTGCTCCCCCTTCTCAAAAACCTGATAAGGAGGGTTCTTTTTTGACTTATCAATTTGGTTATTCCCATTTACTTTCAACTTCTGAAAAGAAGTCAGTAAGTCAAAGAAAATCAACTTAAAATCTACTTATCATTAAATTTCCATCTAACAATTACTTAGTGACTGCCTTTCCTTAAAGATGCAATTATTCAAGATATTTACCGAGTTTAGCAAATCCTCTGCCCTTAGATGAGAGTAAATTTCTTGTTGCCTAATCTCTTTCATTTATATATGTTTCGTCGAATCCTTTGTAACTGATTTATACCTGGTAGAGTTAACCATTCTCCACAATAAAATAATTGAGAAACTTGATAAGGGTGGGGTGGGAGTTGGCTATCTCGTCCAGGATTCAAAACCGGAACGCAAGGTTGCATATTAACAAACTAATAGAGAGTGCAATATGATTAAACTGATTTCCAAATTTAGCTTATTGTTAACAATTCTTACAGTCCTTTACCTTTTTATTTCAGGAAACGTTTTTGCTTCTTCCCCATTCGTCATAGCCGGGCAGTTACTGGCAGTTGCGTTAAATATATGGTCCAGATTGTCCTTTCAAAAAGGGCAATTTAGTGTACACGCCGAGCCAAAGGAAGGGACCTTGCTGAATAAGGGGCCTTACCAATTCATACGTCATCCTATGTATGCAGCTGCTCTCCTCTTTATATGGTCAAGCATATTTGGGCATTTATCATTCATCAATGTTATTATTGGTCTGGTGGCAACAGGTGTAGCAGTCATTAGAATTACGGTAGAAGAAAGGCTTTTGCAATCACAATATCCTGATTATTTACAATATGCAAAAAAAACAAATCGGATTATTCCATTTATATTTTAATATCTACAATAGAAAGTTAGGATAGTCTCCTTTCCAAACTTAAGCCTGCCAATATCCTTACTGGCGGGCTTTTTAATTATTCTGCTTATTCACAGAATTCAGCAATTCCTCAACTTTCAAAAGGGAGTATGTCCTGGTTATATATTTGCATTTCAATGATTTTTCCTAATAATAAAAACATTTATAAATAATTTTGTTTAATTTATTTCCTATATCAAACAGGATAGAACAAAGCGTGGAAAAATTTGCAGAACATTTTTATTCCGCGTAAAGGTGAAGCAGGAAAAAATAAATAACATTCTCAACAATTATTAAGAGGAGTGAATTATGAACCTGGTAGAACGAGCAAAGAATATTATCGTAACACCTAAAACAGAGTGGCCTGTAATTGCCTCTGAAACTTCAAATACCCAGCAAATTATGGTAACATATATTCTGCCGCTAACCGTTCTTGTAGCCATTGCAAACATTATTGGTTGGGGCGTCATTGGTTCCGTTTACACTTCATTTAAGTGGGGTATTGCGATGGGGCTTGTTCAGTTCTTTTCAATTTTTATCTCAATCTTCATAGGTTCTTTGGTTATAAATGCGCTTGCCCCGAATTTCGAATCGACCAAAGATTCCGGAAGAGCTATGCAGCTTGTTGCTTATTCATATACGCCCTCGCTTGTCGGCGGTATGTTAGCAATTTTTCCTGTTATTGGATGGATTGGCACATTGTTCGGAATATATGGGCTTTACTTATTGTATCTTGGTTTGCCAACTATGATGAAAACCCCGAAGGATAAAGTTCCGATTTATTTTATTATTTCTCTTGTCGTGATGGTAATCGTTTATTGGTTAATAGCTATGGTCCTTACAAGCATTTTTCTTGCGGCGTTCGGTTTGAGCATTTACGGATTGTCAGGGGCATATTGAAATTGACCGGGGCAGAGTGTTTACTTTAAATTGATTAGATAGGCGTTTTAATTTCATTGAAAGTCTATACAGGGCTTGTATGGATGTTTAATATTAATTATGAGACCATCTTTCAGTAATTAAGTTTGTTTACTGAATTCAGCAAATTTTCATCTCTCTAATACTTTTACCGCATCTTTATTATTTCCGCTTGCTTTAACTGATTTCTTTAGCTCATTACTGAGGATTAAATCAAATTCCTTTTCATCAATGAATAGAGGATTAATTTAGGGAATTTTAGGTGCTTTTATTTTATCAAAGGGATTTTTTTCAATATATCCCAGACTATTGCCTTATTAAAAGCAATTCTCAAATTATTATAATTGTGTTTAGCTGAATATTTGCCTCATTTGATCAAAAAAGGATTCTTCATTTTATGCCTTCCTTTTAGTTCTCAGAGTGTTAAGTATCTTTATCTTTTGTTCTGATTTGCATAAATTTTACCTCTGAAAAAAGTACAATTTCAGCTTTTTTTCTGCGCCCGTAGTTCAACTGGATAGAACGTTGGATTCCGGTTCCAAAGGTTGCAGGTTCAAGTCCTGCCGGGCGTACAAATTCTTTTTTATTTTTTTAATGGAACATTGGCTAAAATTGTTATAAATTAATAGTCTTGTTTGTAAAAAAACTTGCCTGTCAGAAGGTTTTTATAAATTTTAACAAAGTATAGAATTAAGGATGTATTAATGCTTACAAAGAGAAAAAAGCTTTCAAAAAAAGAGATCAAACAGGATAAACTTGTTGAAACTTATTATAAACTATATGGTTTTTTTGAAGAAAACAGTCAGAGACTTTTACTATACGGTGGAATTTTAGTTGTTTTAGTATTTGCGATTATTTTTTACGTAAATAACAAAAAACAAAAAAATGAAACTGCCGGTGTTGAATTGGCAAAGGTCATGGATTCCTATGATAAAGGGAATTATGTTGAGGCTATTCAAGGCGTTCCAGGTACTTCGAATATTGGTCTTAAGAAAATTGTCGATGAATACGGAAGTACTGAAAACGGTGAAACTGCTAAGATTTATCTTGCAAATAGTTATATGTTTCAGGGCAAAACTGATGAAGCTTATAATGTTTACAAGGATTATAGTGGCAGCATAAATATGTATAAAGCAACGGCACTAGCTGGGCAGGCAGCACATTTTGTAGATAAAAAAGACTTTAAAAAAGCTGCTGATTTATATGAAAAAGCCGCTCGCGTTTCAGATACTGATGTACTTAATCCTAATTACCTTTTAAAAGCAGGCATAAACTACATGAAATCCGGAAATAATACAGATGCAAAAGCTCTTTTTGAGAAAGTTCAGGATAATTATAAAAATTCTTCCGCTGCTAGAGAGGTTCCCCGTTATATAGCTCAGGTAGATCAAAACTAATATTGAAATTGCAGTATATCCTAGATTTTAAAAACCGTAAGTTTTCTTAAGGTTTTATTATATTTATGCCATCTTTTGATCATTTTATGTAAAAAATCTATCAATTTTTGAAATTAACCTTTCTTGACTTTCATGCCGTATTGTTCTATTTTTTTCGTCTATTTATAAACTATTTTATTTTGAATTCTATGGCAGACACATCAGATTTCCGGAATGGACTTATCTTAAATTTTAAAAATGATCTTTATACTATAGTAGAATTTCAACATGTTAAACCAGGAAAGGGCGGTGCATTTGTAAGAAGCAAATTAAAAAACCTGAAAACCGGTCGAGTTATAGACAATACATTTCGCTCTGGAGAGGGAGTAGAAATTGTTCGTGTAGAAAGAAGAAAGTATCAATACCTGTATCGTGAAGGGGATTTTTTAGTTTGTATGGATAATGAAACTTATGAACAGATAAATGTTTCTATAGAATTATTTGGCAACGGCGTTAATTTTTTAAAAGAAAGCACAGAGGTTGATATTTTATTTAACGGAACCGAGATAATAAGTGTAGAAATCCCAATTTTTGTTCAGTTAAAGGTTACCGAAACTGAGCCAGGCTTTAAGGGGGATACTGCAACAGGTGCGACCAAGGCCGCGAAACTTGAAACCGGAGCTACAATTAATGTCCCTTTGTTTATTAATGTGGACGACATTCTGAAAGTTGACACGAGAACAAGCGAGTATGTTGAGAGAGTAAAATCCTAAAAATAGAGAGGTAATTACAATGGATCTAAACCTCATAAAAAAATTGGTAAAATTAGTTAATACCAGTGAAATAACGGATCTGGAAATTGAAGAAGATGGGTTAAAGGTTAAAATTGCAAAGAAACCACATACATCTTACGGCGGAGAGCATCATCAGTTTATTTCTCCAGCTCACATAGCATTACAAAATACCACTGCTGCACCCGTACCTCCTGCTGAGGAAAAAAAATCAGTTGAAAGTTCAAAATCTGCAAATATGCACGAAATAAAATCTCCGATAGTCGGAACATTTTATAGAGCGCCTGCTCCTGATGCAGACCCCTATGCCCATGTAGGTGATACTGTCACAAGCGGTTCAGTCTTGTGTATAGTTGAGGCGATGAAACTGATGAATGAAATTGAATCTGATGTAGGTGGAAAGATAGTTAAAATATTAGCTGAGAACGGAAAACCAGTGGAATATAATCAACCATTGTTCCTGATAGAAACTAGCTAATTTTTTGATTTAGAAATAGAGGACAAATTGTTTAATAAAATTTTAATTGCCAACCGTGGTGAAATTGCTTTAAGAGTTATTAGAACCTGTAAGGAACTTGGTATTAATACTGTTGCTATTTACTCTGAAGCAGATAAAGATGCTCTGCATGTAACATTTGCTGATGAGGCAGTTTGTATAGGTCCCGCACCGAGCCGTGATAGTTACCTAAAAATTCCACTAATTATTTCCGCAGCGCAAATTACCGGTGCAGATGCAATACATCCAGGCTATGGCTTCCTTGCAGAAAATGCCAACTTTTCTGAAATATGTGCAGAATCTGATATAAAATTTATTGGCCCTTCTCCTAAAATGATTAATGCAATGGGGGATAAATCCTATGCAAAAGATACAATGAAGAAAAACGGTGTTCCCGTAATACCGGGGAGCGATGGAGTTGTAACAGAATTAAATGAAGGAAAAAAAATTGCACTGGAAGTAGGTTACCCCATAATTATAAAAGCATCGGCAGGCGGAGGCGGTAAAGGAATGCGCGTTGTCTGGGAAGAAAAAGACTTGGAAAAGGCTTTTCAAACTGCCAGTAACGAAGCAGAATCGGCTTTTGGCAATGCTGCTGTTTACATTGAAAAATTTATTGAAGATCCGCGCCATGTGGAAATTCAAATTGTAGGCGATAGTGAGGGAAAAGCTTATCACTATGGTGAACGTGATTGTTCTGTGCAAAGAAGACATCAGAAATTAATTGAAGAATCACCATCACCCGTAATAGACCAGGCAATGAGAGATAAAATGGGTGAGACTGCAATCCTTGGAGCTGAGGCTGTTAAATACGAAGGTGCAGGTACAATAGAATTTTTGGTAGATAAATACAAGAATTTTTATTTCATGGAAATGAATACGAGAATTCAGGTTGAGCATCCAGTAACTGAATGGGTTTATGGTGTTGACCTGATTCGTCAACAAATCCTTGTGGCGGCAGGAGAAAAGATTGAAACTCTACCTAAAAAGCCGGTTGGTCACAGTATGGAATTCAGAATAAATGCTGAGGACCCTGCTGCAGGTTTTCGGCCTTCTCCAGGTAGAATCGAATCATTGCATTTTCCAGGTGGCTATGGTGTAAGAGTGGATTCTCACATTTACCAGGGATACAGCATTCCTCCTTATTATGATTCATTAATTGCGAAATTAATTGTTTGGGGCAAAAATCGACAGCACACAATTGCAAGGGGAAGAAGAGCCCTGGAAGAATTTACTGTTGAAGGAATTAAAACGACAATCCCGTTCCATTTAAAAGTTCTTGAAGATGATAGGTTTTTAAGCGGAAATTTTGATACAGGTTTTCTGGAAAACTTCAGTTTTTAAACATAATTTAGGATAGCTATTTTATTTAAATAAATTTTCCTGGGTTTCTACTAACCCGGCAATCTGAATAATTTGAGGTAACAATGAATTTCCCGTCAAATCTGAAATACACAAATGATCACGAATGGATTTTAGTAGAAGGTAATAACGGAACAATTGGTATAACAGAGTACGCTCAGGGAGAACTCGGCGATGTTGTATTTGTTGATATAGATCCAAATATAACTGAAATTAATGCTGGCGAATCTTTTGGCACTATTGAAGCAGTTAAAACCGTTAGTGAGCTTTTAGGTCCTTGTAGCGGAAAAATTACGGAAATAAACAAAGAATTAGTTGATAGTCCCGAACTTGTTAATTCAGATCCATATGGAAAAGGCTGGATGGCTAAAATAGAAATCAGCGATTCGGCTGAGTTAAATAATCTGCTTGATAGTGAGGCTTATAAAAAATTGATCGGGCAATAAAATAGATTGAATAGATTAAATAAGCAAAAATTTTAATAATTTTTCTTTAGTTCAGTTTATATATCTAAAAACAAAATCCTGCAAACGGATTTTGTTTTAAATGCCACTCCGGAAAATTAATGCTTAATAAAGAAACTATACTAATTATAGATTTTGGCTCACAATTCACACAATTGATTACAAGGCGTATTAGAGAGGCAAACGTCTATTCTGAAATTCATCCCCACACAATTACGGTAAAAGAAGTAAAAAAAATAAATCCAATTGGAATTATTCTGTCTGGCGGACCAATGAGCGTTTATGATAAAGATGCTCCGCAGATAGATAATGCAATTTTTCATTTAAATATCCCGGTTCTTGGTATTTGTTACGGATTGCAGATTATCTGTAAAAATTTTAACGGTTCAGTAGAACCTGCAAACGATAGAGAATATGGTAAGTCAACTCTGAAAATTTCTAACAGCGAAAGCAAGATATTTAAGGACGTGAAAATAAATTCAACTGTCTGGATGAGTCACGGTGATTATCTGACTAAAATGCCTGCAGGTTTTTCAATTACTGCCATTTCAGATTCTTCACCAATTTGTGCAATAGACAATCCTGAAAAAGATATTTATGGTGTTCAGTTCCATCCTGAAGTTATGCATACTGAAGAGGGACCTAAAATAATTAATAATTTCCTTTTTGATGTTTGCAAATGTACTGGAAACTGGAATCCACATAATTTTGTTGAAATGTCAGTTAAGTCTATTAAAGAAAAAGTAGGAAATTCCAAGGTTATTTGTGCTTTAAGCGGCGGGGTTGATTCAACAGTTGCTGCAGTACTTGTCAAAAAGGCCATTGGTGATAATCTTATCTGTATTCATATTGATTCCGGCTTAATGAGGAAAAATGAAAGTGCCACGATAAAAGAGGTGTTTGATGAACAACTTGATCTTGGAATAATTCACATTGATGCTTCTGAAAGATTTTTAAAAAAGCTTAAAGGCGTTTCTGATCCCGAAATAAAAAGAAAAATTATTGGTAATACTTTTATTGAAGTATTTGAAGAAGAAGCAAAGAATTTCGATAATGTAAAATTCCTAGTGCAGGGAACTCTTTACCCTGATGTCATCGAATCTGTTTCTGTTAAAGGTTCTTCCGTTACGATTAAAACTCATCACAATGTTGGCGGGCTTCCTGAAAAAATGGCACTGAATCTAATTGAGCCATTCAGGGAATTATTTAAAGATGAAGTAAGAAATGTGGGGAGAGAATTAAATATTCCTGAAAATTTTATTGAAAGACATCCATTCCCTGGTCCCGGACTTGCTGTTAGAATTATTGGAGATGTTACAAAAGACAAACTTGACATTTTAAGGGAGGCTGACGATATTTTTATCAGTGAACTTCATAATTATAAAATCTATAATAACATCTGGCAGGCCTTTTGTGTCCTTTTGCCAATTCAAACTGTTGGTGTGATGGGTGATGCGCGTACATATGAAAATGTAGTTGCATTAAGAGCGGTTACATCAACTGACGGAATGACTGCCGATTGGTTCAGGTTTGATCCCGATTTTCTGGCAAGTGTTTCTAACAGCATAATTAATAAAGTTCGCGGAATTAACAGAGTAGTTTATGACATAAGTTCAAAACCACCTTCAACAATAGAATGGGAATAAATAACCAGGAAATAAAATACCAGATTGATCATAGATTAAAGACTGCACATGACCTTCAGGGATCAGGTAAAGTGCTTCACGCCGTGCAAATTTATAATTCTCTGATTAACGATTTCCCAGAACATACAGAAGCCTATTTTCGTCTCGCAGAACTTTATGAAATAATAGACAATCTTAAACCTGCAATTATACTACTTAAAAATCTTCTTGAAAAGTATCCTGATAATAATGATGTAAGGTTGTTTCTTGGTCAATTTCTATTAAGAAATTCTATGTGGCGCGAAGCAAACGATATTCTTGATTCTATATTGTCGGAGGAGGAACCTATTACTTCTTTTTTCCTTGGTTATTCTCATTTTATGCTTAAAGAATATGAACTTTCAAAAATTAATTTTTTAAATTTTATCTCATTCGAAGATCAATCGGAATTATTACATGAAGCCTATCTCTATCTTACTAAGGCAGAGATTGAACTTGAAAATTACGAAAATGCACTGGCCTTTGCTAAAAAAGCAGAATTGCTTTATAATAATTTCTGGGAACTTAATCTGCTTTTTGGAATTTCATATTATCATTTGGGAATGTATGCACATGCTATTCTTCCGATCGAAAAAGCGATTAAATTAAATACTTCTGAAGCTTCTTCTAGAGAATGGGCAGGCAAAATTTATTTGAAATCGGGAGATTTTTTAAAAGCAGAAGAAAATTTTTTAAAGTATATTGAATTGAAAGAAGATGCATCTTCGGAAATTTATTCAAATTTAGGAGAAGCTTGTTTTAGTGCAAAGAAGCCGGTGGATGCAAAAGCTTATTTTGAAATTGCTTTGAAACTTAACCCTAATAATAAGTTTGCAAAAAACGGGTTGCGAAAAACATCTACATTATTAGAACATAATTAGGCAGGAAATGTACAGAATTAGATTTATTATTCTCTTCCTTTTCATATTTTTACACTGGGTATCCTTTGCACAGGTAAATAATTATAACAGAAATATTGAAAGAGAATTTCAGGTTGCTCTATCATTTTATAATTCAGAAAACTTTAATGAAGCTTTAAGGTTATTTGACAGAATTATTGATTCACCGGAATATAATAACAAAATCACACCTTCATTTTTATTCAAGGGAAAAATCCTACTAAAACAGGGGAAATATTCCGATGCAATGAATACTCTCAACCAGTTCTTGAATATTTATTCTGAAAGCAAATATGCTGATGAAGCTAGAGTTATAATTGCAAAAGTTTATATTAATCAAGAAAATTATCCTGATGCTTTTGAATCACTTGCTCGCATAATTTCTTCTGCAGAATCGCCGTCATATTTAGATGAAGCAAAATCTTTGTGTGAAAAAATTTCTCTAAATTATCTTTTACCCGGTCAACTTGATTATTATTATAATTCTACTGAATCAAACAAATTAAAACCTTTTCTATTATTTCTAATAGCTAAATCCAATCTTTATAAAGGCAATATTAGTGATGGGATTCAAAAACTGAAGCAGGTTATCAATGATTACCCGTTATCTCAGGAGAGTGTCGAAGCTCAGAATATCTACAATTCTATTTCAGAAAATAAAAATATTAAATCTGCAGACGCACTAGTCGGTGTTATTCTTCCACTTTTTTCAGGTGAAATAAGCAAACAGGGAACTTCTACAATTAAAGAAATTCTTGAAGGGATTAAATTTGCATTTTCTCAGTATAACAGAAAAAATAATCCGAAAATTGGACTAGTTATTCGAGATACAAAAAGAGATAGGACAACAATAGAAGATATCTCAAATGAGTTTGAAGGAATTCCTGGTTTAAATATGGTTATTGGTCCAGTCTTCAGTGAAGAAGTTCTTATGGCTGCAAAAGCATTTGATGGAAGCAATATAAAAATTATTTCTCCTACGGCAACCGATAATGCACTGACTGTTATAAATAAAAATGTTTTTCAGGCAAATCCATCATTTGAAGTAAGAGGTAAAACGATGGCGGATTATGTCTATTTTATTGATAAGAGAAGCAGGCTGGCTGTTTTAAGTTCCAACACAGGATATTCATCTAGCCTGGCGGTTGCATTTATTGATGAATTCAAAAAAATTGGCGGTGAGATTTTCGATTATGAAATTTATCCTTCTAAAAGCATAGAAATTACGCAACAGACCGACCGGCTTAATTTGTATAGAGACACTTTAGAGGCAATTTATGCCCCAATATCTGATAAGAATGACGCCCCTGTTATTTTATCCAGTTTGGTGCTTGATAGTCTTTATGTACCTATGTATGGAAACCAGGACTGGTACGGCGTAAACGGAATGGGAACTTCAACTGCTTTGAGCGAAAATTTTACTTTAACTTCCGATTATTATATAAATTTCAACGACCAGCAGTTTAAAAGCTTAAGTAAGAATTTCCTTGATCAAACCGGGAAGGACATAAACAGAAATGTGCTTTATGGATATGATCTTGCAAAATATTTGCTTGATATTCTGGATCAGAGCAAAAATGATCCGGAAAAAGCAGAAATTCTTTTGAGGGCTAATAAAACCGGCAAAGGCTTTCATAATAATTTTCAGTTTGACGAAGAGAATGTTAATAAATATCTGAATATTCTGAGATTTCAAAACGGGTCCTATAAATTTGTAGAAAGGTTTAAAGCAATTAATTAGTAAAACGGGGATGCATCATTTATAAGATTAAAGAACTTCCATTTGACGACAGGCCGAGGGAAAAATTAAAGTTAAGAGGTGCTCAAAATTTAACAGATGCAGAACTGATTGCAATCCTTTTAAGAACAGGCAGCAAAGGCAGATCTGTAATAACAGTAGCGCAGGAATTAATTAATAAAAACAGAAACCTTGCGTCACTTGCATCAAGTTCCCTTTCACATCTTACTAAAACTATAGGAATAGGGAATGATAAAGCGGTAACATTACTTGCTGCCTTTGAAATAAGCAGGCGTATTCAATCACAATCAAAATGGTTTTCAGATAAAAAAATTACGTCACCGAATGAAATAGCAGAAATATTTATCCCTTTGCTAAAAGACGAGCTAAAAGAAAAATTTATTGTTATTTGTTTGAATACAGCAAATAAAATAATTAAACATGAAGTTATATCTATTGGAAATTTAAATAGCAGTGTAGTACATCCAAGGGAGGTTTTTAAGGTTGCAATTGAAAACAGCTCTGCAAGTATCATATTATTACATAATCATCCTAGCGGCAATCCTGAACCAAGTAATGAAGACATTTCAATAACAAAAAAAATTGTGGAAGCTGGAAAAATGTTAAATATTCCTGTTTTTGACCATTTAGTCATTGCCGGAGAAAATTTCACAAGTTTCGTTAAAAAAAATCTGATTTGATCTTTTTTTTGATTATCTTGGAATATTGCTAAATTGTAGAACTATTTACTACAAAAATTTCATATTATATATTACTTGATTATATTTTACTATTACTTAAGTTCTTATAAGATAAAACGCCAAAATGTCAATTTGATGCAAAATTTAGTCTTATATAGTAAAAAATATTTACTATATTATTCTTTTACATATAAATAACAAAAAACAAATAAACAACATGTTGGAGGTGCTAAATGAAAATTATGAAAGTAGTTAGAACCGCTGCTGTGGTAACAGTATTTGCAGCTGCTACTGCAATGATGAGCGGATGTGGAGGTGTGAGCGACGCTCAAATGGCTGAATTAAATAATTTGAGAAGTGAAGTCAGTTCTCTACAGACACAGGTTGATTCTTTAAAAGACCAGAGAGCAGATTTACAGCAACAAATAGCTGCAAAAAATGCTAAGCTGGAAGAATGCAATAAAATGAAAGAAGAAACGAAAGCAAATCTTGACAAAATGTCCCAATAATCTTTTAAAGAAAAGTTTAATAAGCAAATGGAGAATAAAATGAAACTTAACAAATATTTAATTGGTGTATTTACTTTATTGTTATTTTTCTCTGTAAATATGTTTGCTCAGGATGAAGATATGACTGAGGAACAATGGCAGACCGAAATGACAAGTCTTAGGGCACAAAAAGAAAGTTTAACTAAAGAACTTTCTGCTCTTCAAACAGAAATTAGTAATCTTAAAGCGACTAATATTCAGAGCTATGACGATTGTATTAGCGAGCTTTATGCAATGGTGGGTGCAACCAGAGCGGATGTTGATAACTTCCGTAGAGCAGTTAATGAATTAAAAAGTAAAATTGACAGTAAAGAAAGTCCGAAAGCAGACAGACAGAAAGATCTTGATGCATTAAAAATGAACAAGATAAGTGCTTTACCGGAATTTTATGAAACTGTACATATTACCCTGCAGAGAGCACTTGACAGCTGGATGGAAGAACCAATGGAAGTTGACTATACAGTTGTCAGAGGTGATTGTCTCTGGAACATTGCTAAAAAGAATGAATTCTATGGAAACGGTTTTGCATGGCCTAATATTTACAAAGCTAATCGTGACAAAATTAAGGATCCTGACTTAATTTATCCAAAACAAGTATTCAAAATTCCAAAACTTACTGATGAGGAAAAAGCTAAATATGATAAAATCAGGAGAAATTATAAACCTGCTCCTATTCAGTAAGCACAAAATATTAGCTTAATAAAACTTGAAGAAAGTTAACCCTTATCATATTTTATGGTAAGGGTTTTTTATTTAGAATCTTAAGGAAATTATGACAGCTGTTGAAAAGCGTATTACAATTGAAAATGCGGATATGCTTTCTCTTTTGGGTACAAATGATAGTAACCTCAAGATGATTGAGGACAGGTTTAACGCAAGTATCACTGTAAGAGGAGATAATGTAATAATTAAGGGTGTTACTGAAGAGATAAATTTGATCGAAAAAATCTTTAAAGAAATGGTTTATGTACTAAATACTAATGGTGGACTAAGGCCATCAGATGTTTCAACAATTCTTGATTTGACAGTAGAAGGCAAAGAAGACCTGGATGTAAAAGAAATCGATTCAGTAGTTTTATACACTAAAAATGACGCTATTAAAGCGAGAACTCCGGGCCAGATAAATTACCTTCAAACAGCTTCCAAAAATGATATTTGTTTTGCAATCGGTCCTGCAGGAACCGGAAAAACTTATCTAGCTGTAGCTCTGGCAGTTTCTGCTTTGAAAAAAGGAACGGTTAATAAAATTGTATTGGCTCGCCCGGCAGTTGAAGCAGGGGAAAGCCTTGGATTTCTCCCGGGTGATTTTCGAGAAAAGATCGATCCCTATTTGCGCCCGTTATACGACGCTCTTGACGATATGATGCCGAGCGATAAATTAAAAGGATATATTGAAAAACGCGCGGTTGAAATTGTGCCTTTGGCGTATATGAGAGGAAGAACTTTGAATAATGCATTTGTAATTCTTGATGAAGCTCAGAATGCAACAGACACTCAAATGAAGATGTTTTTAACCAGGCTTGGCGCTAATTCAAAAGCAATAATAACGGGGGATATTACGCAGATTGATCTTCCTCCCAAAAATGTAAGCGGATTAATACAAGCAAAAGATATTCTCAGTAATATCGATGGAGTTGGATTTGTCTATTTTGAAAAATCTGATGTGGTAAGGCACAGGCTGGTAAAAGATATTATCGACGCATACGAAAAGTTTAATAATTCAAAAGATTGAAAATAACAAGATTGCAAAATTCTAAAATTCAATATTAAATATCATGTAATTTTGCATTCTTTCAATTTTGTAATTATTTGTTCTTACTTTCCTCCCAGTATTTATCCATTTCCTGAAGATTTGATTCTGTTATTTTTCTGCCGCTTTCGGCGATCTTCTTTTCAACGTAATTAAACCTGTTAATGAATTTTTTATTGGTCAGTCTTAACGCATTCTCCGGGTTTACATTCAAAAACCTTGAATAATTTACAAGAGCAAAAAAAACATCGCCTATTTCATTTTCAAGTTCTTCATGAGTTTCCTCTTTTTCGGAAATATGCATTTCTTCAATTTCCTCTTTTACTTTTTTCCAGACATCTTCCTTCTTTTCCCAGTCAAATCCAACCTTTGCAGCCTTTTCCTGTAGCCTGTGAGCTCTCTGTAATGCTGGAAGCATTTCAGGTACTCCTTCTAAAACAGAGTCTCTCCCTTCCTCCATTTTGATTGTTTCCCAGTTTTTCTTTACATCATTTGAGTCATTTACCTTTGTGTCACCAAAAACGTGCGGATGTCTTCTTATTAGTTTTTCAGTAATTGAATCTATTACATCTTCCAGTGTGAATTTTGCTAATTCTTCCGCTATTACTGAATGAAAAAGAACGTGAAGCAAAAGGTCGCCGAGTTCCTTTTTTAATTCATCGAAATCATTATTGTCAATACATTCAACTACTTCGTAAGCTTCTTCGATAGTTGCAGCTTTTATTGAATCATTGGTTTGCTCTCTGTCCCACGGACATTCTACTCTTAGTTTTTTCATAATGTCAACAAGCTCACCGAATTTACTTTCAATCATATTCAATATTCCTTAGCTTTAGGTAATTATTTTCTGAATTGTGTGATAAAAATAATAAAATTGGAGACTAAAAAATGATTGAAGAAAAAATAAAAGAGCTCGGACTGGAAGTTCCCGAAGCAGCAAAACCCCTTGCAGCTTATATTCCTGCAATTAGAATGGACAATCTTGTAATGACATCCGGGCAGCTGCCGACAGTAAAAGGTGAATTGAAATTTAAAGGAAAGGTTGGAAAAGATATTACAGAAGAAGAGGGGAAACAGGCTGCTGAAATTTGTGCCTTAAATTGCCTGGGAGCGATTAAAAGAGTGATCGGTGATCTGGATAAAATTGAACAAATTGTAAAATTGACAGCATTTGTAAACAGTGCAGATGGATTTACAGCACAGCCAAAAGTAGCAAACGGAGCTTCCGAATTGCTTGGCAAAATTTTTGGAGATAACGGGAAGCATGCACGAAGCGCAGTCGGAGTAAATGAACTGCCGATTGATGCGCCTGTAGAAATTGAAATGATTGTAAAATTGAAAGGTTAATTTTAAAGATTATCCCAGGTCATCCTGACCCAGTTTTTAATTATATTTTTTCCTTCATTTGTCAATATTGATTCAGGGTGAAACTGGATTCCTTCGACAGGGAAACTTCTATGCCTGACACCCATAATAATGCCGTTTGATGTAGTTGCACTTATTTCCAGAGCGTCCGGCAGAGATTTTCTTTCAATTATTAAAGAATGATACCTGGTTGCAATAAAATTCTGATTGATATTTTTGAAAATCGTTTTGCTATCATGATTAATTTCAGAAACTTTTCCGTGCATTAATTCAGGTGCTTTAATTACTTTGCCGCCATATGCAACACCAATTGCCTGGTGTCCAAGGCAAACTCCCAGAATTGGTATATCTTTTCCAAATTTTTTCATTACAGCAATTGAAATTCCGGAATCCTCTGGTTTCCCGGGCCCTGGACTAATCAGGATTTTGGCGGGATTTAAAGATCCTATCTCATCAATATTTATTTCATCGCTTCTTTTGATGATAAGATCATTTTTATACTTGCCGAGCAATTGGACCAGGTTGTAGGTAAATGAGTCATAGTTATCAATTACTAGTATTTTCTTCATTTTGCCAGTATTCTTATGAATTCTGAAATTGTACCACTATTTAGAGAATTTCACATTATTACGTGTAAATTAATTTAATTTAGTCTGGAACAAAAATATATAATCCTGATATAAAGATTCACACTAACACTTTTTATTTTTATGTTACCGCGTGTACTATTCGCATTGATTTTATTTAGCGATTTCTTTAATATTGGATCAAATTAAAGGTCAAATATGAAAAAATTACTGATTTTAATTACAATAATATTTTCTTTTTCAGCATACGCACAATATCGTGATAAGGGAATGCCGACAAGTTCAGTCTACGACGGAATAGTTAAAACAGATTCTCATTCTTTGTTTGGATTTTTAAATTCAGATAATTTTTCAATGTCTCATTCATTTGGTCTTTCTTACATGACTTCTGGTGGAGAAGGATTATCACTCGGTACATATACAAACAGCATAATGTACAAGTTTAGTAAAAATTTGAATTTTCAATTACAAACAAGTATAGTTACATCTCCATACAGTACGCTGGGAAAAGATTTCCAGAACAGCATAAACGGAATTTACATTGACCGTGCTGCAATAAATTATAAACCTTCTAAAGACGTTAATATTTCCCTGCAATACCGCCAGATACCGGGTGGATATTATAATAGTTATTATAACCCTTATTATTATGGATATAGTAACTCTTTTAACAGGAACTTTTACGGTTTTGATACCTGGGATGCTAATCCCGCGGACGATAATTAATCTCTAAAATAATTTAGAAAAAAATGATATTAAAGTGAGCATAATTGAAGGGTAAAACTCGATCCAACCAGCCGCAAAAGAAAATAAACCTGAAATCTTCTACATCCAATTTGTTTCTAAATTTGATTATTACTGTACTTGGAATTGTAATAATATTTATGGCGTATTCCCTTTACAATAAAATTTCTGACAACGGAAATTTTTCTTCAAATTCGACAAGCGTTGAAAACAGAATATTACAGATTGAAGTATTAAATGGCTGCGGTGTTTCAGGAATTGCCGATAAAATGACTGACTATCTCAGGAAGAATAATTTTGATGTTGTGCAGGTTGGTAATTATACTTCCTTCGATATGGATAAATCACTTGTGATTGACAGAACCGGGAACAAGACAAATGCTGAAAAAATAGCTACTGCACTTGGCATAAATAAAAAAAATATAGTTCAGCAAATAAACAGTGACTATTTCCTGGATTGTTCAGTTGTAATTGGTAAAGATTATTTCCAATTAAAACCATTTAATTAAAAGGAACAAAATTGGACTCAAAAAAACTGGCAATAAAAATTTCTGAATTAATATTCTCTAAAAAAGGATTTGATGTTACTATTCTAAATCTTTCAAAACTTGCTTCATTTGCGGACTACTTTGTAATTTGTTCGGCAGATTCAACCACTCAGGTAAAAGCTATTTCTGATGAAGTTGATAAAAAATTACGTGACGAAGATATAAGAGTCTGGCACAGGGAAGGCTATAACGCACTTAGCTGGGTTCTTCTCGATTTTGTCGATGTCGTGGTTCATATCTTTAAAAAAGACGCAAGAGAATTTTATAACCTTGAAAAACT
>DATFMR010000039.1:0-12457 GCA_035266865.1 Ignavibacteriaceae bacterium | reverse complement strand
TGCTGTTGCTGTAATTGGCGATTCCACTTTTGCACATTCAGGAATTACCGGACTTCTTGATGCTGTTAACGAAAATACCCCGATCACTGTAATTATCGCAGATAACTCCACTACCGGAATGACAGGCGGACAGGATTCTTCGGCGTACGGAAAAATTGAATCTATATGTAAAGGAGTTGGCGTTGACCCGGATCACATCAAAAAATTACTGCCGGTTCCTAAAAAGCACAATGAAATGGTTGACGTTATTAAAGAGGAACTGAAGTATAACGGGGTTTCTGTTATTATAGCTGAAAGAGAATGTATTCAAACAGCAACAAGAAAAAAGAAAGTAATTAAGACAGAAACAATTAATGCTTAAATATTTTGAAAATAATTATCTAAGAATATTATGAAAACAGATATAATTTTAGCGGGAGTCGGCGGGCAGGGAATCCTTTCAATTGCTGCAGTAATAGGAATGGCTGCCCTGGAAAATAATTTATTCCTGAAACAATCCGAAGTACACGGGATGAGCCAGAGGGGCGGTGCCGTGCAATCTCATCTGCGTTTATCAGATAAAGAAATATCTTCTGATTTAATTCCAATGGGGCAGGCTGATTTGATTATTTCAGTAGAGCCAATGGAATCATTACGTTATTTGCCGAACCTTTCCGGTGAAGGCTGGGTAATTACAAATACAACTCCGTTTAATAACATCACCGATTATCCTGATATGGATGCTTTAATAAAGGAGATTAATTCTTTGCCCAGGCACATCGCACTTGATGCGGACAAAATTGCAAAGGAACTAAAATTGGCCAGATCCTCAAATATTGTAGTCCTCGGTGCTGCATCTCCGTTTCTTAACATGAGAATTGAAACCCTGGAATCGGGAATTCAAAAAATATTTAGAAGGAAAGGGGAGAAAGTTGTCCAGTTAAATATTGATGCATTGCACGCAGGCAGAAAATTTGCGGAAGAGAAACAATTAGTCAAATAAATAGTCCGTAAATTTTAAGTACAACATCTTTTAGAGCAAAATAGTTATTACTCAAAAACATTTTGCTCTTTTTTGTTTCATGCCCATCACTTTTTTCAACACTTAAGGGCTTTATAACTATTATTTATACAAACTAAATTCTAGGAATCCTCAGTTATTTATTAAATTTATGTCTCAAAATCATTTTATTTGTGCAGTATATGATTTATTTTCTGTTGAATATCATAGCTCTTTTCTCGGAGCAGTTTACAGAAAAATAAAGATGGATAAATCAGGAATTGATTAATAATAATAAAAAAGAATTTTACCTCGTGCTGTTGTCAGCGCTGCTCTTCACGCTGATATTATTATTCAGAACCCAAATTATGACTTATGATGATCCGAATTTCCCAAAACCATGGGACCATCATAAATACATCTTTATGGCCCAGAATAGTTTGTTCAATTTTCACATTGCGCCATTTTGCTGGAGAATTGGGGTCCCATTATTAGTAAAACTCTTACCTTTCGATATAATTGTTAATTTTTTAATAATCAGTTTTACGGGGATTTGGTTTACAGGGGTTGTTGTATACTATGCTGCCAGGGAACTGTTTCTGACAAAAACCTATGCTATCTCAGCTATGCTGATGTTTTTTTCATTAGGATGGGCAACAAAGTGGATATTATTTGATTTCTGGTTGCCCGACGCTGTAAGCTTTTTAATTATTACAACTGCAATCTACTGTATAATAACTAAGAAGGATATTTACTTCTTTTTATTATTATACTTGGGTGTATTAGTAAAGGAAAGTATCATCTTTATTGTTCCTCTTTATTATGCATTTAATACCGATCGTTTTTTTGATATTAAACAAATAAGAAAATTATTTTTATTTACTGTTCCTGCAGTTTTAATATTATTAGGTGTTCGATTCTTGATTCCCCAAATGAATTCAAATGCAGACTACCTGCATAAACTGGCAGGTTATATGCCATTAAATGATAGTGATAAAGTAGTCTATAATTATTGGCAACTGATATGGGACACTCTTAAAACTCGTTTGCACAATCTCTCATATGGTTCGTTGATTGATTATTTTGTACGCCCTTACGGTGTGTTTTTAGTACTTGCTTCCGTTTATTCATTTTGGTACAACAAAAAATATCTAGTTAAATTTTTGCCTTTTATATTGCTAATTTACCTGCAATTGGTATTTGCAATAAACACTGAAAGATTACTGGTTTTTGCTTTCCCGGCGTTAATAATCTTTGCTATAGACGGATTAAGAACATTTACAAGTATTACAAAGACGTCACCTTCTGCTTTCATCCTCTTACTTGTCTTGCTATACCTTGCAAATATTTTGAGTGGTTTCGACCAGTTCACAGCGCATTTACAGATTCAGTTTCTCTTATGTTTCACCTATATTACCACATTATTATTGTTCAAAAACAGATACTTCTTTATTGAAAAGAACAATCATAATGATTGAGATAGGAAATAACCAAAAAATAATAAGAAGGAAATCGATAGTAATATTACCGCTAACTTTTCATCATATATTATAGGGTTGAATTTGATGAATATTATACATGAATTTAAGTAATATGATAACGCTAATTGGCTTTACATAAAAACATATCGTCATTTAATTTTTTAAAAACCGTATTTAAATACGGTATCGACTATTTCTATATAAATTTGGTTGACCGTTTAGTGGCCTTCTTTTCCTTTCTTTTACTTGCCAGGGTATTTGATTCTCAGGTATATGGTAGGATAGCAACTGTTTTTGCGGTAAGTACTATCGTGATGACTATTTTTGATTTTGGACTGCCTGTCTATGGCCAAAGAGAATCATCTAAATCGGATGTTCTTTCAGAAACTATAACTGCAGTAAGCTCTGTCAAAATCCCGTTTATATTGGCCTACGTACTTATTATTCCCATAGTGTTTTTTGTATTTTTTAAAGATGTTCACTGGGGACTGGTAATTATTATATCAGGTATAGTGTTAACTCAAAGCATAGCTACTCTTTTTGCCTATATATATTTCGGAAAAGACAACAGCTGGCTGGTGTTATTATCAAATATGATTTCAAAAATGATATTGTTAGCGATCATATTTACATCGTATTTTTATTTCAGAAACATTTACTTCTTCTTAAGCGGTTATCTGTTTGCATATCTTTTCCTTGTTGTAACTTATTTTGCAAAAATAAAATCTTATAACGTACATATAAGGGATTATATTTTTACCTTTGATAAATTAAGATCAACTTTGATCTTGATAATCCCTTTGGGTATCTCCAGCATATTTAATTTAATTTATGATAAGGTAGATATAGTAATATTATCGGCCTATCTCGATTATGAAAAAGTAGCACAGTACAGCGTTGCATATACTATTTACAAGCTGTCATCTATAGTTTTCAGTATCTTACTATTTCCCGCACTAAATAGGTTTAGCAGGCTTGCTGAAAATTTCTACGAAAGTTTTAAGCTATTATTGAAATACCTCGTAATTATTATTATTGTATCGGTCATTCTAATAATATTGTTGGTTTTTGTTGCATCCTATTTAATTCCGATCCTTTTCGGTTCTTCTTATCTTGAAGCCTCAGGATTAATAATACCGCTTAGCTTTGCTACTATTCTATGGGCATTGAATTCATTGGCAGGTGTTTTTTTGAATGGCCTGGGTAAGTTCAATAAAGTAATGGTAGCAACTTTAGGGGGAATGATCTTTAATATAATTTGCAACGTTATCCTTATTCCAATTTTAGGGATAATGGGAGCTGTATATTCAACAATTATTACGGAAGGTATTATTTTGGTGATAGAAGTATCTGTAATATTCTATTACTATAGAGCAGCTGGTATCAGAAATGTTTAGGAAGTAATTAAAAGAAAAATTTTTGATTTATTTCAAATGCCTTTTAATGGAATTTTTTAGTGTGCGGAATTAAGATTTCCTATAGCAGATAGTTAGAGTATAATGGAGGTTAAACAAATTTCGAATGAGTAAGAAAACTGCCTTTATAATCGGTAGATATTACGAAACTGAACAATTACAGGGAGGCGAAAAGTTTACGAAAAGACTTTTTAAAGAATTACCCCAGAATGATGCAGGGACCTACTTTGTTGATTTTTATAGAGGATATAAATTAAAAGATATCATCCTTAAAATATTTGGTGAGGAAGAATTGGCGAGACGTGGAAATATTATCTTCTACAGGCTGGGAATCATCAAAATATTTAAATATTTAATCCGTTATAAACCCGGTTCAATATTCCTGTCCAATCTGGAAGCATACGGTATATTCTTTATGTTCTTCAAATCCATTTTGAATATTAAAATCTTTTATATGGTGCACAGCATTTATAAATATGAATTAATTCATGATCGGAAAAATCAGGATAAAATATCTGTAAAAATGAAATTAGGTTTTGCAGAAAGGTTATTTATTAATAACAGCTATTGTTTGTTTTATCTTTCACCTGAGACTATCGATTTAATTAAGGAATATTACAAAATCACTAAACAAAAACTTTGTCTTGTTACTCATGGGATAGATGAATGTTTCTTTTATAACAAAAGAAGCATTACATCCGGTAATCAGCCATTGAACCTGGTTTATTCCGGTGGTTTTGGACGGGAATTAAAGGGTTTTGACTTTTTAATTAGTAGCCTGAAATTAGCCAATTTTCCTATAAATCTAAATATTTGCGGCAATATCCAGTTCAAGGAAGAATTTAATGAGGCCTTGTCAGGGTTCCCGGAGAATATAAAGGTTAAAGTCCATGGATATTTAACTTCTAAAGAACTGGCCGATTTATATCAAGAATGTGATATATATCTGTTACCCAGCAAATTTGAGACTCTAAGTATTGCTACCCTTGAAGCAATGGCATCGTCCTTAGTGCCAATAGTAACTTCCAATACGGGCGTAACAAAATATATCCAAAATAAAAAAAACGGTATTATTATTGATTACGGTAAACCAGACAACTTTATTCCTGAGTTAATGGAATTAAATAACAACAGGGAAAAGCTTCTCGATTTATCACTTGCTGCTTTTGATTCTGTGAGGGAAATAACCTGGGGAAAAGTAGCGGCAAATTATTTCCAATATTTAAGCATAGATAAATAATTGCTGTCCATATAAATTAAAAAATTATTAATGAAATTATCGGTATTGTTAACCACGTATAACTGTGAAAATTATCTTTATGCTGCTGTCAGCAGCATATTAAATCAAACATTTTCTGAGTTTGAATTTATAATAGTGGATGATGGCTCCGATGATAATACTGAAAGGGTAGTGAAAAATATTGCTGATGAAAGAATTAAATATTATAAAATTGAACACGTAGGAAGAAGCAAAGCATTAAACTATGGATTGACAAAATGTAACTCTGACTGGGTAGCGCTGATGGATGGCGATGATATTGCTCACCCGCTGCGGTTTGAGATCCAGTTAAATACAATCAATGAAAATCCTGAGCTAGATATGGTTTCAAGCTGGTACGGTATTTTTAACGAAAATAATTTGCTCTATATTAATAAAACACCTGTTGACGATACCTCGATAAAAAAATCCTTAATGCTACATTCCGTTATTTCAAACCCCGGTGTGGTATTCCGGAAGGAAGCCGTAATGGATGTTGAGGGCTATGATTTCCTTCATGAAGACTATTGGCCCGAAGATTACAGCCTCTGGCTCAGGCTGATTGATAAAGCAATATTTTATAATATTCCTAAGGCTCTCATATTCCAACGGTACAGAACTGGTTCAGTTTCAAGGAAAAATTTGCAGCTAACTCAGGAAAGGATTTATCAGCTACAGGAGCCTTACATAAATGATTATATAGAGAATAAATCGCCAAAAGAAAAATACAGATTACTTGGCTGGAGGGAATATTTTTACGGCAGGAAGTCCCGGGTTCTAAGATACTGGATGAAACTAAATTTCCAATTGGTATTGGAAATTAAAATATTATTTGGGATTATAACATTGCTTCTTCCGGAAAGATATTTTATTGAATTTAAAGAATCACGTTTAAGATTCAGATTGGGATACCTGCTGACCTATTTTACAAAAATAAATAAGGAGAACAGAAAAATATTTAACCGCATCATACAGAATAAAAACTGAAGAATAATTTAGCCTTCAACATATAACCTTTCATAACCATCCAGCATAGCATCAATTGAAAATTCAGATTTTACTTTTTGATAACCATTTTCTCTCATAAGATTTATTGCCGGGGGATTTTCCAACAAATAACTAATCTTATTAATAATACTCTTTTCAGAATTATCCTCCAACAGAAGACCGGTTACATTGTCCGATATTACATCACTTAATGCGCCCTGCGCGGTTGATATTACTAATATTTTCCTCGCTAATGCTTCCAGTATGGAAATTGGCAGGCCTTCATTAAGCGCTGTTGGAAGCACCAACGCATCAAATAAATTATAAACATGATCAATATCAAGAGTCGGCGGCAAGAGTTCAATTTTGCAGTCTTTTTCACCATTTCCTATTATTTTCAGTAATCCATTTCTTTCCGGCCCGTCTCCACAAATAATTAATCTGATTCTATTTGAATTAATTCCTCTTACAGCGTTTACAAGTTGATATATCCCTTTTTCTTTTATCAACCTTCCCATGTAACCAAGACTTATATTCTCTCTTAATGGTTTGAATGATTCTTTAATTTCAACACCGTAATTGATCCTTGAAATTTTACCTGAATTAATCAGCAACGTATTTAATAGGTTTTTTTCAATCGAAGGAGATATAGCTACGGCTTTATCGGGAAAAATTAATTTCTGGTAAAAGTCATTGAAAAAATTGTTTGCCGTATAAATTATTATTGCCTTGCCGGTATTCATAGACTTTAATACCGGCAGATAAATTCTGTGCTGTGCATGGATTATATCGAAATTCCCTTCACAAATAATCCCCTTGATTTCTGCTCTTAATCCGGGCAAGTTTTTGCTCCCGGCAATTCCTGATATTATATGCCGGACATTTATCTTTTTTAACTCTTCGGTAAATATTCCACCCGACGAATAGACTGTAATATTTTTCACCCTGTCCGAAAAATAATTGCACAAATTAAGTGTAAATCTTTCGGCCCCACCAACATCCATCGTTTTAATCAGATATAATATATTAATCTGATTAAATGTGCTTTTCATCTTTGAAATTTTATCCGAAAATATTCTTTAATAAAAAATGGAATATCACTAATGATATACCTCCTAAATAAGCGTCCCGGCTCATTAAATAATCTCCATAGCCATTCCAGGCCAAACTTTTGTAGAAATTCTGGACTCCTTGCCTTTGTTCCGCTATAAAAATCAAAAACTGCACCTACACCCATATTAATTTTTGCTCCAATTGTGTCTTTGTATTTTGCAAGCCAGATTTCCTGTCGGGGTGATCCGAGTGCGAGAAAAAGAATGTCAGGTTTTGCGTTTTTGAGTTCATTGACGAGTTTAATATTTTTTTCAAAATCTGACTCAAAATTATAATCAGGGGATAGTGTACAGCAAATTATTAAAGCCGGGAACTCTTTAGCAATTTTTATCTGGATTTTTTTTAGTGCCTCAATTGTAGATCCCACAAACGCGACCTTTAATCTAAGTAAGTTTGCGTTTGATAAGATTATTAAAAAAAGATCGTTTCCTGTAATTCTTTCTACCTTAATTTCATACTTTAATTTTAGAAGAGCTGTAATGCCGGAACCATCTGGGAAATTATATTCGCAATTTCCACATATTTGAGAAAATTCCGAATCATTCTCGGTGTTTTGATAGAAATCGATATTGAATGTTATAAGCTGTTCTGGTTTTGTGCTGTTTGTGAGTATGTAATTTATTATGGAATCTACTTCAATAGATTTAGAGGTTATGATACTAAAATTTCCTAGATTTAATCTATCAATTTGCGGTCTGATGATATTTACCTTTTAATATAAATGTAATATCTTGTACACTATAAATAATGCACAATATAATGTTTTTGTTTGCATATAATGACAAAAAGTACCATCCATATAATTCTAATATTCCTTCTGGGCATATCTCAAATATTTTCTCAGATAAAAATTGAAAATTACAAGCATAATTCCAACCAGATTAAAGCCAACATTATTATAAATTCGTTGGATTACAAAAAGACTAGAAATAGTTTGGGCAATTTTAATATAGAGTTTTCAGATTTTGAGGATGTCTCAAATCCAGGGATTTATGCTTTGCCATCAAGAGAAGTTTTTATAGCACTACCTTCATTTTCAAAAATATCTCTTAAAGTTACACCCCTTTTAGAAAATAAAATTCAAGGTATACCACGAATAAATCGACTGGCAAAACTCAAAAATGATTCTTCACTAACTTATCAATCGGTTCCTTTAAATTTTGTTAAAATTAATTCAATGCCACCGCTTTTTGAAATTAAAGGATATTTATGGATTAGGAACTACTATTGCGTTGATATAAAAATTAATCAATACAGGTACAATAATACAGATATTATAAGTGAACTGAAAAAAGCCGGTATTGAAATTACCATTGCAACGCCGCAGAATTCAAAAATGTTCCCCGGAATAACAAATGGAAATATTTTTGAGGAACAACTTCCAAGAATAATCTTGAATTATCCCGATGCTGTTCAACTGGATAAAAGATATTATGACACCTTGAAAATTTCTACTGAATATTCCTGGATTAATTTCAATAACACCTATATAAAAGTTGGCGTTGCTACTGATGGAATATACCGTATAAACAAAAGTGATCTTGATAACTTGGGGGTCTCAACTGGTCAAATTGACCCGAGGACAATTAAATTATTAACACGAGGGCAGGAACAGTCGGTTTATGTATATGGTGAAGATGACGGGAGCTTTGATTCCGGTGACTATATTGAATTTTTCGGTAAGAGGAATTGGGGCGACAATTATCGGCAAACCAGCGCGCAGAATGAATCATATAAGGAATATCTCAACAGGTACACGGATACTACTACATATTGGTTAACCTGGAATGATGGCTTAGGTAAAAGGATTGATACATTAACAAGTAGTAGTGCTGCAACTGATACATTACAGTACTATAATGAGGTTGTTCATTATGAACAAAATCGTTATCTGGATTATTCAATTCCAAGTATTATTGACAGGCAGGACCCCTACTGGCTGCAAAATGAAACATGGGTTTGGGGTCAGCAAGGAGTTGGGACCGTGAACAGAACTTTTACTGTTCAAGATGTTTACCCAAATGTAACTGCTCATGCATTTTATAAAGTACAGGATTTTGCAAGCAATGGATTTACTGGTGCGCACAAAGTTGGGTTGAGCATCAACAATGATGCCACCGTTTATGATTCAGCCTCATTTGATAAATACCAGCAGCGTGTCGTAAAGGCTGATTTCTCGTCAAACTTGTTAAACGAGGGCAACAATATTTTAAAAACCATTAGTTTTCCAACAAATGCTACTTTAAATTCTATAGAGTATGATTGGTATGAAGTTGAATATCCCAGATTTATCAAAGCTGAAAATGATTCATTGAATTTCAGATTTGTTGATCTTTCCGTGCCTTTTTATAGGACGATAAAAATTTCTAATATTTTAGCTAATGATATTATTATATATAAGCTTACCGGTACTCCTAAAAAAATTACTAACTATACAAGATCAGGCAGCATCATATATTTTAACGACACAGTAAGTGCAGGTGATCAATATTATCTTATCTCAGCTGCTAAAATTCATTCTCCCAAATATTTTTATGTTAAAAAGATTACCGATCTTACAAATTCATCAAATCAGGCCGATTATATATTAATTACTGCACCGGAATTTTTATCAAAAGCTCAGGAATATACAAGTTTTATTCAAAGTAATTATAACGTTACCACAAAACTTATCAATGTAAATGATATTTATGATCAATTCAATTATGGTTTTTTTGCTCCCGAACCGATAAGGGACTTTTTGGAAGCTGCAAACCTTAACTGGCAATCACCAAAGCCATCTTATTTATTTATTGTTGGTGATGCAAATTATGATTACTATGGTAATAAGTCAATTTATTTTGGCAGCCCACCTGTTAAAAATTATGTCCCTTCGTTCGGAGATCCAGTCTCAGATAACTGGTATTCAATCTGGGATACAACCAGCCTTGTTCCTCAAATGTATGTCGGTAGAATTCCTGTTAACTCAGTTTCAGAATTTAATTTTTATTTGGATAAACATAAAAAATATTTGTCTGATCCTTTTGATATTTTTAATAAGACCTATCTTCTTATATCGAGTGGAGATATCAATAATCCATCTGAACTTCAATTGTTGAAAAACACAAATGAGTATATAGCAAATTATATAATCAAACCTCCTCCAACGGGAGGTTTGGTTAACCATTTATACAAGACTCAAAATCCTGTTTCTAACTTCGGACCTTATTCTGAACAGCAGGTAAATCAGATTATTGGTGATGGTGGTCTTTTTATATCATATATAGGACACAGTGGTACGCAAATTTGGGATAACGGTATAAACAGAGTTGATCAATTGATGAATAATAGCGGCAAGGGTTCATTAATAAGTGACTGGGGCTGTTCTACCGGGAAATTTGCAGAGCCGGATATAAAAGCTTTTTCAGAATTATTTATTACAGATCCGGACGGACAAGCTATAGGCTATACAGGAAATAGTTCGTTGGGATTTACTTCAACAGCGACTACATTTCCACAATTATTTTATTCAAATTTACTTCATGATCAAATTACCAGTATTGGCCAGGCACACGAATTGGCTAAGACTCAGATGCTACAGAATTACGGGAATACCGGTACATACAGAATATTTGATTATTGTAATGTCCTTTTAGGGGACCCTATTATTAATTTAAGGATTCCCCCGAAACCTGATTTAAGCATAAGCACAAATAATTATAGTATCTCTGACAATAACGTAGATGATTCAAATGATTCTATTCAAATTAAGATAAGCTATTTTAATCTTGGAAGGGTTGACACTGCAAATTTTACTATAAGGGTAAAAGATGTTCTGGATAATAACGAAATTTTAAACCATACTTATACTCGACCGCTGCCTTCATATCAAGATAGTCTTATTCTATATTTCCCCGTTAAGAATTTAGCGGGAGATCATAAAATTCAGATAATTCTTGATGAGGACAACAAAATTGATGAATTGTCAAAAAGCAACAACAGTTTATCTTTTGATATGGTTGTACAAAGTTCATCGATAAGACCGTTGGTTAATTCAATTGTCAATCTAAAATCCGATGGGACATTTATTTTTCTTAATCCTGTCAAATTGAACCCTGCAGATTCTATTTTGGTTGAGTATGCCGATAATCCAGACTATTTAAATTCAAACCTAACTGGCAAAATACTTGATACCTTGTCAACAAAATTTCAATTAACACATCTAATACTTAACAAAAGGTATTGGGTTAGGGCAAAATTAAATTTAAATAGTCAAAAGTTTAGTGGCGGGTTTTCATTTATCTATGATCCGAGTGCCTCTAAAGATTTTTCTTTTTCAGATTCACTCTCCTTTTCAACTATAGAGCTAAATAACATTAACAATTACATAGACTATTTGCGCTTATTGGAATCTGATAAAGAATTAAAACTTTCTACTGCCGGATTCTACGATGGGGGTTATTCGATAGTATCTGTAAATGGTACAGACTATGTTGCAGCCTCAAACATAGGGGGACATCATATTTTGATATTTGATGAAAAAACGCTGAACTTTGATTATGAGATATTATTAAATTATTGGAACGATCCAACAAATTATGTTAATGATTATTTAGCTGCAATTGATTCAATACCGGCAAATAAAATTATAGCAATTGCTGGCGGTGATGAGCCGGCAGGTGGGCTTACAACTGCTTTAAAAAATAAATTAAGATCTATTGGAAGTTTATATATTGATAGCTTGAAGTTCAGGGGCTCCTGGGGAATAATTACAAAGAAAAATTTTACACCCAGCCACGTTTTAGAAGGTTTTAGAGACCCTTATGAGGGCCCTGTTTTATTGGACACACTAATTACTCTCCAACATACCGAGGGTAGTGCAATAACGCAAAACATTGGCCCCGCAGGGAAATGGAATAATATGAGCCTTAATGCTCAAATCCCGGCAAATTCTTCTATCTTACTTAAAGCTATGGGAATAAAACCTGATGGTAGTGTTGATACATTGTTCACAAATAATTTGAGTAATGCAAACACAATCTCTCTTTCAGGTGTAGATTCAAAAATTTATCCATATATAAAACTTGGATTTAATTTTGTATCCGATGATACGACTTCATTGCCATCGATAAATTCTGTGGATGTAAATTATGATGGCGTTCCTGAGCTCGGCACAAATTACCAGTTGGTCTCCATTGATAAAGACTCTGTATTAGAAGGAAAGAGCATTAGATTGAATTACTCT
>DATFMR010000038.1:0-26467 GCA_035266865.1 Ignavibacteriaceae bacterium | reverse complement strand
GTTAATGAAATAATAAGTAAAAAGAAAACACCGTAAAGAGCGATTGTAGTTGCTTTTTGCAAACTCATAATTGTTCCTTTAATCTATTTCAGGTTTTATGGGATGGCAATTGTTCTGCAAATTGGATCTTAAATTTTATTTTAAAGAAATTAATTCTTTTGTCTTTTTTCTATTTTAGCCCAGGTATCTCTCAGGGTTACTGTTCTGTTAAATACCAGGTGTTCGTTTGAGGAATCTTTACTATCAACGCAAAAATAACCTAATCTTTCAAACTGGTAATTTTCTCCGGTTTGTGCATTTTTTAAAGAAGGTTCAAGTTTCGCATTTGAAACAACAATCAGCGAGTCTGGATTTATGAAATCCTTAAAAGTTTTTTCGTTATCTGCTTCCGGATCTTCTTCGGTAAATAATCTGTCATAAAGTCGAACTTCTGCATTTATAGAATCACTGGCAGAAACCCAGTGAATTGTTCCTTTAACTTTCCTGTTGCTTTGAGACGATCCGCTTTTTGTTTCAGGGTCATAAGTACATTTTAATTTAATAATGTTTCCATTCTCATCTTTAACAACTTCTTCACATTTGATTATATAAGCATATCGAAGTCTAACTTCATTACCCGGTGACAACCTGAAAAATTTCTTTGGAGGATCTTCCATAAAGTCATTCTGCTCGATATATATCTCTTTTGAAAATGGAATTTCCCTGGTGCCTTTTGTTTCATCTTCAGGATTGTTTACTGCTTCCAATTCTTCTTTATTATCTTCAGGATAATTAATAAACTCAACTTTCAAAGGATTCAGAACAGCCATAACTCTTTGAGCTTTTTTATTTAAATTTTCTCTTATGCTGTGTTCAAGCAAAGCAACATCAATTGTATTATCTCTCTTTGCAACCCCAACTCTTTCAGAAAAATTACGAATTGATTCCGGCGTATATCCTCTTCTTCTAAATGCTGAAATAGTCGGCATTCTTGGATCATCCCAGCCGCTGACATATTTTTCTTCTACAAGCTGAAGCAATTTTCTTTTGCTCATTACTGTATAGTTAAGATTTAATCTTGCAAATTCAATTTGCTGCGGGTGATGAATTTCAAGTTCGTTCAAACACCAATCATACAATTGTCTGTGTATTTCAAATTCAAGAGTGCAGATTGAATGGGTAATTCCTTCAATTGAGTCGCTCTGACCATGTGCCCAATCATACATTGGATAAATACACCATTTATCACCAGTACGGTGATGCGAAACTTTCCTGATCCTATAAAGTATAGGATCACGAAGCCACATATTTGGTGAAGTCATATCAATTTTAGCACGCAGGACATTAGAGCCTTCTTCCATTTCGCCGTTTTTCATCTTTTCAAAAAGTTCAAGATTTTCCTCAACAGAACGATTCCTGTATTTGCTTTCTTTTCCCGGAATTGTTGGTGTACCCCTGGAATCTTTAATCTCATCGGGTGATGAACTATCAACGTAAGCTTTCCCTTTATTGATCAATTTTACAGCAAATTCATAAAGCTGATCGAAATAGTCAGAAGCAAAATATAAACGGTCTTCCCAGTTGAAACCGAGCCATTCGATATCTTTTTTTATTGAATCAACATATTCTACGCTTTCTTTGGAAGGATTTGTATCATCAAATCTCAGGTTACAAAGTCCGTCATATTCCTTTGCTAATCCAAAATTTAAGCAAATTGATTTTGCGTGACCTATATGAAGATAACCGTTTGGTTCGGGAGGAAACCTGGTATGTATTTTTTTTACTTTCCCATTCTTCAGATCTTCATTAATAATCTCTTTTATGAAATTATTTGCAGTGGTTTTATTTTCTTCTTTATTTTCAGGCATAGATAAAAATTTATTTTAACTTAATTTATTAATAGCTCTTTCAATTCTTGAAATAGTTTTTTCTTTTCCAATTATGACAAGCAGATCGAATAATCCCGGACCACCGCCAACTCCTGATACTGAGAGTCTAACAGGGTGGATTAGTTTTCCCGTTCCAATATTTAATTCCTCAGCAGTGCTGCGCAAAGCAGTTTCAAAATCTTCCTTGGTTGCTGATGTTAATTGTGAAAATTTTTCAAGGAGTTTTTTCAAATGTTCAGAAGAATCCTCTTTCCACCTTTTCTTTTTTACATTCTCATCGTATTCGACAGGTTCTTCAAAGAAGTAAAAGCCGTTTGTTAAAAATTCTTTAGCAAAAGAGACTCTCTCTTTCATTGCCTCAATTACTTTAAGTAAATACTCATCTGAATAATCTTCATTTTTGTATTTGGAATTTTCTATCTCCTCTCTCAACATTTTCAGCATTTCTTCATCAGGCATTTTCCTTAAATGTTCCGCATTAAGCCAGTTTAGCTTTTCCAGGTCAAAAACAGCTCCAGCCTTATTTACACGTTGCAGCGAAAATTTTGAAATTAGTTCCTCAATTTTATAAAATTCGACATCATCTCCGGCATTCCAGCCCAGCAGCGCAACAAAGTTTATGAGCGCATCCTTTAAATATCCTTTTTGTTTGTAATCTTCAACAGCAACATCTCCCTGGCGTTTGCTTAGTTTTGTTTTGTCCGGATTAAGCAGGAGAGGGAGGTGTGCAAAAACTGGTTTTTCCCACCCAAAAAATTCATATAAAAGAATATGTTTGGGTGTTGAGGAAAGCCATTCTTCACCTCTGATAACATGAGTAATTTTCATAGAATGATCATCAATTACATTTGCGAGGTGATAGGTTGGATAGCCGTCGCTTTTAATAAGAATTTGATCATCCACAACGTTACTGTTAAATTCTACTCTTCCACGTATAATATCATCAATCAAAATTGTTCTTCCTGGTTCAACATTCATCCTAATAACTGAAGGTAATCCATTTTTCAAATTATCTTTTATTTCACTTTCAGAAAGATTAAGGCAATGTTTATCATATTTGGGTTGTAATCCTTCTTCTTTTTGTTTTTCTCTTACTTTTTCAATCCTCTCCTTTGAACAGAAACAATGATAAGCCTTTTTCTCTTTTATAAGTCTATCTGTCAGCCTTTTATAAATTGGCAAACGTTCAGACTGCTTGTATGGGCCAAAGTCTCCGCCTGATTCAGGTCCCTCATCAAAATTCAGACCTACCCATTTTAAAGTTGAGGTCAGATTTTCAATTGCCCCTTCAACAAAACGTGATCTGTCCGTATCCTCAATTCTTAAAATGAATTTACCACCGCGGCTTTTTGCGAAAAGATAATTATATAATGCAGTTCTGAGTCCACCGACATGCAGATAACCTGTTGGGCTTGGGGCAAATCTAACTCTTGGTGATTCATTAATCATATATAGAAACTAGTATTATGAAATTAGAAATGTAAAAATAAGAATAGGTTAATCAAATAAAAACATCTGGTAAAATAGAAGATTGAGTTAATTCCTGCCAGGCAGGTCAGAAGTTTTTAAGCACTCACTTTACTCTCAGTATAATACTTAACCTTTTCAATAAATTCGTGGCTGTCGATTGGTTTGGGTATATAATCAGTAGCTCCGGCATCAATACATTTTTCTCTATCGCCTTTCATTGCAAAAGCTGTTAATGCAATTATAGGAGTATCTTTATAGTCCTTTAATTGTCTTATTTTTTCAGTTGCTTCAAAACCGTTCATAACAGGCATTTGCATATCCATTAATATCAGATTGAATCTCTGCTTTTTGACTTGATCCAGAGCTTCAGCACCATTTTCAACAACTACTATTGATTCGAAATTATTTTTCTTTAATAACCTTGTAACAATTATCTGTGAATGTTTATAATCTTCAACCAATAAAATTTTTATAGTATCTTTTTTTCCCTGAATTTCTTCCGGGGTTGAAGGTTCATCATATCTATTTATCATCTGGTTAATTGTTTCGGATAATTCTTCAATATTTGTGCTACTTTTTCTTAAAAGATCAGCGAACATTCCATCAATTTTTTTCAGGTCTTCTTGGTAACTTTCTTTGCCAGTATAAATTATTATCGGAAGTTTAGAAAATGCCGGTTTAGATTTTATTGCCTTAATAAGGTCAAATCCATTTATTTCAGGCATATCAAGATCGATTATCGCCAGGTCCAGATTCATATTTTCAATCAGATCCAAGACTTTTGAAGAATGTGATTCCGCAATAGGATTATATCCTGCCTGTTCAATTGCTTCTTTGATTAAATTTAATGTCGGCACATCGTCATCTACAATAAGAATATTAGAATCTCTTTTAAGCTTATAGCTTGTTAAAACTTCTACCAGATATTTGTACTTAATTGGTTTTACAAAATATTCAACTGCTCCCATCAAAAATGCTTTTTGCTGTTCAGCTTCAACCGAACAAACAATCACCGGTGTATTTTTAGCATTTTTATGCTCGCGAATTGTTTTTAGCAATTCAAATCCATTAGCATCCGGGAGTACAATATCCATTAAAACTGCAAGGAATATTTCCTTATCCACTGCTTTTAAAGCCTGTTCAGCAGAATTAACTATGGTGGGCTCATAGCCCCATTTATTAAGATAATTGCTTAATAGTTTTGAGGTTGCATAATCATCTTCAACAACCAAAACCCTGTTTTTCTTTGTGCTGGGTTTTGGTAATGAACTAAGGCTTGATTCAATTGTCGAAAGTGCTTCTGCACCAACTGATAAATTATATGTAGTGCCTTTCCCAACACTACTTGTTATGTCAAACTCACCATTCAGTAGTTCAGCATATTTTTTACTTAATATTAATCCAAGCCCAGAAGCAGAACCTAGGTTAGGATCTCCTAATTCTGCAATTGAAAATGGCTTAAAAATATCTTTAAGTTTCGTAGTTGTAATTCCGGGGCTTGTGTCTGATATTTTAAAATTAATTTTCTTTGACGAGGAATTACTGATTGATATTGAAATCTTTCCTTTTTCTGTCTGTTGACAGGAATAAGTTAAAACTGTAAGAAGAATATATCTTAATTTTTGTGAATCGACTTTAACCGATTCCGATACTTCCTGATCAATATTGATAAGAAATTCAATATTCTGTTTTGATTTTTTCTCAGTGAATTGTTTTATGATTTCATCAATAAAACTCTTTACATTTATATTTGATGCAATTGTTTTGCTTTTTCCAATATCAATTTTTGAAAGTTCTATTATATCATTTAAAATTCCAAGCAGATTATATGCGTTATCCTTTAATGTATTAACATACTCTGATTGAGAATCGGTCAGGTTATCCTCATTTAGCAATGAGGCAAATCCCATTATGCTGTTAGTTGGTGTTCTAAGCTCGTGGGCAATTTCATTTATGATTTCGCTTAAAGAAGAACTTACAGTACTTCGGTTGCCGCCCCAGAGTTTAAATAAATTCTTCACATTTCTACCAACCATTTCCAGGTTATCTTTGTCGGATTTTGAGAAGGCAGATTTCTTAGCAATTTTAAGGAGAAATTTTTCTGAGTTTGAAACCTTTATATGCAAGCAGCCTTCATAAATAACGAAATCGGAAGTTTGAATTTCACAATCCGGCTGGTTGTTAAAAGTTATTGCGTCTGGACTTGCAGAAACGCTTTTACATGTGCTGCAAGCAAAAGAGGTACTTTTGGTAAATGCTTTTTTTGCACCCTCAGATTTGCCAATTAATAATAGATTTTCATCCTCGCTAATTTTGAATATAACAATTGCCTGTATTTCAAGCTCCTCTACAAGAAATTCAGATAAATTATTTGGAAATTCATTAGAGGAATTAACAGCGAGGTCCAATAATTTGTTATATTTTGCTAGAGATTCAATTTTGGAAATCTGCATTAATCGCCCTATAATATTTTTGAGGCAAAATGTTTTAGCCTTTATTTACAAATATAACTATTTACATTACCAAAAGTAAACGGGATTTCTTCGAGTAATAAGTTAAGAATTATTACCCGAATTCAAAATAAAATTATTTTTATAATATAAGCATTTGGAAGATTTGAAATACTTAACTTTCGTAAAAATTTTGTTAGTTAATATTAACTAATACCTTACATCTCTATTTTTAATATAAAAAAATAACAAATTATGAAAAAACCGAGAATAGTTATTATTGGTGGTGGTTTTGGCGGATTAACAGTAGCTAAATCTTTACTGAAAATTGATGCAGAAATTACAATCATTGACAAAACTAACTACCATTTATTTCAGCCATTACTATATCAGGTTGCTTCAGCAGCACTTTCTCCTGCTGATATTGCTATTCCGATAAGGGCTGTTTTTGGAAATAGGAAAAATGTAAAAGTAATAATGGATGAAGTTATTTCCATAAACAGTGACAAAAGGCAGGTAATTTTAAAAGATAACAAAATCAATTTTGATTATTTAATAATTGCTATAGGTTCGTCACATTCTTATTTCGGAAACGAAAATTGGGAGCAATATGCTCCCGGGCTTAAAACTCTAGGAGATGCACTTGAAATCCGTGAGAAAATATTAAAGTCGCTTGAATTTGCTGAAAAGGAAGAGAATTCCGAAAAAAGGAAAAAATACCTGAGATTTGTGATCGTTGGCGGCGGACCAACAGGAGTGGAAATGGCGGGAGCAATTTCTGAAATTGCTAAACAATCTATGATGAAAGATTTTAGAAATATTAATTCCAGTGATACTGAAATCTTTCTTATTGAAGGTACTTCCAGGATATTAAATTCCTACTCGGAAAAATTATCCCAAAAAGCACAACTTGAATTGGAATCGATGGGAGTTGTAGTAAAGTTGAATACCTTCGTTACTGATATTTCTGCTAAGGGTGTTAAAATGGGAGAAAATTTTATTGAAACAACAAACGTAATCTGGGCTGCAGGAAATCAGGTTTCACCGATTTTGAAATCTTTAAATGTGGAACTTGATAAAGTGGGAAGAGTGATGGTAAATAGGGATCTTTCAATTGAAAATGACCCGAATATTTTTGTGATAGGTGATGCGGCTCATATTAATGGTGAACAAGGCAAACCGGTTCCGGGTGTTGCGCAAGGAGCGATACAGGAAGGTAAATTTGTTGCTGAGGTTATTAAATCTCAAAAGAGATATAGTGAAAGAGGAAATTTTATTTATAAAGATAAAGGAAATCTTGCAACAATTGGGAGAGCAAAAGCCATTGCTGAAATAAAAGGATTAAAATTATCGGGTTTTCTTGCATGGTTAACATGGTGTTTCATTCACATTCTGTATTTGATCTCATTCAGGAACAGGTTTAGAGTTATGGCTGAATGGGCATGGTATTATCTATCTTTTAGGCATGGAATAAGATTGATAGTAGGCAAGCCTCATAATAGAGATGATAACTAAATATCGAAATCAATTTGAAGGCTGAATTTATTATCTAAATTCCCGTCTATTTTTGAATAACCACTGCCAAGTGTTCTTTCAAAAGGTTTGTAAGTTTCGGAATATTTTAAGGAAATTTTTAAGAAAGCCAAAGGTTCATATTTTATTACAGCATACCATCTTGTTCCTTGGCCATATAATCCATTTAATGCAAATACACCATCAAGGTCATTTTCAAATTCATAAATAGCCGTTTCAAAAGAGTCTGTTTTAAAAAAGATTATTCTTGCGGCTAAATAGAATTTATTAATAGGCCGAAATATCACATCCTGGAATACCATGTATCCGGTTTGAGAATTACCGGTCTCATTAATTCTGAAACGATTGAACTCAAATCTATTTTTTAATCGTAGAACATTAGTAGGTTTAAAAATAACTTCAAATCTTAAAGAGATTTTATTACGTGTGTAAATTTCTTTGATCGTTGCAGAATTGACAGAAATTTCTTTCTCCTCCTTTTTCAGCTTTATTCTTGTGGACAGATGTTTAAATGGTCTTTTAAAATAGTCCAACATAAATTCATTGCCTGATGTTGGAAGTGGATTATAATAAGTTGCAAAGGGAAATTTGAATTGATCGTAGTAAAAATTGATGATCCCGATATCAGTTCGCCATCTGAAACCATTATAAATTCCAACTTCGTTCTGAGTTTTTCCATTTTGTTCTCCGAAACCATTACTATGGAGATTAAAGTAATTCCTAGGATAATTTCTCAATGAACTTATAAGTGAAAAATCTTTACTTACATCAATTTGCAGGTTCAGGCTAGATGCAATCGATTTCCCGTTAAATGAGCTTTCGCCAAACAGATTAATATTTTTATAGAATAAATCGTAAGAAAAGGAATAAAAATTATAATTATCTCCTTGCAAATCATAAACATTTGAGGATGAAAACTTATGATTAAATGAAGAATGATAATATAAAAAGCCTAAATTTATTTGCTGATTGAAAGAAATATCAATTATTCCTCCCATAACCTGCTCAATAGCGGAATTTTTTTTATTAATCTCATTTTCAGTTCTGTGATAGCCATCTACAGGAGTTGAATTAATGTTATTTGTAGCAGGATCAATTGCTGCATCAAATTTATTTTTTGAATAAAAAAATGATAGTGAAAGCTTGTTAAAATCAAACTTCCATGATATTCCTCTGAAAAACCTGTTCTCGTCTGAACTTGTATATCCTTTTAAATACTTTGCTTTCTTTTTTATTGGGTAGATTGCATTTGAACTTTTAGAAAATGAATATGGCCCCCAAATAGCCAGGCCCTGTCCGAATCCAATTAGATAATCACCAACTATAATTTCTTTGATTATACTTATATTATTTATTGAAATGTGGGCAGATGTCAGGTCGTTATAAGAATTTTCACCGGGATCTTTTTCAAAAAGAGCACCCATTTTTATATGGTTATCATATCCTAATTTTAACCGGTTATAAGTTTTATATTTATTTCCATCAAATTTATTTCGCACAATTCCATCAATTGGCTGGATACGGTCAATAAGCCTGTTCCTGATTTCTACTGACATGGGGGATTTTTGAGTCAATTCACCGGTACTGATGTTTAGATTTTCATTTACTTTTGTAAAGGGCAAAATGTTTTTCAGAGTCTCTCTGGATAATCCACTAACTAAGTTTAATTCCGCTGTTGAGAAAAAGATGCCGTTTTTTTCTCTGTATTTAATAATAGCTTTTGCTTCTGATAAAGTTAAATTTGGAATATTTTGTAATTCTGAAACACCGGCAGTATTAATATCTATCGGATTGTCTGATAAACCCTCTATTAAATCACCAAAACCTTCGTTGTCAGCATTCGCTTCATTCTCTGATATTATTTCGTCAATTATTTCCTCTTTATTCGTGTTAACTGAATCAGTTTGCGAAAGCGTAAAACTCTGGAGGGCAACAATTCCCAAAAACATTAATAATATTTCCTTAACAAGAAGCTTCAAAATGATGATTATTTCTTTTTATTAAACGAAATTACAACTCCAAATTGATGAGTTATTCCTAATTCCTGATGTGTGAACAAAGCGTAATTAAAATTAAAAACGGAATAGTGAATTCCGATTCCAGCTGAGTATCTGGAAGGTTCCTTTGAAAATCCACTCCTTAATGAAAGAAAATTTACAATGTTATATTCAAAACCAATTCTTGGCGAAAAGGGATAGCGAATATCTTTTTCGACTGATAGCGCCAAAACAAAATTATCAATTAACCGGTAGCTTACTCCGGTTTGAATAATAACCGGTAATTCATCATTTGCTAATCCATATGTTGATTTCGTTGCATTTTTATAACTAAATCCTAGATGAAGATTATCATTTATATATGCAATTGCACCAACATCCAGCAAAAAAGAATTTTTATCTCCATAATTCTTAATTGAAATCTGTTTGTAATTTACTGCAACTCCAATAAAAAATTCTTCTGAATATTTATAGGAAAATCCTACAGTTATTTTGTTCTCTCTGTACAAATCAAATCCATATGTCATTGCTCCAATTGCCGCTGTACCAAAAGTAAATGGTTCTGCATATGCAGCATATGCATTGGATAGTTCCTTTAGGCCAAATGGAGAAGGGGAATAAAAAGCACCGAATTCTCTCCAATTAATTTGAGCCAGCCCACCGGGATTATTGAATAAGGCAAATACATTGTTGCTTACAGCAATATCCGAATTTGCCATCGCGATGTGCTTTGCACCAGGATTTTCCTGGGAAAATAAATTAATAGAAATTACTAAAAATGTTAAAATCAGTTTGGCTTTCATTTGGCTCCCCTTAGGCTTAGGAATTGTTAGATAATATTGATTTTCATATATTAAATCAACCAAAAAATTCAAAAAAGAGAATTTTTAATGAAATCTATACTCACGGCGATTTTACTTTTCACAACTATCAGTATTGCTCAAGAATTAGATTGTACTGTAACGGTGAACATGGATAATATTCCGATTTCTATGAGGGACAGATTGAGTGATTTTCAAGGTGCAGTTGAAAATTATTTGAATAAAACTCGTTTTGTAGGTGATAGCTGGGAAGGACCCAAAATTACCTGTTCGTTTGATATATTCTTTACATCGTCAGCAGGCGATGTAAATTATGGCGCACAGGTTGCTGTTTCCAGCCAGAGGGATATTTATAATACATCTGATAAGTCTTTAATGATAAAAATTAATGATAATTCATGGAGTTTCACTTATCAAAACGGACAGGCATTATATGCTAACCAGTCCACATTCGACCCTCTTACAAGCTTCCTCGATTTTTATGCAAATCTGATTATTGGTTTTGATTTGGATTCTTATATTGAGTTAGGAGGCACAGAGTATTTTTCAAAGGCTCTGAACATTGCAAATTTTGGAGCTTCCAGTAATTTTTCTAATGGATGGACACTTGCAAGTGGGTCATATAATCGCAGAAGACTTGTAGAGGAATTAACAAATGATTCCTACAGACCATTCAGAGAAGGAGAATTTTTATATTATTATGGGATTGATGTTTATGATATAAATAAAGAATTGGGTCAAAAATATATTGTAAAATTAATTAATCTTATAAATGAAAATAATGGTAAAATTGATTTAACTAGCGTTTTAATGAAAACATTTTTTAATGCAAAAAGTGAAGAAATTATAAGCAGACTTAATGATTATCCGGAAAGATATGATGTATTCAGATTGCTTCAAAGACTTGATCCCGGGCATTCATCAAAGTATGCAGAAGCAATGAATCAATGATTTAATTCAACTGAATTAATTTTATCATATTGATCAATCATATACACAGTATCCATTCCACTGGTGACATAACCAAAAATAGAATATCGTCCGTCTAAGTGAGGGAAGTCTCCAAGCGTAACAAACCACTGAGAGCCTTCAGTATCTTTTCCTGCGCTTGCCATTCCAACTGCCGAAATTGAATAATGAAGAGGTGAAAATTCTGATACAATTGTGTAGTCTGGTCCGCCCCAGCCTGTACCTGTCGGATCTCCGCCCTGAATTACAAATGAAGGAACTACCCTGTGAAAAATTATTCCGTTAAAATATTTTTGTGAAGCAAGATTGCAAAAATTACCAACTGAAATTGGAGCTAATTCAGGAGTGAAATTTATTGTGAAATCTCCTTTTGAAGTTTTTACAGTTGAACTCGAATATTTGAAAGCATCTTTCCATAATCTGTCAAATAGTTCAGCGTTAGCATTTGAATTTTCTGTTTTAAGTCTAAGTTTTTCGTTTGCGTATTTTCTGATTATGTAAATATCTGATTTTGATAATTGCGTGAGAATCTTTTCTTCAAACGATTTGCTGATTTGTCCAGATATTCCGGCAACCGATTGTAAACTCTCAATAAACTGTGCATCATCTTTATGTCTGGATACGATATTTGATAAATATTTTTGCAATTCTTCTGAATTTTTTGCAATGAACGTTGAATCAATTCCGTATGCTGCAAGTGCAATTAGAACAGGGTACCCAGATTCTAAAGAAGAAAAAATTGCCTTATTGAATTTTTCAGTATTAGAAAAATTATTAAATCCTAAAACTGTCGATAAGGCATTAATCTTTTCTTTTCCATTAAGAACATTGAATTTATCTACTGCATAATTGAAAGCAAATTCTGATTCTTGGTCATTTAAAGCAACTTTGAATATGAATTCCTGGTTTACATTTTTACTAAATTTTTCAAGTACGCTTTTAAGATTCTGTTTATATATTTTTACATAACTTAAAAGTAATTCGCCCCTGGTGTTACCAGATAAAGATGTATCATGGATTAATTGTTCCATTTTTCCTTTTAGAAAATCACTTAATTCCGGCTTTAGTGATATTTCCTTAATCGAAATCGCAGCCTGTCTTGTGACATTCTGGTTCTCGTCATCAAAAAACCTTAAATATCTTTGAATATCATCTTTTGTCTTGTATTGATAATAAGCTAACATCGCAGCAGCTTCGGTTTTCATGAGCGGGTTAGGGAGGTATAAAAGTTTAATAAAAAATCTATAGCCGTATGGAAGAACATAATTCGCTCGTCTTAAATTTTCCATCAGGTATTGCATAAAAACAAGGCGCTCTTCATTTTTATAATAGCTTGAATAACCGTTGCTTAGAAATTTATATATAGTTTTTTCAAAATGATCAGATAGTCCAAGCCTTGCAATTGCAAATGCTGCATCAATTGCACGGAGTAAAGATTTTCCGTTTAATTCTTTCTCCAAAATAAAAACAGCCATATCCTTAGTAATTATTTTACGCACAAAAAAATCATAAATTGCGATTGATATTCCATCAAAATCTTTGTTTGAGATTTTATAACCGGATTCGAGAATTTTGAAATCATTTAAATCACCTGTTTTACCAAGCGCTTTTATTAAATATGGTTTGTTACTGTCTGCGGTATTTTTATCATTAAATTTAGTTAAAAGATAATCAGCTGATTTTCTGCTGCTCCCGATTTGACCAAGTGCAAAGCAAATAAACCTGGCATTATTGTTAAAATCTAATTTTGTAATTGAATCAATGAATGTAGTATCTTCACTTTGTGCAATACTTAATAATGCGGCATTTATCTTTTGGCTGTTATTTGATTCAAGATAATTGTTGATGATCTGCTTATCAAAACTTCTTTCAAAAGTAGTCTTAACAAGAGCCCTATCGTTTTTAGTGTATTGAGCAAAGAGAAGTGCCGGAGCTATTAATATGAAAAATAAAATATACTTCTTAGATCCCAATTTCGTACACCCTGTATTTTTTATAAATTTCACCTTTCATAACCTCGGCTCCGCGGTTCATCATTTCATTATCTTCTAATATCCAGCTAGCTTCACCAAGATCAATTCCAATTTCGTGTGCGCGGTTTACAATTTCCCAGTAGAAAACAGCATCAAGTCCTCTTTTCTGAAATTCCGGAATTATGCCGAGCGTAATTATTCTTGACCACTTTATTTTTTTCTTTTCAGTAAAGAGTTTTAAAAAGCCAAATGGGAAAAGTCTTCCGTTTATTTTTTTGAATACATAATTGTAATCAAGCATAACCAGGGCAAAACCCACCAGCTGATTATTTATCTCACCGAACAAAACAAGAGATGGCTCTACAAGAGGTTTAAGATCTTTTGCCATCGCATCAAGCTCAGCGTCGGTCATTGGAATAAATCCCCAATTCGGTGCCCAGGCTTTATTATAAACTAGTTTTACTTTTTCCAGCTCTTTGTCAAAATTTTTCATATCGAGCTGTGTAATTTTTAATCCGGATCTTCTTTGAGCAATATCTGCAACTCTGCGGAGTTTATCGGATGACATTACTTTTTTGTTTTCCAGCTTATATGCATAAAGGTCTTTGGCTTTTTTCAGTCCGTAATTTTCACATAATTCAAGATAATATTTTGGATTATAAGTCATGAGCAATCTCGGTGGATCATCGAATCCTTCCAGTAGCATTGCATATTCATCATTACTTGAAGGATTTGCGGGACCACGCATTGCATCAAATCCTTTTTTCTTAAGCCAGTCTTTTGCAGTATCAAATAATTTATTTGCAACTTCCTGGTCATTAATGCATTCGAAGAAACCAAAAAAGCCAACATTATCATTATGATATTTATTATGTAGATCATTTCTTATTGCTGCAATTCTTCCAACAAGCTCGCCGTTTCTTTCAGCTAAAAAATATTCAGCTTCGGCATGCTGGAAAAATGGATTCTTTTCTTTATTAAGTATTTTCTTTTTATCCATCAACAGGGGAGGAACCCAATTCGGATCATCTTTGTAAATCTTCCACGGGAATTTTATGAATTTCATCACTTCATTTTTTGAACCGACAGTTTTTATTTTTATTTCACTCATAATAAATACCTTAATAAAAAAAAGACCCGCATATAGCGGGGCTTTTAGTTTGTGTTAATTAAAGTTCATCTTGTTAAACGAGTCCTAATTCTTTTCCAACTGATGTAAATATTTCAATAATTTGATCAAGTTGTTCTTTTTTGTGAGTAGCCATATAGCTGGTTCTCATCATTTGTCTACCTTGTGGAACACCAGGAGAGATAAAAACGTTCACAAAGACACCAGAATCGTACAACATTCTCCACATTTTAAATGCAATTTCATCATCGCCTACAATTACTGGAACGATACCTGTTCTTCCTTCAATTATTGTAAAGCCGGCTGCTTTAAGACCTGTTCTCATATAATTTGCATTGTTAATCAGATTTGTAACTCTTTCCGGTTCTTTTTCAAGAATATCGAGAGCTGCAAGTGCTGCTGCAACTGATGATGGGGTAGGAGATGCGCTGAAAATCAGCGCAGGTGAAAAATGTTTAATATAATTTATAACTCTTTCATCTCCGGCAACAAAACCACCCAGGGATGCAAAAGTTTTACTAAATGTTCCCATAGTCATATCAATATCATCTACCAGGTCAAATTCACTTGCAGTCCCTCTTCCACCTTTACCAATTACACCAACTGAATGTGCATCATCAATTAAAATTTTTGCTTTATATTTTTTTGCAATTTCATTTAGCCTGGGCAGATCAACTATTTCTCCGCCTGTACTAAAAACACCGTCGCTTACAATAAGTTTTCCTGCATCTTCCGGTAATTTTGAAATTACTCTTTCAAGGTCATTCATATCATTATGTTTGTATCTTGCCATCTCCGCGGTTGCACCTTTTGCCATCAGGTTACCAGCAACAATGCAGGCATGATTATCTTTGTCAGATATAACATAATCTCCGCGCTGAACTAGTGTAGGAATAATTCCCTGTGCAGTTTGGTATCCCGTACTAAATAATAAAACTTTTTCTTTATTAAAGAACTTTGCAAGCCTATCTTCCAATTCAACATGTAAGTCAAGAGTACCTGTAAGATATCTTGAACCGGAGCAGCCTGTGCCGTATTTCTCGACAGCTTTAATAGCTGCTTCCTTTACCTTAGGGTGAGATGTTAAACCGAGGTAATTATTTGACCCTGCCATAATGACTTTTTTACCTTCAATTTGCACTTCCGGACCTTCGTTGGCTTCAATTGGTCTGAAGTAAGGATATAAGCCCGACGCTTTAATATCATCCGCCCTGGTAAATTCCATACATTTTTTAAATAAATCCAAAAATTCCTCCCGAGAGTATTCTATAAAATTGTTATTCGCTTTAAAATAGTTTTAATTAAATTTGTTAAATTTAGTCTAAGAATCTAAACTTAAATCGTTTCAAAATCAAATAAAATTGTATATGAATAATACACGAATAGCAGTAGTAACAGGGGCAACAGGCTTTGTCGGCAGTCATTTAGTTGATCAATTATTAAAGAGAAATTATACCATCAGGTGCATTACCAGGAAGACAAGCAGTCTTAAATGGCTTGAAGGGAAAAATGTTGAAATTTTTGACACAGGGTTAATGGATAAGGAAGGATTGCGTAAGGCATTTAAGGATGCAGAATATATTTTTCACGTTGCGGGTGTAGTTAAAGCAAAACGTAAGGAAGGATATTTTAAAGGAAATGTAGATACAACGAAAAATCTGCTTGAAGTTGCTGAAGAATTTAAAGAGAATATTAAGAGGTTTGTGATTGTAAGCAGCCAGACAGCTGCTGGTCCTTCTTTTAGTGAAGAAGCAATTGATGAAAAAATAACTCCTCATCCAATAACTACATATGGAAGGAGTAAACTTGCGGAAGAAGAAGTCGGCAAATCATTTATGGACAGTATTCCGGTTACGATTTGCCGCGCCCCGGCTGTATACGGAGAAAGAGATTCAGAAATTTTTATTTTCTTTAAAACTTTCAGCCAGGGGTTAATGACTCAAATCGGATTTGATAAAAAGAAGGTTAGTTTCATACACGCAGAGGATTTTGTGATAGGTCTTATACAGGCAGCGGAATCAGACAAAGCAGCAAATGAACTTTATTTTATTAGCTCGGAAAAATATTATTCCTGGGAAGAAATAGGAACTGTTACAGCAAAAGTACTCGATAAAAAACCATTCAAAATCAGAATTCCGCATTTCCTTGTTTTTATGATTATGTCAATCACACAATTCTTTGCTCTGTTCAGCAGAAAAGCAACAATTTTGAACATTGAAAAAGCAAAAGATATTACTCAACCTTACTGGACGTGCGATACTTCAAAAGCAATCCGCGATTTTGGATATCATCAAAACATTTCAATTGAAGAAGGTATTAAAAGAACCTGTGATTGGTATAAAAAAATGGGGTGGATCAAGTAATGTATAATTTATAATGTTTAATTAAAAAGAAATCAAACAAATTCATTATAAATTTTAATTGTTTTTCGCTCCTTCTTTTATCCAGGTTTTTATTCCCTGTATTTGATTAGGCGTTGGTGAATAGTAAAGATATGGATGATTTGGAAGTTTACCTTCAAGCACCCAAACTAAGTGACTTGTATCAGGGTTTCCCGGATAGACCGCGTCAGGCGCTCCTATTAAATTACCCCAGGTTGTAAAGCTGTATGCTGAAGAACTTGTCCCATCATGGCAACCTGAAGTAGAGCAATATACGTTTAATACAGGCTGTATATGTTCAGAATAACTTACATTTGAATCAGGTATTATTATTTTATTAACATCGTCGCTGGTTATTGTATCTTTACAGCCTGCATAGAAGGTTATTGAAAGAAATAAAATAGAAAGAAATATTGTTGTAAGATTTTTCATCAAGTGCCTATTTAGTATTTCTAAATATATAATTGATAAACAGTCCAAGCAAGTGAGAAAATTGACAGACAAATAATTGTTACATATTTTTGTCCTATATTTAAAAATGAATTGGGGCTATAGCTCAGTTGGGAGAGCGCTTGAATGGCATTCAAGAGGTCAGCGGTTCGATCCCGCTTAGCTCCACATTTAATTCGTTGTGTTAAATCTACTAATGTTTTTTTTTCTGTCGAATAAATTATCAATACTCCATATTCCGGCTCCATAAACTGCAATAAACAAAAACACGAACGCATAAAACGCAGCCTTTTCTCCTCCATTATCAATCGGCCAGATATCTTTTGGCTGATGTGATTTGAAATAAGCAACTGCCATTTGTCCTGAACAAATGAATGCGGCCCAGAATGTTTTCCATCCGAAAATTATCATTAGTCCGCCGAAAAATTCAATAATTGCTGCACCCATCATGAGAATATTTGAGGTTGGAAATGTACCATCTACTATTCTAATAGCTTTTTGATAACCATGGCTGAAAAAAAGTATTCCCACGGCTATTCTCATAATCGCGTAGATCTGATCGCTGTATTTTGAAAAGATTTCTTTAAAATTCATATACTTTCTCTTAAAAATTATTTACTTGTTAAAATGAATATAATAGATCCCTGATGTTATTCAACCTAATATTTTTAGTATAAAAGGTAAAACTTTTCTATTATTGAGGACAAGAATGTCAACATTTAAAGATTTTCTGTATAAATAGAATGACCGTATTTCCTGTAAATAATTATTATAAAAAAATACTAAGAGTCGCTCTTCCGGCAATTGCAGGACTTTCAACCCAGATGGTTGTTTCACTTGTTGATACTGCTATGGTTGGAAGACTGCCTGAGGCAACTTACGCTTTAGCTGCAATGGGACTGGGAGTGCTCGCTACCTGGGCTTTGATAAGTTTCTTTTCCAGCCTTTCAACAGGAACACACGTTTTAGTTGCTCGTAAATATGGTGAAGGAGATTATAGTGGCTGCGCAGTAGTGTTAAATAATTCTATTTACTTAAGTCTTGTAATTGGAATAGCTGTTGCAGTGGTTGCTGTATTTGCTGCAGATTACATTGCCCGGTTTTTTGCATCCGATCCGGTTGTAGGAAAATATGCAGGGGAATATATCTTTTACAGGTTTCTTGGCATTCCTGCATTTTTAATATCTGTCTCTTACCGTGGATTTTATTTCGGCATAAATAAAACAAAGATTTTTATGTTCGCTGGTATAATTACAAACCTGCTGAATATAATTTTTAATTTCCTCTTAATTTACGGTATGTTTGGTTTCCCAAGAATGGGTGTTGCCGGTTCAGCTTTAGGTTCTACATTGGCGACTTTATTTGATTTACTCTTTTATCTATTTGTTCTGCTACTTCCATCTTATAGGGATAAGTTTAACAATTTGTCTAATCTAAAAATTAATTTTGGTTTAATTAAAAAGATTTACAAAATATCAATCCCTGTTTCATTTCAGAATGTTTTTATCCTTGTTGGTTTTTTAATTTTTATAGCGATAACCGGAATGATTGGAACTGAACAACAGGCAGCAACCCAAACCATTATGAGTACTTTATTCATTTCCTTATTGCCCGGATTTGGTTTTGGTATTGCTGCGCAAACGCTTGTCGGAAATAATCTTGGTTCAGGCAAAATTAAACTGGCAAAAATTTATGGATATGAGACAGCAAAGGTTGCAACTTATTACGCGCTTTTGCTCGCAGTTGGTTATATCATTTTTCCAAAAGCAGTTTTAACAATTATTACAACCGATGACAAATTACTTAATATTGCAATTCCGGCACTGCGTGTTGCGGGCTTTGCGCAAATATTTTATGCGACAGGGGTTGTGCTGGGTAATGGATTACAATCAGGCGGGAAAACTCTTTTTGTTATGCTTTCAGAAGTAATTACAAACCTTCTTGTATTTGTACCTCTCGCTTACTTTTTAGGAGTATACTTAAACCTTGGACTGACCTGGGCATGGGGAGCTTTGCCGGTTTATATAATTCTTTATTCATCAATAATTTTATTTAGATTTAAGTTTACCAGGTGGTGGTAATTGACCTTATTGAGGGCTTTTTATTCCCCTAATTTAATTGTTGACATTCAATAAAAAGGGGAATAAATTTGGGTATGAAATATTTAGCTATAAAACTAATTGTTGTTTTTTTGTTAATTAGTTCAGCTTTTGCAGGGGCGTTTATTGATTATTTCCATGTTAGAAGCTTTGGGGAAGATTCTGTCATTGAATGGAAAACTTCTCAGGAATTTAATGTTAACAAATTTGTAATCGAAAGACGCGGACCACAAACTCAATTCGCAGAAATTAAAACCATTGAACCTAAAGGGGATAATTCTTTTTATAGTTACACCGATAAATCTATTTATAAAACAAATGATTATGTTTTTATTTACAGATTAAAAATTGTGGATAATAATCAGCAGGTATCTTATTCTGGTGAAGCTTCAATTTCTCTGAGTATTTCCGGTGTTAAAAGAACATGGGGAAGTATCAAGGCAATGTTTCGGTAATAATTTCTTTTTCTACCTACCAATTATTTCAAAATTTTACTTATCTTGATTTTTCAAATAGAAGTTTTTTTATTTGGCAAAATTGTAAAATTGTCGTGTGACAACACTGAATAAATGAATAAAAAAAAAATAATATCGTTTTGTGTTTTTATTACCGGACTAATACTAAGCGGATGTTCAAGTTCGCCAAAATTTACTTCTAACGGAGATGATAATTTTCCATATAGGACAAATTCAGGATATAGAAATAGTTATTCCATCAGAGTTTTGATGAATGGTCCGGCAAGTAGTTTTACATGGACTGCAGAAGAAAAAATAACAGTTTATATAGAGGACAAAAGATCTGCGATAGTTAATCCGGGAAACGAATTAATCTTTACTCCTGATGATAATGATGTAAATTTAGTTATAAGCGGTAGGGAATTTTCAGGAACCTCAATTCGGTTGATTTCAGAAGATGAAGATGGAATAATTAAATTTAACAGAAAAGATTTCCGTGGATCAATTAAAATTATTTCCAATGATAATTTACTAACAGTTGTAAATTCGCTTTCTCTGGAAGATTATTTAAAAGGTGTTCTGCCTCTTGAGATGCCTTCAGGGCGCGGAGATGAAAATTTTGAAGCACTAAAAGCAATGGCTGTTTGCGCCCGGACATATTCAATTAACAAAATTGGTGAAAACAAACCTTCATTCGATGTTTATCTTGATACACGTGACCAGGTTTATGGAGGAATGAGTTCTGAAAAAGATATTACAAATAAAGCAATAGATGAAACGTCAGGAATGATATTGACTTTTGATGGAAAACCTGCAATTACTTTTTATTCAGCATCCTGCGGCGGGCATACCGAAGATGTTAAAAATGTTTTTTCATATGTTAATTCAGATATTCCTTATTTAAAAGGAGTAAAAGATGGTGAGGAACCTTACTGTTCTATTACACCGAGATTTGAATGGGAAGAGAATTATTCATACGAAACAATTATAAACAGATTAAGATCAGCAGGACTAGTAACCGGTTCAGATATTTCTCTGGAAAACATTGAAGTTGTGAGCAGATTTGAATCGGGGAGAGTTAATGAGCTAAAAATAGAACTAAGTGTTGATGACGATGATAGAAGTATTTCAATTTTCAGTAACCAGATACGAAGCGTAATACGTACGGCAAATGATAGCGGAATTTTAAGAAGCACAATGTTTGATATTACACAGGAAGGGGATAGTATTAAAATCTGGGGAAGGGGATACGGACATGGAGTAGGACTTTGTCAGTGGGGGACAATATATTTATCGCATGAAGGTTGGAATTATAAAAGCATTTTGGAACATTATTTTCCAGGTACTGATATAAAGCGGTTTAAAAATGATTAATAGTGATATCCCGGTTTATCTTGCCTCAAAATCACCAAGGCGTAAAAAATTATTAGAACAACTCAATCTGAAGTTTAAAACTTTATCTGTAGAGTGTGAAGAGAAAATTATAAAAGGTGAAAAGCCCTCAAGTGTTGTAAAAAGATTATCTCTTGAAAAACTTGAATCTGCAATTGCGAAAATACAAAATGGAATAATTATTACCGCTGATACTATTGTTGTAATCGATGGAAAAATAATTGGGAAGCCAATAAACAAGAAAGACGCAGCTTTAATTCTTCTTAGATTGAGTGGAAGAACACATAAAGTTTATACCGGATTTTCAATTTATAACAGCCGCACAAAAAATGTATTAACTGATTATGAAAAAACGTTGGTCACATTTAGAAAACTTAATAATAAAGAGATACAGGAATACATAAATCAGGGTAGCCCGATGGATAAAGCAGGTGCTTATGGAATACAGGACGATTACGGAGCTGTTTTTGTCAGCAAAATAAACGGTTGCTATAATAATGTAGTTGGACTTCCTTTAACCAAACTCTATGCTAACCTGTTAAAAATATTATAATATTATTTAGGAACTAATTATTTTAGAAATTTCATGGTTCTGTCTGATTGTTTGCTTTTTACACGTTCTTTTAAATTTTATTCTCAATTGTTTTGTTTAGTTCATAATTTTAGTATTAGAAAAATTTTCAGGTAAGTAACCGGAACTTCTTATCATTTAATAGGATATAATGGGTAGCTAAAGTAAATATTTTGAAAAAAGAGTCACTGATTATGGACAATATGTAGTTAAAAAAAATATTATATTAAAAATATCGTCCAATTTTAGTATGCAATTGTCTCAAATTCTTGATTTTCAGAGGGTTGCATATTATATTCTGAGGAGACAAATATTATAAAAGGAGGAGATTATTATGGCAGATGACAATGGAGCAGGAAAAGGCTTATTATTTGGTTTAATTGCAGGTGGAGCTATTGGTGCTGTTTTAGGAATGCTTTATGCCCCCAAAAGCGGTAGAGAATTGAGAGACGAATTAAGATCAAAATCTGATGAATACCTGGACGATGCAGATCGTTATCTAGCCGAAGCTAAAGACCGGGCAAAAGAACTAATCAATGAAGGTAAAAAACGATCTGATAAACTGATCAGTGATGCAAAAGTTAAATCTGATGAGCTTTTGAAAGATGCGGAGAAGGTTCTTAATGATGCTAAAGGAAAAGCCGGCAAAATTGTCGATCAGGGAAAGGCATCATTTGAAAATGAAGCAACGAAATTGAAGTCTGCTGTTAAAGCAGGTGTGGATGCGTACAAAGAAACAAAGAAATCCTGATTTTTGGGTAAAGAATTTTTATGGATTATGTCTTCATTTTTCAAATAGTATTGCTTATTGCAGCATCTGCGTTGTGTATTTACCTTATTATATCATTTAACAGAATAACAAATTCTGTTAAATCAATAGAAAGGAACATGAACGTTCTTTCTGATGAGATTCAACCACTTATAAAATCAACAACACAATTGTGCGATAATCTGAATGAAATTTCTGATAGTGCCAAAGAACAGGTTAATACTACTAAAAGTATTGTCACAGAAATAAAGGAGAGAGTAGATACGGTACTCCGTTTTGAAGAAAAAATTCGCGAAGGAGTTGAAGGACCTGTTTATGGTCTTATCAAAAATCTTTCAGGATTAAGAAACGGTGTGGAAGCATTTTTAAAGACCCTCAAAAAATAATTAATGCAAATTATGAAGTTCTCACCCTGTAATTTAAGGAGGAATTCCCTTGAAAGAATATGGAGCAGAAGCAATTCGAAATATTGCGTTTATCGGGCATGGTGGAAGTGGTAAAACCACCCTGTCCGAAATTTTACTTTTTACCGCCGGTGAAATAAACAGGATCGGTTCAGTTTCGGAAGGCAACACAATTTCCGATTACACTCCCAACGAAATAGAAAAACAAATCTCAATCTCAACATCACTTCTTCACCTCGAATGGAAAAACACAAAAATTAATTTATTAGATACGCCAGGTTATTCTGACTTTTTAGGCGATGTAAAATCTGCAATGAGAATTTGTGATACAGCAGTAATGATTCTTAAATCTGCCGAAGGGGTTGAAGTAGGTTCTGAAACTTCAGGAAGATTTGTTGACGAATATGGACTTCCTTCCGCAGTTATTATAAATAAAATTGATAATGAACATTCTGATTTTAAACAAACGCTTTCGCAGGCAAAAGACAGGCTGACTTCAGGCGCAGTTGTTGTAACTTTTCCTATTGCGGAAGGTATTAATTTTGAAACAGTTGTTGATGTTCTTAAGATGAAAGCGTATAAATATGGCGATGCTGGAAGCAAGAAAGTTACTGAGATTGAAATCCCTGATGATGTAAAAGCTGAAGCCGAAAGCTACAGAACCGAATTAATTGAAAAGGTTGCCGAAACCAATGAAGAACTGATGAACAAGTATTTTGAAAAGGGAACACTAGAAGAGGATGATCTGACAAAAGGAATAAAACTTGCTATGCTGAAAAGAAATCTAAGTCCTGTTTTTGCTGTCTCAGCGTCCGAGGGAGTTGGATTAGATAATTTTCTCGATTTTGCATCAACTTATTTCCCCACATCGGCTGACAGGGAAGGGGAGGAAGCAGTATTAAAAAATTCTGCTAATAAAGTTATGGTTAAACCTGATGCAAAAGGTGAACCTGTACTTTTTATTTTCAAAACTATTTCGGAACAGCACGTTGGTGAATTATCTTTGTTTAAAGTTTATTCCGGTAGTGTTCATTCAGGAATGGATCTTGTAAATGAAGCTAACGGTAAGACAGAAAGATTAAGCCAGTTATCAATATTAAATGGACACAACAGGAAAGAAGTATCAAATATTCTTGCCGGTGATATTGGGGCTGTTGTAAAATTAAAAGATACACATACCAACAATACACTTTCTTCCAGAAATTTCTCTGCTATAATGAAACCAATTGAGTTCCCGAATGCTGTAATTCGGGGAGCAATAAAACCTAAAGCTAAAGGCGATGAGGATAAAATTGCTTCAGGTCTGCATACTCTTCACGAGGAAGATCCATCCTTCAGTGTAACATTCGATCCTGAAATTTCTCAAACGATTATTTCAGGTCAGGGAGAACTTCAACTTTCGCTTGCAATTAAAAGGTTAAAAGAAAGATACGGAGTTGAAGTTGATCTTGTAGAACCAAGGGTTCCTTTCAGGGAAGCAATTAAAGGCAAAGCTGAAGACATTGAATACAAACATAAAAAACAATCGGGTGGAAGGGGCCAGTATGGACATGTTCATTTTAAAATGGAACCGCTTCCGAGAGGTAAAGGATTTGAATTTGTAAATGCTATTGTCGGTGGAGTTGTTCCAGGCAGATTTATTCCTGCTGTGGAAAAAGGAATACTTGAAACCATGGAAAAAGGAGTTATTTCTGGTAATAAAGTTGTTGATGTAAAAGTTACTTTGTTTGACGGGACATTCCATAATGTTGATTCGGATGAAATGTCTTTCAAAATCGCGGCTTCTCAATGCTTTAAAAAGGGTTTCCTCGATTGTAAACCTATTCTTCTTGAACCAATTTATACTGTGGAAGTTACAGTTCCTGAAGAGTATATGGGAGACGTAATGGGAGATATTTCAAGCAGGAGAGGTAAGATTTTGGGTATGGATTCCGATGGCCACTTCCAGGTAATTAAAGGACAGGTTCCGCTTGCTGAACTTTACAAGTATTCTTCAAATCTTAGGAGTCTCACCCAGGGTAGAGGTGGTTACAAAAGAGATTTTTCTCATTACGAAGAAGTGCCAAAAGAGGTTGAACAAAAAATAATAGCTGAATATAATAAAGCCCGGGAAGAAGGGCACTAATAAATTAATTAAGGGTAGGTATGATAATATTGCCTACCCTTAAATGAGAGGATTATGGATAAACTCTGGTCACCATGGCGCTCACAATATATTGATTCATTTAAATTCAAAGATAAAAAAAATAAAACCGGTTGTGTTTTTTGTAAAATGGTGGATGCTGATCCGGTAGATTTTTCGAATCTAGTAGTTGAACGTGGTGAAAATACATTTACAGTCCTGAATTTATATCCATACAATAACGGGCATTTAATGGTTGTTCCTTTTCGCCATACAAGCGATTTCTCTTCTTTAACCAGGAATGAAAAAATTGAAGTTATGGATAAACTTCAACTCGCTGAAGCTGCGCTAAGAAAAGTATTAAGCCCTGAAGGATTTAACGTAGGAGCAAATGTAGGGAAATCCGCCGGTGCCGGAATTGATGATCATATTCATTTTCACATTGTACCCAGATGGAATGGCGATACCAATTTTATGCCGGTTCTTGGAGAAGTTAAAGTTATATCACAAGATTTAATTGAGACAAAGAAAAATCTTCTTACTGCCTATAAGGAGTTAAAAGATATAAGCTGAGCTTTTTTAATTAGTCAAAATCTCTTTTCAATTTTAATTAACTTATCTTCTATTATTACAAATAAGCAATTAATGTTAATAAATAGATACCCAATTATATTTCTATTGTTACTGCTATTCTTGCCATCTTTACATTGTGGAAGTAATGAATATGACGGTAAAGATCTAATCTTAAAAGATGGATTACTTTATAAATCGAACGAAGAAGTCCCATTTACCGGAAAAGTTAAGGATTATTTGAATGGTAAAATTTTGGAATATGAAGTTAAAAATGGATTGAAAAATGGCAAATATATTTTGCGCTTTTCAAACGGAAAAGTCGAAATTAAAGGAAGTATCGTTGAAAATAAAAATCAGGGGATCTGGAAATATTATTATTCAAATGGCGAGATTGAATCAAAAGGTAGTTTTAAAGACGATCTGGTGAACGGCAGATGGTATTGGTATTTCCCGGGTGGAACTATAAAAGAAGAAGCTGAATTTAGTAATGGATTAAAGGTAGGGGACAGAATAATTTATAATCCTGATGGAAATATTTATATGAGAATTGAGTTTAAGAATAATCACCCTATCGATACTTTATTTGGCAATTAATTACTCTAATGTATATGGTGAAAAACAAATTCTTTGCCATAAAATTGCAAAGGATAAGGATAAATATTATTTTTGGAGACGTTTTCAGGGCCCATAGCTCAGTTGGTTAGAGCATCTGACTCATAATCAGAGGGTCGGTGGTTCAAGTCCATCTGGGCCCACTTAAAAACCTCGAATATAAAGCATATTCGGGGTTTTTTAATTTTAAATAATTTTCACTTTTTAGAAAATGATTGGAATTGATTGGAACTTTTGCGTAAATGGACACAATTTAGCCACAGTAATTTTAGAAAAAACATGACTGCAGCGCCCAGAAGAGGGAAGCAGGGGAATTCTGCTGCTGACTGATGAAGAAGCAAAGGAAGGTTTTTAATTGTCGAAAGTTTCTTCTACCAAATCGAAAAATTCTCTGTCATCTGAATGAATTTTGGTTCGCTGTTCTTGAAG
>DATFMR010000037.1:0-6534 GCA_035266865.1 Ignavibacteriaceae bacterium | reverse complement strand
GCGGAATACTGTGCGGGCCTCTTTCCTTTATATTTCGCTTGCCTACATAGAGTACTGATGCAAGTGCTGCCATACCTGCGCTTGCGTGAACTACTATACCGCCTGCAAAATCGAGGACACCCCACTCAGCCAATAATCCGCCTCCCCAAACCATATGAACGAGAGGGAAGTAAACACATATTAACCATAATGTTAAAAATATTAAGTAGGCAGGAAATCGAACCCTGTTAGCAAATGCGCCTGTAATTAATGCAGGAGTAATAATTGCGAACATCATTTGATATGCAATAAACACGTAAAGCGGTATCTGGTTATTGCCAAAAAATACCGTATTTAAAGTTGTACCCGATAAAAATGCCATGTTCAGGTTTCCGATTATTGCTCCCTGCCCACCGCTGAAACAAAGAGAGTAGCCGAAAGCAAACCAAAGAATAGTTGTCCAGCCAAGTGAAACGAAACTCTGAATCATTATACCAAGAACATTTTTTCTTCCTACAAGGCCGCCGTAAAAGAAAGCAAGGCCGGGTGTCATAAGCATGACCAGGCTTGTTGCTATCAGCATAAAGGCTGTACTGCCGGTATCAAACATTATAAACCTCCAATGATTAATATTTTATATTGAGATTCCAAGGACAAAAAAAGCGAGTTTACTTTTCGGATTAAGAATGTAACTGCAATAAACCGGCAGTGAAAAACTATCCGTTATCTTTACCGATTTTGAAACCTTTAATCCAACGTTTATAAAATTGAATTTATCAGTTCCGTAATAAGCCGGATTGTCTTTACTGCCTAAAGCTGCGCCGGCAAATAAACCAATATCAAATTCATTTAGAGTTGCAGCATAATCAAGCTGGAAATAAGCATTGTTACCTTTGTCGTTATAAATATTAACATAGCCGCTTAGACTTAAAGGAACAGACTCTCCACCAGCAATAACTAATCCCGCTTCAACTGTATGTGCACCGGGACCATTTATGTTGTCGTAATTATTAAAATTACCGATTCCTATGCCTGCGCTGGGGTAGTAAAAGTCTGTTACTAATGCAGTAATGCTTGCAGAATTATTTAATGGTATTGAGTAGCTGAGCCAGGTATCAATTTCTGAGCTAAGGGAATAATTATCATCAGTGGAATTGAGATGATTTAATCCATATGATCCCCAAAATCCGAATTGTAATCCTGAATAACTTAAAGAAATGTAAGGCTGAATATTTGCCTGGTTATTGATATCAGTGCCGCGCCAGAGATACCTGCTGACCAGATCGCCGCCGGCATTTATGGATAATCCCTGTGCAAGGGCAGGTCCGTTAATAGCTCCTATCATTATAAAAATGGATAAAATCGATAGGATTTGTCCTCTTTTCATGCACTCCCCCGAATGTTATTATGGAAAAAGAAAAATTGACATACCCAAACTTTGTGAATATCGTCGACGATTAACAGCTTTTTGCAACAAGCGCGACATATTTGTCTTAAGTGTTTTATAAGAATTTAAATGAGAATTAGGTAATTTTATACTGGCTAATAAAACAAGTACTCAAAAACATAGAAAAGCATATTATTGAAAAAGATTTTAGTCATTCAAAATAATGATGATGAAATAAAAGAAATCGAGAATATTCTGTCGGAAGACGATTTTGAAATATTTTATTCGCATAAACTGAAAGACGGACTTGAAATTTCCCTGCGTTATTTGCCCGACCTGATTTTATTTTTCCTGAAAAATGATGATACCAGCATAGATGTAATTTCAAAAATTGCGAAGGAAGAAAAGACATCATCAATACCGTTGATTGTCGTATCAGGAATGAGCTCTTTTCAACTACAGCGAAAAGTAATGGAAGCGGGTGCCGATGATTACCTCCCCGCTGAGTTTTTAAGCGGATCGCTACTAAACTCCATAAATAAAAGATTGGAAAAGTTAGAAAGGCTAAAGACGAGTATCTCAAACAGGATAAATTCATTCGATGAAGAAAACGGGAAAATAAAAAGGGATGATCATATACTTGTCAAGATAGGGAATAAACTTAAGCTCGTTAAATTTGCCGACATTGTCTGTATTACGGCCATGAAGGAATACAGCACGCTTACAACATATGAGAATTGTAAAATAGTGATGAGAAAATCGCTTAAGAACTGGATCTCAGTTTTACCGTCAAAATCGTTTTTACAGATACACAGGTCTACAATTATCAATATAGAATATATTGACAAAATTGTTAAGACTAACGAAAGAACTTATACTGTCCACCTTAAATACATTTTAGAAACTTTTGACTTCAGCCAGCGATACGCAAATATAATGCGTAACACTTTCCCAACATAACAGGCTTTTTAGAAAATTTATTAGGCAGAAAAAATTAAAAAGGAACCACTGTTTAATCCTCCCCTTTGTAAAAGGGGAGGAAATTTCGGATAAGATTAAAAGAAAAACCTGAAGCCGACCCTCATCATCAATCCGCTCATATCAAATTTTCTTTCAAATACTTTTGTCCTGCCTGTGCCGGAATCTTTAACTTCATATTGCCAGCTGGGCTGTGAATAGTTATAAGCAATTTCAGCAAAACCATCTGATCTGCTGCCAAGTTCGTAGCTAATACCGCCTCCTAGTCTCCAGGCAAAATCAAAAGCCGCTTTAAATTCATCATTATCAGGATTGTCGTAATTCCTGTACCATATAAGCAAAGCTTCCAGCCCGAGTCCGCCCGTTGCAAACGCGCGCATACGTTCGGCTACCGGCCAGCTGGCTGTAATGGTTCCCATCAATGGAATTGAATGGAGGTTGGTTTTTGCCCGCAATTCATTCAGTGAACTGTTCGGTCCGTAGAAATCATTAAACTGGCTAACCAAATGCTGATCCACATAATTTTTGTTGAACCAGTCAACGCTAAAACCTATCGATAGTACTTCATCGATATTTTTTCCGCCTTCATAGCCGAGAATAAACCCCGTGTTTGTAGCGACCGGGCTGAATATGCCCATTTTAATGCTTCCGAATTTATTTTGCGCCATCAAGCCCGCGGGCAGAATTAATAAAAATAAAATTACTAGCTTTTTCATATCCCATCCATAATAGTTTATTGGTAATCTACATTAGCAATATTATCAATTTGAATGCCGGAAAAATAATTCGAATTAAAAGCAAAAACAGATCAATTCCCGATTATTGTACTAAAATTACAACAGTAAGCATTTGCAGATGAATATTAAAAAAGACGATGTTTTTATCGACAAAATTGTGTAGAACGGAACAGGGAGGTGTGTTTAGTTATCACTCCGAACCTGTCTGTATAAAATTGACAGGTCCGGAATGAAAGAAACTGATATTGTCAATGAAAATTCTATTTAAGTAGAATCATTTTCTTTGTTACAAGGTAAGCTTTTCCACTTTCACCGTCGGCATTTATCCTGTAAAAATATATTCCGCTTGATAAATCTGATGCATTGAAAGTAGCTACATGTTCACCCGGGGACATACTCTTATTCACCAGTGTCTTAACTTCTTCACCTAAAATATTATAAACAGCCAGCCTTACTTTTGATGTTTCTGTTAAATCAAATTTTATTTTTGTCGAAGGATTAAACGGATTGGGATAATTCTGATATAATGTAAATTTAGATGGCAGAGTATTCTGTTGCGGGTTATTTTCTATCCCGGTTATATTATCTATTGTAACGTCATCTACTATATACTGGCTGCCTGTATGAAATAAACCTGAATCACCGGGTTTCATTGTAATTTCAATTTGCAGCGAATCAGGGAACTTAACCGTATTATTCGGGGCCTTTGAAACATCAAGATTAAATTGTTTGTACGCAGATGCACCCAGAGAGTCGGTGTAAGAACCTTCGGCAACAACGGTTGAATCTTTAAATAATTTAACAGAAACATAAAACTTGTCGTGACTGGCGGAATTAAATTTATAATATCCTTGTAACGATTTCAGGAACTTATTAAAAGGAAGCGTCATTTTAAGTCTTGGTGGAATTATTGTCCCTGAGCTATCGGTAGCGTCGCCTTCAACAGATGCTGATCCTGAATTGACATCGGAGGATTTTTTTAACGTAACCGCATAATACACATTATTAAATGACCAGCCATAAGGCAGTCCGTAAAGCCAGTATTCAAAATCACCGTTAGGAATTTCATAGGTATTCCCGGTTGTAAAGCTTCCAAAACTATTAAAGTGACCTGTTACATAATCAAATGACCCTACTCCGACGGTATAAGCTTCATTTGATGAATCGCTTATTATATTATTGGCCAAATCCCATATCCCGGTTGAACTGTCTCCGTGAATTGCCGTAATTGCCATTTTATTGCCTATGTAATCCTGAAATAAGCTGGCAATATCCTCGGAAGAAAATTCTAATGAAATATTTGCATCGATATTTCCGGAGTAGTTTGAGGAAGCACTTATATTCCAGTAATGGGTTTTTTCAATTGCGGCAATACCGGAAGGTAAAGAAGTTAAATTAACCAATGAGTCTGAATTTACCATTATTGTATCAGGGCCTCCTGATAAGTTATTTAGTTTAATTGAAACCGGTCTTGGCCGTCCGGGTGTTCCTACAGGAAATACCAGGCTATCCTGCTTAGTATATACTTGAGCCAGGTTACCCACAATATAATTACCATTACTGCCAGCAGTAAAATTGATTGATGCACTGTCCTCTATCAGCACGGTATCAGGCCCGGTATAAACATGAGAATATGATCCGTAATATGGAAACTTAAACAGGTGGGTTACGTGTATCGATTTATTTAGCTGTAAATCTCCCCTAACATCAACCTCATAAACGTTATCAGGTAATTCCGGTCCGGTTGTAATTATATTGTTATTAGCGTATTGAATGAGAATGTTTTTTCCAAATGTTGGTGCAACTGCAATGCTGCCAGTATCGCTTCGCCAGATTAAACCATTATCACTAATTTTTAATTGACCTGTTGTATTATCTAGATTTTTATATAGTAAAAGTTGATGAACTGTTAAAAGGCCGGTTAATGCTACGTTACCTGTAATATCAAGAATGTTCATTGTTGTATTCTGGTATAAGTCCAAAACACCACTATTAACATCAACATATATTGTCCTGCTTCCATAGGAATCATCAACCTCCGGAATAAATGTACCGTAATTTGCAAAGCCTCCTCCTGCATAAAATGATGAACTTCCGTACGAATTTCCGAAGTTCGTGTCTTTGGCAGCAGTAACGGTTCCTGAATAGTCAATTGATACATTACCTGTAGAATACAAGTTTCCGGATGATCCATATAGGTCATTTGTGAATGTAAGTGTACCAAAAACAGTTAAATTATGGCATAGTGCGGTATTATTACTTACCTGCCAACCGATCGTTACCACGTCTTGCGGCCTTATTATAATATCATCGTTTTGACCGGGTACCTTTCCGGATTGCCACGTACCGGGATTACCCCAATCACCGCTGTATGCGCTGGAATCTACCGTTCCTGCTTTGACCGGCAATATAAAACTAAATGTTAATACAAATAGTAAAAGAGAAATTGTTTTCATGCGTTTCTCCTATTCATTAAACAGTTGTAACTATTATAATAAATCAACAATAACTATTTCACGAAAGTTCAATTATTCAACCAATAACTCTCTGTATATGAAGAGATTATGCGTGTTTGGCTACTGTTTCTATTATGAATTGTACTTTTTTTTACGATTTCGATGGAAAATATGTTCCGAAGCATTATTACACAGAACAATTTTTATCGTATCTTATATTATAAAATACGAGGGAGTTCGATATCAATTACTTTAATAATAAGGATTTTATGAGAAGTTTTACAGTACTTTTAGTTGCAATATTTTTATTAATCATTGTGCCGGTCAGGGGACAAGATAATGGTGGCAAAATGGATAAATCGGTTAAAACTGTTAATCAAGTTGATTTAAATAAATACGCGGGTATATGGTACGAGATAGCAAAAATTCCGAACAAATTTCAGAAAGGCTGTGTCTCTAACACAACGGCAACCTACACACTTCGTGATGACGGGAAAATAAATGTGCTTAATAAATGTATTGAAGAAGATGGCTCTGTAAATGAAGCCGAAGGGCTGGCTCAGGTTGTCGATGAAAAAACCAATTCTAAACTGGAAGTCAGTTTTGTGAGCATATTCGGTATTCATCTTTTCTGGGGAGATTACTGGATAATCGGGCTTGATAAAGAATATACCTACGCGGTTATCGGGCATCCGGAAAGGAAATACGGATGGATTTTGAGCCGTACACCAAAACTTTCCGAAGAAAAATTAGGCGAAGCATACCAGGTACTGAAAGATAATGGTTATAATCCGAAGGATTTTGTAATGACTGTACAATGAATTTTAACAAAATTAGAACGATGACATCCTTTTCAGGGATGCCATCGTCAGGCATTTTCTAAAAAGCAGTTATTACTCCGAGTCCTACACGGGCAAATTTTATATCAAAGTTATAATTTAGTTCGCCAACAATTCTAATATTTCTCCTCAATAGATAGCCAAGATGCAAAGCTCCT
>DATFMR010000036.1:0-3162 GCA_035266865.1 Ignavibacteriaceae bacterium | reverse complement strand
TTCTTCATCTGGGTCATTTATAGTAATTCCCTCATCATTAAAGTCTTTTTTATCAGAATCTTCCAGGATATTGTCTTTATTATCATTATCAATATCATCTTCAACGTTTTCAAATTGAATTTCCTCTTCAATGTTTGTTGTTTCATCCTTTTCTTCAATATCTATATTATCAAATGAATCTTTATATTCTTTGTTTTCATCCTTAGTTGTTTCTATTAATTCATCTTCCTCAGGATTAAAAGATAATTTTTCCGTAGTTAGTGCCAAATTTTCGAAGCTGGGTTCAATATTTAAAGCATTTTTTAAATTATCAGAAAATTCTTCCTTGGAAATATTCATTGTATGATTATTATACAAATTTGTATAAATTAAATCATCTGATTTGCAAAGTGATTTTAGTTCTGAAATATTTAGTGTAAACATTCTGCAATCGGTATCTGCTACTGCAGAGGATTTTCTTGCTGTCTTCGCAAGTAATTCCGTTTCGCCAAAAAATGTATCCTTTTCTTTATTAAAATAAATATTAGTTCCATCCGGCTCAGCAAATTTTAATTTTACTATTCCCTCTATCATCAAATACATATAATCGGCAGAGTCTCCTTTCTGATAAATAATATCACCTTCTCTCTTACCTATTATATTTTTTGGTGAAGCAAATTTTGATACAATTTCGGTATTAACGCCGACAAAAAGGCTGTTTAAAGCTATTTCCAGATTTTCTTTTTCCTTGAACATATATTTAATTTATATTACATACTTTAATATTAATAATGTATAAGTATAATGATTTCTGGTGAAATAGAAAATGGTGTAAAACATATTTACAATAATGATAAGGTTTTAGCACGGGTTATTGATGCCGCGGGCGCGTGCGAAATAAAGACCCGGAAGAATCATTATTATACATTACTTGGTTCAATTATCGGGCAGCAGTTATCGACAATTGTAGCAAGAGTAATCAGGGAAAGATTTTTTACCTATTACCAAAATAAGCCCCTTCCTGAAAATATTATTGCAACACCCGATGAGGTTTTACGCGGGCTGGGGCTTTCCTGGGCAAAGGTTAAATATGTGAAAGATTTGTCGGAAAAAATGATCAATTGTGAAATTCATTTCAAAGGATTAACTAAAATGTCCGATGAGGAAATAATAAACGAGTTTACAAAGGTGAAAGGCATAGGTACGTGGACAGTTCATATGTTTTTGATATTTACTATCGGAAGATTAAATGTTTTACCCGTAAGTGATCTTGGAATAAGAAAAGCTGCAAAATTAAACTACAATTTAAGGAAAATGCCGGGCGAAGCTAGGTTGTTAAAACTTTCAAAACAAAATGGCTGGGGGCCATATAATTCCATTGCAGCGTGGTACCTATGGAAAAGTATTGATATGAAAATAGTAGTCTAATAATTAGTAATTTTACTGAATCTAAAATATGGAAATTGCATCAAATGGAAGAAGCGCAACTAATATCAAGTGCGCAGGACGGAGATAAAAAAGCCCTTGCTGAACTTGTAAAAAAATACGAAAAAACCGTTTATAATTTTTCTTTTAAGATTTGTCGAAATCCCGAAAAAGCTGAAAATACTATGCAGGAAACATTTATGAGCATGGTAAAATCACTGGGACAGTTTGACGGGAAATCAAAATTATCTACCTGGCTTTATAGAATTGTTACTAACCACTGCCTTATGGAGTTGAGGAAAAAGAAGAGAAATTTTGTTTCAATAGATGATGATGAAGCCGATGTTCCGGAAGGTGCTTTTATACCTGACTGGAATTCGATTCCTTCAAATATTTTTGAAAATACGGAATTGAAAAATATTCTTGATGAAGCAATTAATAAACTCTCACCTGAGTATAGAATTGTTTTTGTTCTCCGGGATGTTAACGGAGTTTCAACGGAAGAAACAGGTAAAATTGCCGGGCTTTCTGTTCCTGCTGTAAAATCCAGATTACACAGGGCGAGATCTTTTTTAAGAAATGAAATTGGAAAGGTGTTGGAAAAATGAATGAATCAAATGTAACCTGTAAAGAAGTTATGAATCACATTTGTGATAGCCTTGGGGAGGATCTTGATTCGCCAAAATGTGTTGCAATAAAATCACATTTATCAGAATGTTCAAATTGCCGGAACTATTTTACTTCTGTTGAAAAAACCATTAAATTTTATCAAATGTATAATCTTGATGTTCCGGAAGAATCGCACAAAAGACTGATGAAAAAACTGGGTCTTGATGAATAAAAAACTTGCTTTTTAAGCTAAAAACACAATTTTATTATAAATAAATTTTTATTGAAACTTAGTGGATTGTGATGTAGTTTAAGAGAAAAACATGGAAAGAAAATGTTAAAAATTAAATATGTTACCTTTTTATTAATGCTTTTTACATTTACTTCATTTGCAGGTACTATTGATTCTACTGCAAAAACGGTGAATATGAGTGATTTTAAAAAAGAATTAAAATCCAATAATTCACTTGTTGTACTTGATATAAGAATGCCGGATGAACTTTCGGGTCCGCTTGGTAAAATTGATGGTGCTATTAATATTCCTTTACAAGAACTTGAAAGCAGGTTAAACGAACTTGAAAAATATAAAGGGAACAGAATTTTTGTTATTAGTAAGTCTGGTATTCCATCAAAACTTGCAACTGAGATGTTGATAAGTCATGGTTATAGAGCAGTTAATGTCCTCGGTGGAATGATGGCATACAGGCAGAACAACTAATAAGAGACAATAAATATTTCAATAAAAAAGCCTGAATTATTTTCAGGCTTTTTTGTGCAACAAATTTAAACTAATTCATTTTTCCCGGTGGAGGTGGAGTTTCGTTTCCCCCGTCAAAAACATATTTCCAGGTATTGTCTTTTTGTTTTTTCCAGATAGTAACATAAACCCCGTATAGCGTAGTATCTTTTCCTTCCTTGTTCTTATATGCATATTTCCAGTTTCCAAAAGTAAACCCAAGTGTTCCGTCGTCAGAAACTTCTGCTTTTACAGGATCCCATTCGAGCGGTGTTAAATTTCCTTCTTTGCCATTATAAGATTTTATCAAATCTGCTTTACCGATTATTGGCAATTGTCCGTCTTTCATCAGTGTTGTATTTTCATCTGCAAATTGAATGAATGCATTACCGGTACCGATTTTTTTTGAAACA
>DATFMR010000035.1:0-23021 GCA_035266865.1 Ignavibacteriaceae bacterium | reverse complement strand
TGTGATAAGCGCTGAAAGCATCTAAGCGCGAAGCACGCTTCAAGATAAGGTATCCCTTACGTAAGTAACTAAAGACTCCTCGGAGATGACGAGGTTGATAGGCTACAGGTGTAAGCCCGGTAACGGGTTCAGCCGAGTAGTACTAATAAGTCGTGAGGCTTAACCATTAAATTTTTATGTACAGATTTGTCAGGTCTATTATTAGTCTGCCAAAAGCAGTCAGGCTCAGCTCTTTCTTCTTTCATTTATTTTTTGCTGAATATCTCTTCAGCACAGAATTTAAATTTTGGTGGTTTTAGCCCTGGTGATACACCTCTTCCCATTCCGAACAGAGAAGTTAAGACCAGGCACGCCGATGGTACTGCATGCGCAGGTGTGTGGGAGAGTAGGTCGCTGCCAAATTTTATTTGAAATCCTAATCAATACTGATTGGGATTTTCTTTTTTAAATAGAGGTGCATAAGAGTTTGTCTTCGGAACTTCGAAGTTGCCAGCTATTGGATCCAAAGCAAGGATCTCGAAAGATTAGCTTATTCTTTAATTACCCTTTCAAATCTGCAGTCGACAAAAATTGAGGCGGTCTTCGAATTTTAGTTGCTTGCTCAAACGCATAGGCAAGTTTTAATAATACCGGTTCACTCCAGGCTCTGCCAAAGAATGATATGCCAACGGGCAGTCCGAATACAAATCCCGCAGGGACGGTAATGTGAGGATATCCCGCGATTGCTGCCAGAGAAGAGCTTCCACCAAGATAATGATCTCCGTTAATTAGGTCTGTTACCCAGGCCGGACTATCAGTTGGTGAAATTAGAGCATCAAGTTTATACTTGTCCATTATTGCATCAATACCATCCTCTCGGGCAATTCTATCGATTATGTCTAGAGCATTTAAATATTCATTATCTGTTAAGGGACCTTTTTTTTCTGCAGCTAAAAATAATTCCTGCCTAAAGTAAAGCATCTCTTTATCTTCATTGTTTCTATTGAATTCAATTAGGTCTGTTAATGAATTCATTTTAGTATCAGGTCCACGGTGTTCCAAATAATCTTTCATATCGGATTTTATTTCATATAATAGCACTGTCAATTCTGCATCACCAAGTTCAACTAGTTTATCAACTTTAACGGGAGTGATCAAGGTTGCGCCCTTTTTTTTCAAAACCGCCATTGCGTCTTCCATGATTTCATCTACCTGAGGCAAAAATCCAAAGTATTGTCGAAACACACCAATTCTCGTACCTTTTAGGGCATCAGGATCCAGGAATTTTACATAATCCGTATATGAATTTCCCTGGCTTTTTTTTGTTACTTCATCCTCCTGGTCAACACCAGTCATAGCTCCAAGCAGAATTGCAGCATCCTTTACGGTTCTAGCCATCGGTCCGGCAGTATCCTGGGAATGGGAGATGGGAATAATTCCTGCGCGACTTAATAAACCAATAGTAGGTTTTATTCCTACTATACCATTAATTGATGATGGACTAACAACTGAACCATCAGTTTCAGTTCCAACTGCAACTGCGCAGAGATTTGCAGAAACCCCGGCTCCTGAACCGGAGCTTGAACCAGAAGTACTTCTATCAAGAGCATAAGGGTTTTTTGTCAGACCTCCACGTGCACTCCAACCACTAGTTGAAAAATTTGAACGGAAATTTGCCCATTCACTTAAATTAGTTTTGCCCAAAATTATTGCCCCGGCTTCGCGGAGTTGATTTACAATAAATGAATCTTTTTGCGGTTTAGATCCAAGCAATGCAATGGAACCAGCAGTAGTTTGCATCCGGTCTGCTGTATCTATATTATCTTTTATTAGAACAGGGATTCCGTGCATCAGGCTGCGAGGTCCCTTTTCTTGAAATTCTACATCAAGTATATCTGCAATTTTCAATGCATCAGGATTTAATTCTATTATACTATTAATTGACGGGCCTGATTTGTCAATTTCTTTAATGCGTTTAATATATTTTTCAGTGATAGATCGGGCAGTGTATTTGCCTGATCTTATCCCTTTTGCTAATTCATTAATTGTGATTTCATCAAATTCACCAGGTTTAATGTCAGCTTTGCTGAACAACATATTGGAATCCTTATCGGCAAACGCAACTGAGGGAAGCACGGTGGCTGCTACACTACTAACCAAAGTTTTTTTAAGAAAACTCCTGCGGCTTTCACCTGGTGATAAGTTTCTGTCTTTACTCATAATATCTCTCCAGAGATTAAATTTTTCTTATTTATTAAATGCCTTATCGCCGTACAATTCATTTTTACTACTATTAAATGTAGCACTATTCTTTACAAAAATCACAATAACTGCTATTGTCACTCAATTTATTAAATCATAATTACCTTTATAACAAAAATAATAATCAGGATTAAATAATAATCTGAGGGCGTAATCATGAAAAAATTAACAACTCTGGTAACCACCATTCTATTGACTGTAATTACCGGATGCTCAAACCTGGTTTTAAAACCGGCAGATTTTTCCTGGCCCGTAGAGACTGTTTTAAAAGTTGATAAAAACGGCTTTGTACAGGAAAAAAGGTATAATTTGTCATTTAATACCAAAGAGCTTTTCTATAATGAGACAGGTGATTCGCTGGGTTACCAGGGAAAGGAACTAAGAGTAATTAGAAATACAAAAGGATATTATTTTATGGTGGCTGATAATTTTAGGAACATTTACATATTTCAGCCAGGTGAAAGCTCTTTAACCCTTTCTAATAAAATTAATCTGTCCGATTCTGTCGGAGTTTCAAACCCGGCATTTAATCTCAGGCCTCCTTACATCGAGTTGAACTATGATAATAATAAAAAACTTTATTTAAGCAACGAAGGGAAAAAGGAGGAAGATGAAAAATGAAAAATCTAAAAAAAATATTCAGTGTAGTTTTAATGATAGTTCTTTACAGCAATTTTTCATCCGCTCAACAAAAAGATTATAAAGTAGTTCAGAGTTTTAAAACAAAGTATATGCAGATTGAGAATGGAATTAAAGATGCGGATTCTCTTGCACAATTAAGCTTGATTGAAAAGCAAATAGATGAACTTGTAAATTCTTATTCACCAAATAAAGATCTGCTGGATAAAAGCCTTTACCCGGACGATTTTAATTCATCAATTACAAAATTAAGGAAGGAATATTCAATAAGAACAGGTGACTTTGCACATATCACTACACTGGAAACTCGAGTATCCGAATTAAATCAGCAAATTGATGACTTAAATAAAAAGAACAGCGATTTACTTATACAGGTTCGTGACCTTACTGAGCAAAGTAAAATAGATAAAAATAAAATATCCCAGTTGCGTAAAACAATTAATGCTTTAAGATCATCACTGCGTAAAAGAGATGAACTGGTAATGGATATGATTGATAGTCTTATGCCACCCGATTTCAGGAATAAAGGAGCCTTGACTAATCAGGAGAAACAGAATGTATATTCACAAGCGCAGAAAAAAGATATTTTTAATAATGTTCAAAATGCCATAAATGAAAATATCAATTTTTTAAAGATTACTTCCTTAAAACCTGATGACATTGATTCAATTAAGGAAAAGCAATATCAATTTAAAAAAACCTGGGATAGTTTTGGACCAAAGCTGAAAGAAATTTATGCTGAAAAAGGGAAAGATTTAAAAAATGCACAAAAGATCGATAGTGCTTTTGATGACTGGCATTCTGCTATTTATATGGAAGCCTGGAATTCAATTAATGAAGATTTTTCAAATCATGGTATAAATCTTAAAAACTTTTCAAGCGGTAAAGAATTTACAAATGTATTAAAAAATTATACTCTTGATGAAATAAAGAATGCTGAAGTAAAAGAAAATACATCCGCTGATGATTATAAAACTTTTGCAGATTCAGCATGGTTTGGAAATATAAAGCCAAACTGGGTTCCCTATCTGATAGATAATAATATGATGACCGAAGCTCAAAAAGATACTGTTGAAGCATATATAGCTAAATGGAAAGATGTTGCATACCCCGGAAGCGTAAACTGGTTATACCCTGTTATTGGTTTGTTCGTTATTTTGCTTATTGCTTTGTTAGTTAGGAAGGGAACTAAGAAAAAACCGGACCCGCTTAATTCCGGTGAGGCAAAGCCTTAAATAGTAAATAGATAGGAATACACTAAAATACCCCGACAATATCGGGGTATTTTTTTGATTAATCCACTGAACTTAGTATTTTCTCTCATCTAAGAAATGATTTATTTACATTTTCTTTTTAGGGAAATTAAGGAGATTGATGCAAAAATTTTTAATTAAATCCTGCCTAATTCCAACCGATAAAATGACAAAAAACTGGCATAAATTATGTAAAAGTGAGGATACTTTTCAGTTTCAAGAAGCCTAAGTCTTTCAAAATAATTAAAGTTTTAGATGTCAATTCAAAATCCCGACATAAAAAATAAAAAGTGTTTCCACTGTGGTGAAGACTGCACAGAAAATAGTTACCGGCTTGATGAAAAATATTTTTGCTGTAACGGATGCAAGACAGTTTATGAATTGCTAAATGAAAATAATCTTAGTAATTATTACACGATAATGGATATGCCCGGTGTATCTTTTAAAGGAGTACATTCAAAAAGATTTGATTTTCTTGATGATGATGAAGTAATTTCTAAGCTTGTAGACTTTAAAAATGAAGAAATAGTCATAATAAATTTTTATATACCCCAGATGCATTGCAGCTCCTGTATCTGGCTGCTTGAAAATTTATTCAAATTGAATCCGGGCATTTCGAATTCAAATGTTGATTTCCTGAAGAAAAATCTTGAAGTGAAGTTTTCACACAATAAAATTTCACTAAAAGAAGTTGTCGAATTACTTGCTTCTATAGGATATGAACCGAATATTCAATTAGACAGCCTAGACAAACCCAAACGACAAATAAACAAAACTCTCTTTTATAAAATAGGTATTGCTGCGTTTTGTTTTGGGAACATAATGCTCTTAAGTTTTCCTGAATACCTGGGGATAAATATTGCAGATGTTTATTATCAAAAATTGTTTGGATACCTAAACCTGGTACTGGCAATACCGGTATTTTTTTATTCTGCTTCTGGATATTTTACTTCCGCTTTTAAGGGATTAAAAAAGAAAATTGTGAATATAGATGTTCCAATAGCCGTTGGTATTATTATCCTTTTTACTAGAAGTTCATTTGAAGTATTGACAAATTCAGGCGCGGGTTATTTTGACTCACTTACCGGTCTTGTATTCTTTTTATTGATCGGAAAATTATTCCAGGAAAAAACTTATGAATTTTTAAATTTTGAAAGAAGCTACAAATCTTATTTCCCTCTGGCAGTTCACGTAAAAGTAAATGAAACTGAAAAAGCTGTGCCTGTTTCAAATTTAAAAATGGGAGACAGAATAATTATTAGAAAAAGCGAAATAATTCCGGCGGATGCTATTTTGTTTAAAGGAAACGGAAATATTGATTACAGCTTTGTGACAGGTGAATCTAAACCTGTGCAGAAAGTTTTGGGTGAGTTAATTTATGCTGGAGGAAGGCAACTCGATAATGTAATTGAGCTTGAAGTTGTAAAAGAAGTTTCTCAAAGTTACCTGACACAACTATGGAACAATGATACATTTAAGAAGAAGACCGAAAGCTATTTTTCCGAATTTTCGAATAAAGTTAGTAAGTATTTTACATTTGCAATTTTATTAATTGCATTTGCTGCTTCACTCTACTGGATGCAGTTTGATACAGGCAAAGCTTTAAATGTGCTTACAGCAGTCCTGATTGTTGCTTGTCCCTGTGCATTGGCACTTTCAATTCCGTTCACTCTTGGCAATTCAATGAGAATTTTAGGAAGGAATAAATTTTATATTAAAAATACCGGTGTAATTGAGAAGATATCGAAAATAAGTTCAGTTGTTTTTGATAAAACAGGCACGATAACTAAACCGGGCGAAGCAAAGATCGATTTTATCGGACCTGAATTAAACCCATTCCAGAAAGAAATTATTAAGTCACTGGTTTCAGTATCAACTCATCCATTAAGTAATGCTATTTGTAATTATTTGCAAGTGGGAAAAACCTATGAAGTGGATGATTTAATTGAACACGCTGGCAAAGGGCTCGAAGGAAATGTGCTGGGTAATTTTGTAAAAATTGGTTCTTTAAATTTTGTAAAAGAAGATTTTGTGGACGATAACAGAACTGACAGCGATGAATCTAATGATATTAGTTCACAAGTTTATCTTTCAATTAATAACCAGATTTTAGGATATTTTAATATATCAAATTCCTACAGAAGCGGATTTGGAAATATTGTAGAATATTTAGGCTCAAAATTTAATTTGTCAATATTGTCTGGTGATAATGAAAGTGAAAAGGAAAACCTAAATAAGATAATGGGAAAACATGCTGATATTCGTTTCCGGCAATCACCTTCTGAAAAACTGGCTTACATAAAATCTTTACAGAGAACAAATAAAAAAGTTTTGATGTTTGGGGATGGATTAAACGATGCAGGTGCACTTGCTCAAAGTGAAGTGGGAATAGCTTTGACAGAAAATGTGAGCTATTTTTCGCCTGCATGTGACGGAATATTAGATGCATCAGGTTTTAATAAAATTCCAAAATTTATTGAATTTTCAAATATCAGTATTAAAATAATTTATTTAAGTTTCGTTATATCATTTTTATATAATTTAGTGGGACTTAGTTTTGCAATTGAAGGTATGCTATCGCCAATTGTTGCTGCTATATTAATGCCGCTAAGTTCTATCTCGGTGGTTACTTTTGCAACTCTATCAACAAATTATATGGCTAAAAGGAAAGGATTGTAATGTCAGTTATCGTTGTATTAATTGCAGTAAGTCTTTTAGTTGCACTTGGATTCTTAATTGCATTTCTATGGGCAGTAAAGAGTGGGCAGTATAATGATACTTATACACCTTCTGTAAGAATGTTATTTGATAACGAAAACAAAGATTCAGAAAAAGAAAAATAAATCGATTCTATAATTAAGGAGAAACTCTATGGAGTTAGAAAGGTTTAGTTACGACAATAAGATCGTAAAGCAGTTCGGAATCGCAACTATAATTTGGGGTGTGGTTGGAATGCTTGTCGGTCTTCTCGTTGCATCACAATTGTTCGCTCCGTCACTCAATTTCAATTTGCAGTATACAACTTTTGGAAGAATCAGACCTATTCATACTAATGCCGTGATTTTTGCATTTGTTGGTAATGCAATTTTTATGGGAGTTTATCATTCGTTGCAAAGACTTTGCAAAGCGAGAATGTACAGTGATCTACTAAGCAAGATACACTTCTGGGGCTGGCAATTAATAATTGTTGCCGCTGCAGTTACTCTTGCGCTCGGAATTACAACAAGCAAAGAATATGCAGAACTTGAATGGCCCATTGATATTGCAATTACTTTGATCTGGGTTGCTTTCGGAATCAATATGTTCGGTACTATTTTTAAAAGAAGAGAGAAACATCTTTATGTAGCAATCTGGTTTTATATTGCTACATGGGTTACTGTCGCTATTCTGCATATTGTAAATTCAATTGAAATACCTGTAACATTCTGGAAAAGCTACCCGATTTACGCAGGTGTTCAGGACGCATTGGTACAATGGTGGTACGGTCACAATGCAGTAGCTTTCTTTTTAACAACTCCATATTTGGGATTGATGTATTATTATCTGCCAAAGGCAGCAAATCGTCCTATTTATTCATACAAACTTTCGATAGTTCATTTTTGGGCGCTAATATTTATATACATCTGGGCGGGTCCTCATCATTTGCTTTATTCCGCTTTACCTGATTGGGCGCAATCTCTTGGAACAGTTTTTTCAATAATGCTGATTGCTCCTTCCTGGGGTGGAATGATAAACGGACTTTTAACTTTAAGAGGCGCCTGGGATAAAGTAAGGCAGGATCCGATTTTGAAATTTATGGTAGTTGCTGTTACTGCTTATGGAATGGCGACTTTTGAAGGCCCCATGCTTTCATTAAAGAATGTAAATGCATTTGCGCATTTTACTGACTGGATAATTGCTCACGTTCATATTGGAGCGCTTGGATGGAACGGATTTTTAACTTTTGGAATGCTCTACTGGTTAATTCCTAAATTATGGAAGACTGAATTATTCTCAAAGAAACTTGCTAATCTTCATTTCTGGTTAGGTACACTTGGAATAGTTTTTTATGCTTCTTCAATGTACTGGTCCGGAATTACGCAGTCATTAATGTGGAAGCAGTTTACTGATGTTGGAACCTTGCAGTATCCTAACTTTCTTGAAACAACATTACAGATTATTCCAATGTACATGGTAAGAGCAACCGGCGGTGCTCTTTATCTAACAGGTGTTTTTATAATGATCTATAACCTGTTAAAAACAGCAAAACAGGGAACCTTTGTAGATAATGAAGAAGCTGAAGCTCCGGCATTAGTTAAATCCACTGAAAAATTTGTTAAAGGAAAAAGACATAAATGGCTTGAAGGAAAACCGGTTCAATTTCTTTTACTTTCAACAGTTGTTGTTCTAATTGGTGGACTGGTAGAATTTATCCCAACATTTATGGTTAAATCAAATATACCAACTATTGCAAGTGTGCAACCTTACACACCTCTTGAACTTCAGGGAAGAGACATTTACATTCGGGAAGGATGCGTTGGTTGTCACTCCCAGTTAATTCGTCCGTTCAGATCTGAAACTGAAAGGTATGGCGAATATTCAAAAGCGGGTGAATATGTTTACGATCATCCATTCCTTTGGGGTTCAAAAAGAACAGGACCAGATCTGCACAGGGAGGGCGGAAAATATCCTAACCTGTGGCATTACTTGCATATGGAAAATCCATCATCAATGTCACCGGGATCTATTATGCCTTCATTCCCCTGGCTGCTAACGCAGAACCTGGACACAACCACTACAGCAGCAAAAATTAAAGCTATGATGAGTCTTGGGGTTCCATATCAAGCCGGATATGAAAACATTGCAAATGAAGATCTTGTAAAACAGGCTGATGTGATTACACAGGATCTGAATAAAGCAGGTGCACCCGCAGAAAGAAATAAAGAAATAATTGCTTTGATCGCATACTTGCAAAGGCTTGGTACTGACATTAAAGTTAATAATCAACAAGCACAGAAATAAGGAGGAGAAAATGTTTAATCACTATCTTCAATCTATAGAAGGAATTGGCATTTACCCGCTTATATCTCTGCTTGTATTTTTTATATTTTTTGTGGTAATGCTAATTTGGATAGTTAAGGCAGATAAAAATCATTTAAAAAAAATGAGCATTCTGCCTCTAGAATCAGATGAAAATTCAAAAATAAATTTTTCAGGTGATGCAAATGAAGATTAAAAATAATAAAAATATATTTCGATTAATTCTCACAATTGTTGTTGTATTTTTTGCATCATCATTTTCCTTTTTGAATGCTCAAACAACAACAAATGAAGGAATTTCAACTGAATATATTCAAACAATGCTGCTGGTTGGATTTCTTCTCACTTTTATTGCTTTTGTTTTCCTTTTATTATTTGGAATGGGAGACAGGGAAGATCCTTCGAAGCAAGTAGCAGATTTTTTTAGAAAAGCAAAAGATAAATTTGTTGGTGCAGTCCCGGTTGAACAGGAAGACGAAATTTTACTTGAAGATGATTATGACGGAATTAAAGAACTTGATAACAGGATTCCGCCATGGTTCAATATTCTTTTTTACGCTACAGTAATTTTTGCAATCTATTATTTGCTCGATTATCATGTATTTAAAACAGGTAAACTTCAATACCAGGAATACCAGGCAGAAATGCAGGCTGCAGAAATTCAAAAGGCGGCATTAATGAGCTCGGGTACATTTGTCAATGAAAACAATGTAACACAATTAACTGATATAGGTTCATTAAATTCAGGGCAAAATATTTTCAAGACAAATTGTGTACCTTGTCATGGACCTGATGCCGGTGGTGTCGTTGGACCTAACTTAACTGATGAATACTGGATTCACGGTGGAGGAATTAAAAATATATTTTCAACTATAAAGTATGGTGTTCCTGCAAAAGGAATGATAAGCTGGCAAACACAGCTTACCCCTAAAAAAATTCAGGAAGTCGCTAGTTATGTAATGTCTTTACAGGGTTCAAAGCCTGCAAACCCAAAACCTCCTGAAGGTGATAAATATATACCGCCGAAGGATACGACTGAAACGAAATAATTATATTCTGTAGAGACACGCGATCACGTGTCTATACGTATAAAATATAAAGTTTAAGATTTTTATGGAAAACAAAACAGAGAACAAAGAATCTTTTCGCGATTCTTTATCAATTGTAAGTAAAGAAGGAAAAAGAAACTGGATTTATCCGAAAAAGCCTTTCGGAAAGTTTTACAACGCAAGAACAATTGTTAGCATAATATTGCTTGCAATTTTATTTGGTACGCCGTTTATAAAAATTAATGGTCGTCCATTTGTCCTTTTTGATGTGCTTAACAGGAATTTTATAATTCTTGGCGTTCCTTTTGGTCCCCACGATTTTTTCCTTTTCGGTCTGGCGATGATCACATTTATCGTTTTTATTTTTCTTTTTACTGTAATTTTCGGAAGGGTATTTTGTGGATGGGTTTGTCCGCAGACAATCTTTATGGAAATGGTTTTCAGGAAAATTGAATACTGGATTGAAGGTGATTTCAGGCAACAGATTCTTTTAAACAAAGCTCCCTGGGATTCAAAAAAAATATTCAAGAAAGTTTCTAAACAGGTAATATTTTTTGCTATTTCTTTTATTATTTCAAATTTCTTTCTTGCTTATATAATCGGCATGGACAAATTAATTAAAATTATTACCGATCCACCCTCGGAACATATCCAGGGATTAATTGCAATCCTTGCGTTTTCAGGCGTTTTTTACTGGGTTTTTTCATATTTCCGCGAACAGGCTTGTACTTTGGTTTGCCCTTACGGCAGACTTCAGGGCGTTATGCTGGATCAGGATTCAATAGTAATTTCTTACGATCACGTAAGGGGCGAACCTAGAGGCAAAATAAAAAAGAATGAAACCGAAAATCAAAAAGGTGATTGTGTTGATTGCCACCTTTGTGTGGATGTTTGTCCTACCGGAATTGATATTCGAGACGGTGTTCAGCTTGAATGTGTAAATTGTACCGCCTGCATTGATGCCTGCAATTATGTTATGGATAAAGTTGACAGACCGAGAGGATTAATCAGGTACGAATCTCAAAATGGAATTGAAAAAACCAAAACGACAAAAAGAAAATTCCGTTTTACTCCTAGAATGATTGGCTACTCAATTGTGCTTGTGCTTTTACTTACGCTCCAAAGTTACCTGCTGGCTACAAGAACTGATTTCAGCATAAATATTTTAAGAACACCCGGCTTACTTTTCCAGGAACAGGCGGGAGATAAAGTAAGTAATATTTATGATGTCAGTATTGTAAATAAAACTTTTAAAGATCTGCCAATTGAATTAAGGCTTGAAAATATTAAAGGGGAACTAAAACTGGTTGGGCAGGAGATGGACCTAAAACCCCAGGAAATTTACGATGGGAAAATTCTTGTTGTAATTCCTAAATCAGAAATTGAAAAAATGAACACACCAATTACTATCGGGTTTTATTCAAACGGAAAATTACTCGACAATATACGCACGTCCTTTTTAGGCCCTGTTGAAAGTCACGATAAAGACGAACATGAGGAAGCAGATGAAAAATAAATGGAACTGGGGCTGGGGGATTTTATTTTCTATAATAATTTTTATGGGAATTATTATAGCTATAGTTGCATCTATGATGAACAGGGAAGTTGATCTCGTTACAGATAAGTATTATGAAAAAGAAATTAAATACCAGCAACAGATTGATAAAGAAATAAGAACCAGCCTGTTGAACCAGGACCTTAATGTTGAATATACAGGAAGTGTATTGCTCGTCTTTTTTCCAAAAGATTCACTTGTAACCGGCGATCTTTATTTTTACAGACCATCAAACTTTCATAAAGATTTTAAATTACCAATTACTGTTGATGTAAATTTTAGGCAATCGCTTGATGTTAGCAAACTCGACAGGGGACTCTGGAAACTGCAGATAAACTGGACAGTTAATAAAATTGATTATTATACCGAAAAAACTTTAATGCTTAATTAATATGGAATTAATAGCTGCATTATCTATTGGCTTTTTGGGAAGTTTTCACTGTGTTGGAATGTGCGGTCCTATTGCGCTCGCTCTCCCTGTTCCAAATTCAAATAATATGTTATTTTTCTTTGGAAGAATTTTTTACAACATCGGAAGAATTATTTCCTATTCAATCATGGGGCTCGTATTTGGATTGTTAGGAAAAAGTATCTCTATCTGGGGCTCTCAACAAATTCTTTCTATATTTTTAGGCGTATTAATTGTCTCTTATATTTTCCTTCCGGGGAAGATTAAGAGTTCTATTGCAAATCTTAATCCTGTTCAAAAATTTATTTCTCCTTTAAAAACATCTATTGGAAAACTCTTTAAACAAAATTCAATTTCTTCATTATTAGTAATAGGAATTTTAAACGGGTTTTTACCATGCGGATTTGTTTATATGGGACTTGCAGGAGCAATTGCAAGCGGAAACCCGGTTTCAGGAATGTTGATTATGGCATTTTTTGGGCTTGGCACTTTTCCTGCTATGTTTGCAATTTCAGTTTTTGGAAAGTTTATTAACCTGGAATTCAGGCAAAAATTAAGAAAAATTACTCCTGCTTTTGCGATTTTATTCGCCTTGATTTTCATCTTTCGAGGTTTAAACCTCGGCATTCCTTATCTCAGTCCCAAAATGGACAGTCATAATCATATGGAAATGACAAAAGACAAATAAGTTATTTATTGCAAACTTTCTTAATATCTTATTTCTAATTTATAAAAAAGAGTGGAATTTTATAACATAAAGAATTAAAATCATTCCTCTTTTCCCTCTTATTTACTAATTATTATTTGGAGGTTATTTAATGCTGAAAAATTTGGCTGTATTTTTCTTGCTTTCTGCCGGTGTTTCACTCTCACAGACTCAAAAATTTGAAAATACATTTTCAAAAGAAGAAGGAAAAGATACACCAAAAGCTACGCTTGAAAATATAAAGTGGCTTACCGGGCACTGGAAAGGGGAAGCCTTTGGCGGAGTCACCGAAGAAATTTGGTCTCCTCCCGCAGGCGGCTCAATGATGTGTTCTTTCAGACTAATTGTAAAAGACAAAGTTGAGTTTTATGAACTTTGTACTATTACCGAAGAAAATAATTCATTAATGTTGAAGATCAAACATTTTCATTCTGATCTTAAAGGATGGGAGGATAAAAATGTAACTGTAGATTTCCCTCTTGTTAAAGTAGAACCCAATAAATATTATTTTGATGAATTCACAATTGAAAAGATAAATGACAATGAAATAAATATGTATGTCGTCATTCAAGCCAAAGGAAAAGAAAACGAGGTAAAATTCAATTATAAAAGAGTTGATTAAATTAAAAATTCCTGATTTTGAATGTCTTTTAATATTATGAGTTAAGGCAACTTTATTAGGTATTTCTTAATCTCTTTTATTTTATTATTTTATAAAAACAATTAATATAGTTTTATATATATAATTTAATCTTATCAGGAACTTGCTATGAAAAGGCAGCATTTATTACTGGTGGTAATTTTTTTATTTACATTAATTTTTAATTCTTGCAGTACGGTTCCAATAACAGGTAGAAAACAATTAGATCTTATCCCAGACAATCAAATGTTGTCTATGAGTTTTAGTCAATATGATCAATTCTTGAAAGATAACAAGGAAAGTACTAACCGAAATGATATTAATCTAGTAAATAAAGTTGGAAACAAAATAGCGGGTGCCGTGGAAAAATATTTTGCTGAAAAAAATCTCTCTTCACAGCTTAATGGGTACAAGTGGGAATTTCATGTTATTGAAAGTAAGGATGTAAATGCGTGGTGTATGCCAGGCGGAAAAGTTGTTGTTTACACGGGCATCTTACCAATTACAAAGTCTGAAGCGGGATTAGCTGTTGTATTAGGGCACGAAATTGCACATGCTGTTGCAAAACACGGAAACGAAAGAATGAGCCAGGGGTTATTAACTCAACTTGGTGGAATGGCTCTTTCCCAGGCAATAAAAGACAAACCTGCATTGACACAGAATCTTTTTATGGCTGCATTTGGTTTAGGAGCACAGGTAGGTATTTTGCTTCCATTTAGCCGAACTCAGGAGAGCGAAGCCGACCATCTGGGATTAATTTTCATGGCAATTGCCGGATACGATCCTCATGTAGCATTGGATTTCTGGCAGAGAATGTCTTCATTACAAAATGGGAATGCTCCACCTGAATTTTTGAGTGACCATCCTTCAAATGAAACAAGAATTGAAGATATAAAAAACGAATTGCCAGAAGCAATTAGATATTACAAGAATTAATTCTTAAGCAATTTTCGTCAATATATTCCTTCTCTTTAATCTTTTATTTGAAATTTTCTATACTTACTTTAATACTATTCTATTTATTTTCTAATTTATTTAAACAAGTTTGCTAAATTATTAGAGGAATTATTATGGTCTATTTGATTTGGAAATTATTGCACGTAATTGCAGTTATTATTTTCTTGGGTAATATTACAATAACCCCTTTCTGGAAAGGAGCTGCTGACAGAAGCAAAGACAGAATAAAGATAGCAGATACCTTGAAGAATATTATCAGGGCAGACAGAATTTTTACAATGCCCTCGGTTACTTTTCTTATAATATTTGGATTTGGGGCACAAATGACGTGGGGCTACCCGATTGAAACTCCATGGATAATGTGGAGCCTTATACTGATTATTATATCAGCTGCAGCATTTATGGCAAAGGTTGTACCACTTCAGAAGAAAATGTTTACTCTGGCAAATGATGAAAACAAATTTAAATGGGATGAGTATGAAAAACTTTCCAGGCAATGGAATTTGTGGGGAACTATTGCAACACTTGCTCCATATATTGCAGTCATATTTATGGTGCTGAAACCAGCATTTTAAATTATTGGATTATAAATCAATGCCAAAGTGGCTAAGAAATTCGATAGGTGTATTCTCATCTGTTATATTATTGCTTATTGCAGCGGGATTTATTTTTTATCATATGCTCCGTTCTTCTCTCCCTCAGTATTCTGGAATAATAAAAGCAGATAATATTTCTTCTGAAGTAAAAATTTACAGAGATAGTACAGCTGTACCATATATTCTTGCTTCCAACCCGGAAGATGCAGCATATGCTCTTGGTTATGTTCACGCTCAGGATAGAATATTTACAATGGATCTTATAAGACGCGCAGCTGAAGGAAACTTAAGTGAAATTTTTGGCAAAGAAACTATACCGTTTGATAAGATGTTTTTAACTGTTGGAATAAAAAGAGTATCCGAAGAAATTGTAAAAGAAATGAATCCTGCTTCTTTAAAGATGTTGAAATCTTATGCAGAGGGTGTGAATCTTTATTTAAAAAATTCAGAAGGAAATTACCCAGTAGAATTCGATGTTTTGGATTATAAACCTGAAAACTGGAAACCTGTTAACAGTGTTGAAATGATACGCATGATGGGCTGGGAATTAAATATCAGCTGGTGGGAAGATGTTACTTTTACTGAGCTTGTTCAGAGGTTAGGTAAAGAAAAAACAAATGAAATATTACCGGATTTTCCGGAAAATGGTCCTACAGTTATTCCAGATGAAATCAAAAATTATCCTACAATTAGCAGCAACTTTATTAATACCGATAAAAGGTTTCGGGAGTTTATTGGATGGACGGGAACTCATATTGGCTCAAATAATTGGGTTGTTAATAAATATAAATCAACAACCGGAAAACCAATAATTGCAAATGACACTCATCTTGGTTTCAGTGCTCCAGATAAGTGGTACGTTGCTGTTATTAAAGGTGGAGAATGGAATGTATCGGGATTCACTCTTCCGGGAGCGCCTGCTGTTGTTATTGGAAAGAATCAAAACATTTCCTGGGCTGTTACAAATGTAATGAATGATGACGCTGATTTCTATCTGGAAAAACTGGATTCATCCAAAACAAAATATTTTTATAACGGTAATTGGAAGAATCTGAACATTATTAAAGATACAATATTTGTAAAAGGAGAAAAGCCAGTTCCGTTTAAGATTTATTCCACTCATCACGGACCAATAATTTCAGATATTCATCCATACTCATTTCTATATCCTGATAGTACAAAATTACCAATAATGAGTATGAAATGGCTTGGCAACGAATTAAGTGATGAATTGACTTCAATTCTTGGAGTAGATAATGCCCAAAACTGGGATGAATTTAAAAGTGCTTTAAAAGACTTTTCTGTACCCGGACAAAATTTCGTTTACTGTGACAAAGAAGGAAATATTGGATATGTTTTTGGGGCAAAACTTCCCATTAGAGAAAATAATAATTCTTCTTCGTTTATTCTTGATGGAACTACAAACAAATATGAATGGAAGGGATTTGTCTCGCCTGATAATATTCCCAGTTTGTTTAACCCTTTGCAGAATTATATCGCATCAGCAAATAATAAAACATTAAAGAATTTTAAATATTATATTTCAAATTTATGGGAACCGTCCTCCAGAATTGATAGAATAACTCAATTGTTAAATTCTAAGCCGCAACATTCTGTTAATGATTATATGAAGTATCAAATGGACTTCATCTCTCCTTATGCTGAAAAAATAACACAATACCTGTTAGATGCTTTTAAAGATGTGAAAATTACTGACGGACATCTAAAAACAGCTCTTCAAATGTTTTCCGATTGGAATTTTAAAATGGATGAACTGAGTCAGATTCCGGCAATATATGCAGTTTTCCTAAATCATCTTTTGAAGAATATTTATGAAGATGAAATGGGAAGCGAATTGTTTAATGAATTTGTTTTTGTAGCGAATGTGCCATATAGAAGTATATTAAAAGTTTTAAGTAATCCTGCAAGTACCTGGTTTGATAATATTAATACGCCACAAATTGAAAACGAAAATAATATAATCAGAAAAAGTTTATCCGATGCCTTAGCTGAGCTTGAAAATAATTTTGGGAATGATCTAAAATACTGGCAATGGGGTAAATTGCATCAGGTAAAGTTTAAACACGCATTTAGTGGATTTTCAGGTCTGGTTGACAAGATAGTTGATATTGGTCCATTTCCAATTGGTGGAGATGGAACAACTATATTTAATACAGAATATCCATTCTATCAAAGTATTGAAGAATATCCTAGGTTCAGTCATAAAGAATTTGAAAATAACCTGGGACCTGCAATGCGTTATATCTTCGATTTTTCATATCCGGATGAATTTTATATGGTTTTAACAACCGGGGAATCTGGAAACGTAATGAGCGAACACTACGATGATATGACTCAATCATGGTTGAGAGGTAAATATTTTAAAGTCCGAACTGATAAAGCTTCAATAATGTCGCCTCAGAATAATTTATTAAGAATAATCAGGAATTAATAAAATTCTACAATATGAAGTTTATTAAAGATTATATTAAATTTAAGTTTCGAATCAATTATAGGGTGATATGAAAGTAACGGAACATTTAGAGAATGCCAAAGAACCTTTAATAAGTTTTGAATTAATTCCACCTAAACGAGGTGGAGATATTATAAGTTTACTCGCTGTTTTGGATGATATTGCAAAATATAAGCCTCCATTTATTGATATTACTAGTCATTCTGCGGAAGTAATTTACGAAGAGACACCAAAAGGTATTAGAAAAAAAATAAAAAGAAAAAGGCCCGGGACACTGGGAATTTGTGCCCTCATTCAAAATAAATATAACATTGATGCTGTTCCTCATGTTTTGACAAAAGGATTTACCCGGGAGGAGACAGAGGATTTTTTGATTGAGCTAAGCTACCTGGGAATTGAAAATATACTTGCAGTCAGAGGAGATGATAACGGTTATGATAAACCTATTCCTGAAGGTAAAAGTGCAAATAGATTGACATCGGAATTAGTAAGCCAGATAATAGATATGAATAATGGCAAGTATCTGGAAGAGAATCTTCTAGATGCAAAGCCATCAAAATTTTGTGTTGGAGTTGGGGGATATCCTGAGAAACATTTTGAAGCTCCTAACCTAAAATCTGATATAAGACATGTAAAAGAAAAAGTTAAAGCAGGGGCAGATTATATAGTTACTCAGATGCTTTTTGATAACAAAGCTTATTTTAATTATGTTGATTTATGTAGAAAAGAAGGAATTACAGTTCCTATAATCCCGGGGATAAAAATTCTGACTACAAAAGCACATCTTGAAAACATTCCTAAAAATTTCTACATAAATATTCCGGATGAACTTTCGGATGAAGTTTATTCAGCCAAACCTGAACACGTTGTTGATATAGGTGTAGAATGGGCTGCGAAACAGGTTGAAGAGTTATTAAATAATGGAGTAACTAGCGTTCATTTTTATATAATGCAGAATTCATTACCTGTAAAAAAATTAATGAACAGGCTAAAATTATTTAGAAATATAGCTTAATAAAATAAATTGGCGAGGACTAAGAAATTGAAAAAAATTAAGTGGGGAGTAGCTGGCTGTGGCAGATTTACAGAGCATTCATTTATTCCGGCTCTTGAATTTTTACGTAAGAGTACATTGAGTTCGGTTTATAGCGGTAAAGCATCTAGGGCCAAAGAAATTGCTGAGAAATTTGGTGCTCCCTTTCATTCCAATGATTATGAAAAATTCCTGAATTCTGATATAAATACTGTTTATATAGGTAGTACAAATGCAGATCATTACCAACAGGTAATTAAAGCTGCTGAAGCAGGCAAAAATATTCTTTGCGAAAAGCCTCTTGCTTTAAATTCAGCACAAGCTGGGGAAATGGTAGAAGCATGTGAAAAAAATAATGTGTTGCTTGCAGTTAATTATGTTCATCGTTTTCATCCTTTGGTTACCAAAGCAAAGGAAATTATTAAATCTCAAATGCTTGGGAAACTTACATCAATTGATATCAATTTTAATATAGAAATTCCTCCAAGTAATAATTTCAGGTTTAATAAAGAATTGAGCGGTGGAGGAGCGTTAAGGGATCTTGGAACTCATGTTATCGACCTGATGAGGTATTTCGGTGGGGAAATTACAAGCATTGATGGCATAATGGACAATATTATTTATAAGACTGAGGTAGAAGATTTTGCAACTGCATTAGTGAAATTTAAAAATTCAGGTTATGGGAAATTCAGTGTTTCATTTAATAATAAAAAAGGGTTTAACCGGATAGAAATTCTTGGTCACAATGGTGCATTGTCAATTGAAAATCTAATTGGGAAAAAAAATATTTCAGCGAAATTAAATATTTTACTTGAAAGTGAAGCGAGAAAATCTTTCAGGAAGAGAGGCAATAAACTCCTTTACCTTTTAAAATCAGTACAAAATTCATTTTTAAAAAATGAAACTCCTTCAGTCACCGGCCATGACGGACTTGTGAATATGAAATTAATGGAAGAACTGGAAAGTAAATGCCTAGCGTAAAACAGTTAGTTGATATTTGTCACAAGGTTTACGAAAAAGGTTTTGTTTCTGCATTTGACGGTAACATTTCCTATATAACTCCACAAAATACAATTCTAATAACAAGGTCAGCAGTTTGTAAAGGAGACGTTACTGAAAATGATATTCTTGAAATTGATGTAACAGGAAATATTTTAAATGGAAAGGGGAAAATATCGACTGAATATAAAATTCACTTATACACATACTCAAGAAGACCGGAAGTAAATTCAGTTGTTCATTGTCATCCCACTTATGCTACTGCATTTGCAAGTATTGGTGAAGGATTAACTCAAAATATATTTCCTGAGGTAATTCTGACTCTGGGTAAAGTACCACTTTGTAAATATGCAACTCCATCTACTGATGAATTACCATTGAGCCTTGAACCTTATATAGAACATTCCTGGGCACTTTTGTTACAGAATCATGGTGCTGTAACATTAGGCCGTAGTTTAAGAGATGCTTATTTTAAAATGGAAAAACTTGAACATGCAGCTAAAACAATGTTTGTAGCAAAAATGATGGGCGGGGCTAATGAATTACCAAAAGAAAAAATAAATGAATTATTGTCTCTAGCGAAGGGTACATATGGATTATCCCAGGATGAACGAAATGTTTTTTAATCACAGATTTTTTTGATATAATAAATGAACAACCCAAAGCTGCGAATAGCATTATTAGTTGGAGGTGCTTCTCCTGAAAGAGAAGTTTCTAAACTATCAAGTTTATCTATATATAATGCGCTAATTTCACTTGGTTACGAGGTTGTCCTGATTGATCCGGCATATGGGAAAAATCAACCTGATGTTATAGAGGCTTTTTTTAGTAAAAAAGATTTCTCGGAAATTTCATCCAGGAATTATATCGATGCTATTAATTCAAATATATTTGACAAAGTAGACCTTGCCTTTCTTGGCCTTCACGGGAAATGGGGAGAAGACGGTACAATTCAATCACTGCTTGAATTCAGGGGCATAAAATATACCGGTTCAAATGTTATTGCCAGTGCTAATGCAATGGACAAAGCTATGTCCAAAGTAATCTTCAGATATTTTAATATCAATACAGCTGACTGGCTGGTTTATGATAAAAAAAATATAAATACGGGATTAATTAAAAAAGATATTGAAACTGGTTTTGGCTATCCCTGTGTAATAAAGCCCAATGATCAGGGATCAACTGTGGGATTGACTGTCTGCAAAGAATCGGGAGAAGTTGAAAAAGCAGTTCAAATTGCTTCTCAGTTTTCTGATAAAGTATTAATTGAAGACTATATAGATGGTCGTGAGCTAACGGTTGCGATTATTAATAATGAAGCTATGCCTGTGCTTGAAATTAAACCGAAGCATGATCTTTATGACTATGAATGTAAATATACTACAGGTATGAGTGAGTACGTTGTACCTGCTGATATTCCGAAACATATTTCAAAAAAAATTCAGGGTGAATCCTTAAAAGTTTTTAATAAACTAGGCTGTAGCGTTTACGGCAGGATAGATTTTAAATTAAGTAGTGACAACCAAATTTATTGTTTTGAGGCGAATACATTGCCTGGAATGACTTCTACAAGTCTGGTACCTAAAATGGCTAAAGCTATTGGGGTTTCATTTGATGAATTAATTGACAGAATAATAAAATTAAGTATTTAATGTTATCATTTAAGAACCGGAATTTAAAAGTTTATCTATTTTTCTTTCTTTTTTTTATTGGTGTGGTTATCCTGTTTTTTAATGAGAATGGTGTATTAAAATATTCTAAGTTACAAAAAGAAGTAAATTCCTTAAATGAACAGGTAAATTATCTCGAGGCTAAAAATAAAAGTTTAAGTTCTGAGATTGACTCACTTCAGAGAAAGGAACCCGCAATTATAGAAAAAATTGCTCGTGAAAAATATGGAATGAAAAGAAAAGGAGAAGAAACAATAGAGATAATTGAAAAATAAAATGAGCAAAAGTAACATTCCACAGACACCACTTGCTGAAAGAGCAAGACCCAAAACAATTGAGGAATTCCGCGGACAGGAATCATTATTGGGTGAAAAAAAGCCAATCAGATTAATGATTGAGAATGATACTCTAAGTTCATTTATTCTTTGGGGAGCTCCGGGAACAGGAAAAACAACAATAGCAAGAATTATAGCAGGTCACACAAATTCTGATTTTCATCAATTAAATGCAGTTTCTTCTGGTGTAAAAGATATCCGTGCAATTATTGAGATTGCAGGACAAAATAAGTCTGAGGGCAAAAGAACGATTCTATTCATAGATGAAATTCATAGATTCAATAAAGCACAACAGGATGCACTTTTAAATTCGGTAGAATCCGGTATAATTACTTTAATTGGAGCGACAACTGAAAACCCATCTTTTGAAGTAATTCCTGCTTTAAGGTCACGAGCCAGAATTTATGTGCTTGAAGAATTATCGAAAGAAAATTTGGAAGCAATTCTGGAGTCCGCAATAAAAAATGATGAACTTTTATCTTCATTGAATATTAAAGAAATTGATAAAGATTTTCTTATTTACTTATCTGGCGGCGATGCCCGATCATTGTTAAGCATATTTGAAGCTGCTGTTATCCAGGAAATAAAAAAAGAAAACATTAAAATCACAAAGGAAATTCTGGAAAATGTTGTTCAAAAAAAGAACATTATCTATGATAAATCAGGAGAAGAACATTACAATGTAATTTCAGCATTTATTAAAAGTATCCGGGGCAGTGATCCGGATGCGGCACTTTACTGGATGGCCAGAATGCTTGAAGGGGGAGAGGATCCGCTTTTTATTGCAAGACGCATGGTTGTGCTTGCGTCTGAAGATATTGGCAACGCATCACCAAATGCTCTTGTACTTGCTGAATCAACGTTCAGTGCGGTTGATAAAATTGGAATGCCCGAAGCTCGCATTATACTTGCGCAATGCGCGACATATTTAGCTTCTTCTCCCAAAAGCAATTCTTCATATATTGGCGTTGAAAAAGCATTTGGAGAAGTTAGAAATAATAATTTGTTTCCGGTTCCAATTCATTTAAGAAATGCGCCTACAAAACTGATGAAGGATATTGGTTATGGAAAAACATACAAATACCCCCATGATTTTGATAATAATTTTATTGGAGAAAATTACCTCCCTGATGAGTTAAAAGGCTCGCAATTTTACTTCCCTACAGAGAATGGACAGGAAAAGCGTTTAAAAGATTGGCTTAAATTCCTGTGGAAAGGTAAGAAAAAATATTAATGTTTAAATTTTAGTTATAATATAGAAAATACTTTCCCCGGCATTTGTTTGACCAAACCTTTAAACTCCAGCGAAAGAAGATGAACCAAACAATCAGAAGTAAGCATATCTACCTTTAATGCAAGCTTATCAATTTGTAATGAATTTCCCTTTAATGCCTCAAGAATTTTTTCTTCAAATAAATTTAATTCTACTTTTGGTTTTGGAATATTT
>DATFMR010000034.1:0-3327 GCA_035266865.1 Ignavibacteriaceae bacterium | reverse complement strand
CCGAAGCCCATAGTTATAATGCTCATTTGTCTTCCTTCACCCCCGCTTGTGGAAAGATCTGCCGCAATTGCGAAAGCCGGCGCAGCAATTGCTGCCGCCGCTGCGCCCTGTGCTAATCTGACCAGCACAAACTGTGTTAGTGTTGTTACCTCTCCGAGAAGAATAGTCGCCGGAGCCATCAAAATCAGTCCTGCGATTATCAATGGTTTTCTCCCGATAAAATCTGAAAGTTTTCCCAGAGGGACCTGCAATAGAAGTCTGCCTACCATCAGCATACTAAAAGCGAAACTGAAGCCAAAAGCAGTAATGCCGAGTTTTGTATTAAATTCATTTTCAAGTGTGGTTACCATTGAAAATGCAGAAGCCATTAAGAAAGTTGAAAGCCCTGCGCTGAAAATTCCCGGCGAAAGTAGTTCTTTATCAATAATTTTTATTTTTGGTCTTTTATTATCTTTAAAAATTACCCGTACATCGTCGACCCATATTTGAACTAAAACCATTGCAAGAAAAATAAATCCGCTGCCTGCGTAAAACGCGGCGTTAAACCCATAGCGATCGAGAAGAAAACCACCGATCAGCGGACCAATAACAAAACCAACCATTCTGAATGTACTGTAAACTCCCATTGCACCGCCACGCGTTTCTTTTTTTGTTATTGCGGCCATTAGTGACATTGCTGCCGGGATTGTAATTGCAACGGCTATGCCCTGAAGGGTTCTGAGTAAAAGGAGACTTAGATAAGTGTCAGCGAAGATAAATAAGAAAGTGCAGATACCGATCATCCCAAGCCCAAACTGTATTAATATTTTTCTTCGCCCAAGATGATCTGCCAGAGCTCCCATAAACGGTTGAAAAAATGCAACCACAAATCCATAAATTGAAATTAAAATCCCGACCATTACAGGAACAGGGAGATGTAAATATTCTGAAGGAAGTTTTACTATATATAGAGGGATAATTATAAAAAGAATACTATTTCCCATCGCATCTGCCAGGCGTGCTACCGAAAGAGCCAGCACGGCACGGTTAATCCCGAAGAATTTCATGAGTTTTTCTGTCAAGTAGCTATCTCCATAAGAACTATAATTTTAATATAATAGTAAAAATTAAGGTTAGTGCGAAATTTAAAGTATAAATTAATAATTTGTCATTACAGGTCATTTCCCATTAACCTGTAATGACTGTAAAAAAGGAAAGATTTTTTAATTTGCTGTATATTTTGCAATTCCTATTACACCACAGCCCGCTCTTGCTCCGGCAGCGCCGGTTGGTTGTGAATGAAGGTCGTCTGTTCCTTCATGAACGATCAATCCTCTTCCGATTATTGAATGAGGTCCCCAAAGTGTCAGCATGCTATCAGTCCACTCTAAATGTGCTTTTCCGTTTGCATCGGCGGTAATATTTCCCATATCGCCAACGTGTCTTACTTTATCCATTGGTCCGCCATGTTTTACATTTTCCGGATTAAAATGGCCGCCCGCGGAAGTTCCATCTGCTGCGCTGCAGTCACCGTATTCGTGAATATGAAATCCGTGCTTGCCTGGCTTTAGTCCTTCTATATCCGCGATAACTTTTACTCCCTCATCAACTTTTGTAAAGGTGACAACACCGTGTGCTTTGTGTCCTTTTGTCGGATGTACAACACAAATTGCTTTCATGGTTTGATCCATCATCCCGTGATTTTTCATATTGTGTTTCATTTGCTGTGGGAATGCAGAAATTGCGAAAAAGATCGCCATTAAAAATGTGAGACGAAAAAAGGCCTGTTTTTTAAACATAGATTCCTCCTGTCTTTAGTGAAGAGAAATGTTTTAATACTTAAATAATCTTAGGCTTATTTAAGCGAAGTTCTTTAAACTTTAATTAATTTCAGGAGAGTTACAAGATAAATATAAATCTAAACCAGGGATATCTGATTCTGAGATAATTTATTTAAGTGAAGTTTTTAACTATTAGTTCTGAAATTGTTTCCCCGATACTCAGAGAAGCAGTTGCCGCAGGTGATGGGGCATTCAGTACGTGAACCATTTTATTCCCTTCGATAATTCTGAAATCATCCACCAGTTTACCGTCCGGTTCCAGTGCCTGAGCTCTAACGCCGGCTCCTTCACGGTAAATATCATCATATTGAATTTCAGGAATTAATTTTTGAAGTGCTTTTACAAATGCTTCTTTACTGAAAGAGCGGTGAAATTCGTGGAAACCCATTTTGTAATGTTTTGCTGCCATCTTCCAGAAACCGGTGTAGGTTATCATTCCGAGTATGTCAGGAATTGAAATATCGGAATGTTTGTATCCTTCTCTCTTAAATGCGAGTACCGCATTCGGTCCGGCTTCAACTCCCCCATTTATCATTCGTGTAAAATGTACTCCCAGGAAAGGAAATTTAGGATCGGGCACAGGGTAAATAAGATTGTTTACGAGATGTTCTTTCTCTTTTTTTATTTTATAATATTCGCCACGGAAAGGGACTATTTGCAGGCCCGGTTCAACTCCGCAGAGTTTTGCTACTCTGTCCGACTGTAGTCCGCCACAGTTAACAAGAAATTTTGTCCTAATTTCTCCGCTTACGGTTTCCAAAATTAATTCACTTCCGTCTTTCCTCAAACTTTTAAACCGGCTGTTTGTTTTTATCTCTCCGCCGTTTTCTTTTATGAGTTTTGAATAAGCGTCAACTACATCTTTATAGTCTACTATTCCTGTTTCACCGACAAACAAACCTTCGATTCCGTTTACGTGTGGTTCAAACTCTTTTAATTTTTCTTTTGAAAGTCTTTTAATTTCTTTCAGCCCATTTTCTTTACCGCGTCTTTCAAGCTCATCCAATGAAGCGACTTCATTTTTGTTTGTAGCTACAACAAGCTTTCCGCATTTATCGTGTTTTATATTGTTTTCTTCACAGAACCTGTACATCATTTCCCTGCCGGTAGTACAGTTCCGGGCTTTGAGTGAGCCCGGTTTATAATAAAGCCCCGAGTGAATAACCCCGCTGTTGTTCCCCGTCTGGTGAGCGGCGAGATGATCTTCCGCTTCCAGTATTACGATCTTATAATTTCCCTTTTTCAGGAGGTGAAGCGCGGTGGCTGTTCCCACAATTCCACCACCAATGATAGCTATATCGTATATTTTAGAAGTGTCCGACATCTGCATATCCGTATATATTATAATCTCATATACTAAAATAACTTTATAGTGGGACAGATTAAAGAAAGGTTTGATTAATCCTGAGAATAAAATTTATCTGCGATTATTGCGGCTGGAAATCCAATAAAGAACACCAGGAACAAAACACTCAAAATAATTTGAGGTGCAGAGCGATGCAGCGAC
>DATFMR010000033.1:0-5831 GCA_035266865.1 Ignavibacteriaceae bacterium | reverse complement strand
CTTTCGGACAAATATTAATTGAAGAACTCTATTTAATACTACAATTGAATACTGGAAATGATTTATGTATTTAAAACTTTATTTAATAAGAAAAATTAAAGCCATTTTTTTAAAATTAAATCTCCATGTGATTTTTCTTCCATTGAATGGTATTTTATTAAACCTGGCTTATTTATCTCAACTTTCTAAGTGGCGCAAAGAAATTCCTAAATTACCATTTGATGATTTTTTTAACAGCAAGGTAATCTATGAAAATCGTTTCAACCTGCATAATCATATATTCGAAAGTGAAAACTTGGATAATGAGATTAATTATATAGAATTTGGAGTAGCTGATGGTGGCTCAATTAAATGGTGGTCGCAAAAAAACACAAATCCAAATTCCAATTTTGTAGGTTTTGATACCTTCACCGGACCCCCGGAAGATTTTGGAGTATTAAAGATTAAGGATTTTGATAAAAAAGGTGTTGTACCTCAGTTTGAAGATCAAAGGGTTTCTTTTGAAATTGGATTATTCCAGGATACCTTACCAGCATTTGCAGAAAATTTTGATTTTTCCAGAAAAACAATTTTGCATATGGACGCGGATTTGTACACATCCACTTTATTCGTCTTAACAACGTTAGCTTTTAAATTAAAAAAAGGCGACATTATAATTTTCGATGAGTTTGGAGTTCCGACTCATGAATTTAAGGCCTTTAAAGAATTCTTTAGCTCTTATACTTTTGACTATGAGGTTATTGGGGCAATAAATAATTATCTACAATTAGGCATCAAGATAAAATAATAATTAAAGTTAGTGCGGCTTTAAGCTATCTTTAATTTATTCGCAATTTTTATTTAATAGATGAATTATAGCATTTCCTTTTTATTTGAAATTAAATCAAGAGTGATATATGTCGCAAAAAAGAAAAAGTAGCAAAGATAAAACTAAGGCAATTGGCCTTAGTTTAGAGAGCAAATTGTCTCCAACGGCGTTAATAATTATTTCTCATGTATTTATTATTCTAGCCGTCATAATCTTTTTTGCACCGGCATATTTTGGAGGTAAAACAGCTCAATCCGGTGATATTACAAGCATATACGCATTTAAGAATTTCTTTAAAGAGTCCCCAAATGCATTATGGAATCCTTATGTATTTCTGGGAATGCCATTGTTCGGAAATATCGGCTGGGCAGATTTTTTCTTAAATAGCCTTCTTAAAATAATTCCGAAAATCTACACGCTCTTTACAAACGAGTATGCAAGTTGGACGTTTTACTTTCTTTTTCTCGGGTTCTTTAATTTTTACCTGATGCGACATTTACGGGCAACAATAATAGTTAGCATTATAGTCGCCGTAGCTTCAATGTTTAGTACAGGAATTGTTTTATTATATTTTATAGGTCACATCACAAAACTACTTTCCCTTGTAATATTCCCTCTGGTTATTTTATTCCTGCTCCGATTTAATGAAAAAATCAAACTGCTCGATGTATTACTTTTTGTTCTGACTATGCACTTCTTATTCAGTCAGTGGCATGTTCAGATAATGTTCTACATTTTCTTCAGTGTCGGTGTATTTTACTTATACTTTTTTGCACGCAGTTTTAAGCTTAAGAATAAGGCGTTGACAAAGACACTGGTTAAGTCTGTAACTGCCTTCGCTTTTATTTCTGTTATCGCATTAGGGATGAATTATTATAAATTGAAACAGATTTATGATTATACACCGTACTCTACCAGGGGAACTAAAAGTATTGTGGATCTTCAAAAAAAATCTCCTGAAAAGGAACAGGAAGATTTTTATAATTACGCAACAAACTGGTCATTTTCACCCGAAGAAATGGGTACATTTTTATTCCCCTCGCTTTATGGATATGGGAATTCAAGCTACCAGGGACCCCTTACGAAGAACCGAGAAGTAAGCGTCAATACCTATTTCGGGCAAATGCCTTTTGTTGATGCCGCTCAGTATATGGGAATTGTAATTTTATTACTAGGCTTATTTGGAATTGTAACAAGGTGGAAAGAACCCCTTGTGCGATTTTTGACAATCCTGATTTTGGTTTCACTCATTTTATCCTTCGGAAGAACTTTCCCTCTTTTGTATAATTTATTTTATGATTATTTCCCATTCTTCAATAAATTCCGCGCCCCGGTAATGATTCTGAATATTGTTCAGCTAAGCCTCCCCATATTGGCCGGCCTGGGTTTAATGAAAATTTTTACAATCAAAAATGATAATGATTTATCGGGCGAAATTATTATTAAACGGATCGCAATTGTTTTATCTGTATTGCTTGGATTATCTATAGTTCTTAACCAGGCAATATCAGGCTGGTTTATAGATAGAATTGCAGCTTCAGGACAGAGAGGAAGCCAGCTAAGCCCATTAAATAATTATATGAGTGATATGTTCTTGAGCGATGTTTATTTCTCATTGATTTTCTCGGCAGGCGTTTTCTGGCTGGCATATATTTATATAAAAGGAAAAATTACAGCAGACCTCCTCGGGATATTTGTACTCATAATTGTGGTAGTCGATCTTTGGAGAATTGATTATAGAGGAATTGACTACGGTGATGAATCCAGCATCAAGCAGGAATTTGCTATGCCCGCATATTTGAATGCTATAAAATCAGAACAAAATGACGGGCCTTACAGAATACTAAATTTGAAGCAGGATGGCTCACTAGGTTCTTTTAACCGTAATAACAATTATTATGTCCATTTTCTGATTGAGGACTTCTACGGCTATTCAGGTATAAAACCCCGTACGTATCAGGATTTAATCGATGTTATCGGTCCGGCAAACCCTACACTTTGGAGAATGCTGAATGTAAAATACCTGATACTTGATAAAGCAGTAAATTTAGAAGGCTTTACAAATATTTTTACCGACCAGAATAATTATGTTTATAAGAATAATAATGTACTCCCACGAGCTTATTTTGTAGACAGCGTTGCAACATCAACTCCGTTGGATATATTAAATTCGATTAAAAACAATTCTTTTGATCCTAAAAAAGTTGCATACTTAGAAAATGGAAATATAAATGTGGACAAACCCGAAAAGTCTGCGAGCATAACCGTTAAATCATATGGTGATGAAAACATTGTGCTAAACGCAAATGCAACCGGAAACAATATGCTATTTCTTGGAGATACATATTATCCCGTAGATTGGATAGCCAGCATTGACGGTAATGAGGCAAAGATATATAAATTGAATCATGGTTTCATGGGAATTTTAGTTCCAAATGGAAACCACATAATCCAATTTTCAGTAAAACCTGCCAGCTTTTATATTGGGAAGTATATAACACTTACTTGTAATGTTTTAATTTTTATAGGATTGGGTTTCGTCTTTATTAGAAGAAGGAAAGAAGCATAATATTATTATGGTTTATCGATAAATTATTTGGGAAGCCAGCTTGAATTGTAAAATTTGTAATCATAAAGTCACTAATATTTTTTCCGAAAAAGTACTTAACAAGTATGATGTATGCTATTACCATTGTATAAACTGCGATTTTATCCAGACTGATGATCCATTTTGGTTGAGCGAAGCTTATTCGGAACCAATCAATAATGAAGATACAGGTTTGGTTGGTCGTAATTTATTATTTGCGAAACTCACTTCGATGCTTCTCTATAATTTATTTCATAAGAACGGACAATTCTTGGATTATGCAGCAGGTTACGGACTTTTTACCCGGCTAATGAGAGATTATGGATTTGATTTCTACTGGCATGATCCCTATACCACGAATCTCTTTGCGCAGCAATTTGAATTTGACCTCTCGCTAAATAAAAAATTTGAATTGGTTTCTGCATTTGAATGTTTTGAACATTTTGAACAACCTATTTCTGAAATTGAGAAATTAATTAAACTCTCAGATAATATTCTGTTTTCAACTGAATTATATTCAGACTCCCCTCCGAAACCGGATAACTGGGATTATTATGCTTTTTCACATGGACAGCATATTGCTTTTTACTCACTGAATACCCTTAAGCTTATTGCAAAGAAATTTAACCTGAACCTTTACACAAATGGAAAGAGTTTTCATTTACTTACTCACAAAGTGATCAGTAATAATTTTTATAATCTTCTACTAATGCTTTCTCATTTAGGGTTACCGACTCTGGTAAAATATTTGATGGGCAGCAAAACATTATCTGATTCTAAATCAATAATAAATAATAAGAAGCAGAAAGCTTAACATTTATTTGCCCCCATTGCTTTCAGGAAAATTAATGATTATTAAAAAGATTGATTATATATTCCGCTCAATAATTTTATCCCTGATAGAACTGATCAAATTTGTCTACTTAAAACCAGCTAATTTTATAAATAATTCTCCCCGCATAAAAATAAAAGGGCAAATACTTTTACTCATTAAAACAGATGAAATAGGTGATTATTTATTATTCAGGAACTATTTATCTTTTATCAGAAATTCGGATAAGTACAAAAATTATAAAATTATATTATGTGGTAATGAAATATGGAAAGATATCGCGCTAAATTTTGATGGTTCTTTTATTGATGAATTTATTTGGATCAATAAAACCAGTTTTAATAATAATCTCCTTTACAGAGTAAATTTTCTAAAACTTATATTTAGTAGAAACCCGGAAACAGTAATTAATTGTTCTTATTCAAGAAACTTTTTTATAGATGATTCAATAATTGAATCGACTAATGCAAAAAATAAAATTGGGTTTAAGACTGATTTAGCCAACTCTGATAAATGGCAGGTTAAATTAAGCGATAAATATTACACAAAACTTATTGATTGCTCTGATGAGAGATTTGAGCTGAATAAAAACAGATTATTTTGCGAAAGCATACTTGATACAAAAATTAATATTATCAAGCCTGCAATCGATATACAACCAGATGCAAAATCAAAATACTTTTTTAAGGATTACGTTGTGCTGTTTCTCGGAGGGAAGAGAAAATATAAGAAATGGGATATGAATAAATTTTTAGATATTGGTAATTATGTTATATCAAAATATAATTTTAATATCCTTTTAGTCGGTGCAAAAAATGAAATTGACGATAACAGGAAGTTTTATAACTCTATAAATCGCAAAGATAAAGTTACCGACCTTAGCAGGGAAACTTCACTGAGTGAATTACTCCTTCTATTGAAAGACGCAAATTTGTTAATATCGAATGATTCAGGAATTGTGCATATGGCTGCTTCTGTTAATACCAAAACTATTGTACTTGTAAATGGAAGTCAATTTGGTAGATTTCTTCCGTATCCGGAAAACTCAAGGGCTAATATTACTACATTTTATCCGTTTGAAATAAGCCAAAATCTTTCAGACAAAAAGCATCTCTATACAAAATACGAATACAGGTCATTGCTTGACATAAATTCAATTTCATCGGAAGAAGTTAAAATAGAAATTGATAAAATATTAATATAGAATTTACTATTTTGCGCTATTGGTTGGCTGACATAATATTTAATTTCAACACCCAGGTTCTTTAATGATAGATTATGAAAATTTACGTGACTCAAATGAATTATTCTTTGATGACTTTATTCACAAATTTGGTAATGTGCTAAACAGCGGCTGGTTTATACTCGGACATTTTGTAAAAATTTTTGAAAAAGAATTTGCCGAATTTAATAACAGCAAATATTGCGTCGGTGTAGCCTCTGGGCTTGACGCGCTCACCCTCGGACTTAAAAGTTTTAATTTTGAAAAAGATTCGGAAGTAATTGTCCCTTCAAATACTTACATCGCTACCATTTTATCCTTACTCCACTGCGGCCTCAAACCCGTATTGGTGGAACCGGACATAAAGACTTACAACATTGAT
>DATFMR010000032.1:0-75004 GCA_035266865.1 Ignavibacteriaceae bacterium | reverse complement strand
CTAGGTAAGGTTCTTCGCGTTGCATCGAATTAAACCACATGCTCCACTGCTTGTGCGGGCCCCCGTCAATTCCTTTGAGTTTCAACCTTGCGATCGTACTCCCCAGGTGGAATACTTAATGCGTTTGCTGCGGCACTGAGCCTTGCGACCCAACACCTAGTATTCATCGTTTACAGCGTGGACTACCAGGGTATCTAATCCTGTTTGCTACCCACGCTTTCGCGCCTGAGCGTCAGTAATGGACCAAGAAGCCGCCTTCGCAACTGATGTTCTTCCAGATATCTACGTATTTCACCACTACACCTGGAATTCCGCTTCTCTCTTCCATACTCAAGACTTACAGTATCAAAGGCAGTTCTGCAGTTAAGCTGCAGGATTTCACCTCTGACTTGCAAGTCCGCCTGCGCGCCCTTTACACCCAGTAAATCCGGACAACGCTTGCCCCCTACGTATTACCGCGGCTGCTGGCACGTAGTTAGCCGGGGCTTTCTCTGAGGGTACAGTCAAATCCCGATGTTATCGGAACTGTTCTTCCCCTCTAACAGGAGTTTACAATCTTACGACATTCATCCTCCACGCGGCGTTGCTGGGTCACCCTTTCGGACATTGCCCAATATTCCTCACTGCTGCCTCCCGTAGGAGTCTGGACCGTGTCTCAGTTCCAGTGTGGCTGATCATCCTCTCAGACCAGCTACTGATCGTAGCCTTGGTGGGCCGTTACCTCACCAACTAGCTAATCAGGCGCAAGCTCATCTATAGGCGATACAAGATCTTTAACAACATCACCATGCGGTGCCGCTGCATCATCCGGTATTAGCCCCGATTTCTCGGAGTTATTCCAGACCTAAAGGTAGATTGCTTACGTGTTACGCACCCGTGCGCCACTTTAATCAGAATATTGCTACTCTTTTCTCGTTGACTTGCATGTGTTAAGCACGCCGCCAGCGTTCGTCCTGAGCCAGGATCAAACTCTCCGTTGTAGAGTTTAATTTTTTGTAATCTTGGCGTTAGACGCTTAGTTGAAACCATTTAACATTGACTGGTTAAATGCACTCACTCTATCAAAGAACATTCAAAAATTTTTCCTTCCTCATTTAAAGAAGGACTTCAAATTTACTGCCTCTTGTTACTAATGTCAAGAGACTTAGTCACACATAAAAAAAATTTTCAAATTCAAAATTTTTGGGAATAATTAAAAACCCAAAATAGCCTTTCAAATATATGAGTTTTATTTTTAGAATCAAGTTTTGGATGAAATTAATTCTTCAAATTTTATGTCATATTGTTAACTCTTTGAACCTCAAATCATATTCAGAAGGCAAGCGGGTCGAAGTGCAGTAAAATTTATTAAATCTTTTAATTTAAATGCTATTTATTTATTTGAATAAGCAGAAGGATTATGGTAGCTATGCTCCCTATTATACTTAAATAACTAGCTGTTTCAGATAGGTAATAATGAAACGATCTTTTGGGGTCTTTAGGAATATATAAATAATCTCCTTCTTCAATTTTTGCATTTTCATCATAAACTGAAATCCACTCTCTTGAAGCTGATTTTATAATCATCACATCCTCATCAGAATAATCGCTAAAACCACCGGCCTGTTTTATGTAATATTTATAATCTTCGTTCTTTATAAAATTTATTTTACCAGGATGAGCAACTTGCCCAAAAACATAAATTACATCTTCTTTCTGTGGAATAATAATTACATCGCCATTTCTAACTATAAAATTTGACGCCTGTGAATTTTCATCAAGAAGCTTTGTAAAATCTATTGCACCACCACCTTCAGTTAAGCGGATCTGGTTTTCCATTAAAAAATAGGAAGTATCCTGTTCAGTAATATTTGACATTCTTGACATCAGCATATTTTCAAATTTCAGATATTTCTCTTCAAAATCTTTTTGTTCATATTTTTCATTTTCAATTAATTTAATACCAAATTCTTTTTCTATTATTGGTAAAATATTTTCACCGGAAAACAATCTTGCTCGTTTGAGCGATGCTTTATCAGTCAAGCCTCCAGCATTTTTGATTACCTCTTTTAGAGTTGTATTACTTTTAGAAATAGAAATTTTACCCGGCTGATTTACTTCACCAATTATAGTGACGTTGAAGTCTTTTTTTTGTGTTTCTACAGCTAATATTTTTATTCTGTCTCCCCTTTTTAACGAAAAATCTGAATTAATATCTATTATTTGTCTATTTAAATTTTCACCATTGTAATCCAACCTGTTAATTTCAGCAGAAGTAACATTATTATAAGCTTTACTAATCCCCTGCGCTAATTCAATAGCATCTGATAATTTATCACCCTCAACAAATGGGAACTTTCCCGGATTATTTACTGCCCCGCTAATACTAAAGAAATTTCTTTCAAGATCTACCGGCGGAAAGATTATTACATCATCATTTTTTAGGTATGGGTTATTTTTAAAATTACCATTTAATCTAAATTTAAGAAGATCAATATTTATTTTTTCACCAGATGATCTTTTTAAGGTGATATTTCTTAATGAATATTTATTCAGTTTTTCATTAATTCTATTCAGTAATTCAGGATCCGTTATATTGTTCATTGCTTTTTCATGAGCGCTTAAATACATTCGGGTGATAAACTGGTCTACCCTTTCGTTAATTGAAGCAGGGAATGTTCCGGTAATCGGAAATTCACCACCGATTGTTACACTAATTGAAGCAGAAGATAAAAGTGAATTAAAATTAGTGCTATTATTCTTATCCTGCGAATAAGTAACAAATGAAAAAAGGATCAAGAATGAAATAAATAATTTTCTTTTCATTAAGAATTCCTGATTTATTCTTTTACCTGTTCTGATATTGCGCCTGGTAATATTTTTGATAATCACCAGAGATGATTCTTTCCCACCAGTCTTTATTATCAATATACCAGTTTATTGTTTTTTCAATTGCCTCTTCAAATGAAAAAGCAGGTTTCCATCCTAGTTCATTCTGAATTTTTGTAGAATCAATTGCATATCTACGGTCGTGTCCCGGCCTGTCTTTAACATATTCTATTTGATCTTCAGATTTATTCAAATATTTTAAAATCAATTTTACAATTTCGATATTTGGCATTTCATTACTTCCCCCGATGTTATACACCTGCCCTTCTTTACCTTTTTCAAAAACTAAATCTATTGCATTGTTGTGATCAATTACATAAATCCAGTCGCGAACATTCATCCCATCACCGTAAACAGGCAATTTTTTTCCGTTCAGACAATTTATTATCATCAATGGAATAAGCTTCTCAGGAAATTGAAGCGGACCATAATTATTTGAACATCTTGTTGTTACAACCGGCATACCGTACGTATGATAAAAAGCGTTCACCATCATATCAGCGGCAGCTTTACTTGACGAGTAAGGGCTGTTTGGAGATAACGGCGTTGATTCTGAAAATAATCCTTCTTTGCCGAGGCTTCCATAGACTTCGTCTGTAGAAACCTGCAGGAATTTATCAACTTCAAATCTTCTTGCTGTTTCCAAAAGAATATTCGTTCCGATTACATTTGTCCTGTAAAAGATTTCAGAACCAAGTATACTTCTGTCAACGTGAGATTCAGCTGCAAAATTGATTACATATTTTATATTATATTTTTCAAAAAGATAATTTACAAGATCAGGGTTTGTAATATCGCCTTTAACAAAGTGATAATTTTTCTTTCCTTCTGATTCTTTAAGATTTTCAAGATTGCCGGCATAGGTTAATTTGTCAAGATTAACAATTTCATAATCATCTCTTTCATTCAGAATATGATTTGTAAAATTGCTCCCAATAAAGCCTGCACCGCCTGTAACTAGTATATTTTTCATTTAACTCTATTAATATGAAAAGAAACCGATGAAAACGCCGGATTGAATAAAGAAACTTTTGCCCGTTAAATCCGGAGGCACGTTATTAATCGGCTGGTCGTTTTCGGCAGCCCATTTATCTCCAAATGTAAATTGATAACCCGCCCCGATTCTGAATGTTACAAAACGCTGAAAAGGAATATCAACATTTAAAGTTGGAGTAATTATCCAGTAATTATTTTCAATTGTACGGCTGTAGTTTGAGGTTGAAGAGTTAGAAATTTCAGTCCAGACATTATTCCAGTCGAATGCCCCGCTGTTTTTATATACTTCTATTTTCAAATTTCCACGACCAATAGATGCTCCAATGGATATTCCAAAATCTCTGAAAAACGGAAGAGTATATTCGACAGTTAAAGCGCCTCCTCCAAGCGAATAAATGGCTTCCCTGATTTCGCCATTAACATTTGCAGATGAAGATGTAGAACCTCCGAATCCCATTCCTCCAACTCTTAGTTGCGGAATAAAGCCTAGATAAATAAATCCTGCTCCTCCTGAAGTATAAAATCCCTTTGTTGAAAGAGCCGGGACATTGAATCCCTGCAACTGAACATTTATTTTATCAAGATTAGGGAAATACCACCCGGGTGTATAACCTCCGCCGCCGCCAAAAGGAGCATCAAAATATTGTGCATCCTGGCTATAACTCTGATTCGTAATTAAAATTATTAATAAAATAACTGCCGATATTTTTTTCATAATTCCTGTTAAAATAATTGGTTAATTTACCAAACAACATTTCAAAAACCAAAGCATGAATTTATCTACTTCCGGTTTTTAAAATCAAATCTGCAAATTCTCTAAAGGCACCTCTTCCGCCCTCTTTCTTACAAACATAGTCAGCTATTGAATTGACTTCTTCAACTGCATCTGCAGGGCAGGCACTTAAGCCGACTTCCTTCAAAATTTCAAGATCATTAACATCGTCACCTATAAATGCGATATTTTCTTTTTCAATATTTCTTACAAAACAAATTTCGTCCAATGCTTTCATTTTGTCTTCCACTCCATAATAAACAAGTTCAAGGTTTAGTCTTTTCCCACGAGCAATGGCAGTTTCGGATTTATCAGATGAAACAATTCCGACCTCAATCCCATTTTTTTTCAGAAGCACAGCACCCATTCCATCTTTTACAAAGAATTTTTTCATCACAATACCTTCATCAGAATAGTAAAGACTTCCGTCTGTTAAAACTCCATCAATGTCGGTTAATACAAGTTTAATCTTCGATATTTTTTCTTTTAATGACAATTTTTGCTCGTTTTATTTATTTAATAATGCAATATATCAATTCATAAGGCAACTTTTTACAAAAAGCTGCATCAAACAAAAATAAAAGAAAATTATATCGCAAGTAAATGATATTTTTGACGTCTAATTTTATACAGGAAGCCGAGTTCAAATTTAATGTAAAATAAATTCAAAAAAATCACTGAAATTCATAGTTAAACCATATCTAAATATATTTGGTCTAATTACTATATATTTAGTTAGAAAGTTTTTCACTCCATTGGCTATTCTAATTCAGGGTTGTAACAATGCTAATCAATATTTTGAGAGTCTAAAATGAATCAATATAAACTTCAGGAAAATTTAGCAATAAGTGATTCCGGATTTTTATTTTTCCCTTCAACCGGCGAAACTTTTACTGTTAACGAGCTAGGGAAATTAATTATTAATAATCTTCAAGCTGAAAAAAGCAGTGTCGATATAATTAGACATATTATTGAACTATTTGATATCGATCAACAAACTGCCGAAAGGGATTTTGAAGATTATTTAAGTCAATTGAAAAATTATGACCTGGTAACAGAATTATGAACGTAGCAGTAACCGGCCTAAACGCCACAGATAATCCGGGTCCCGGCGTTCCGGTCATTAGAAGTTTGAAAGAATTTTCAAAATTTGATGGTAAAATAATCGGACTACTTTATGATAATCTAGAGCCCGGTATTTATATGAAAGATATCGCAGATAAATCTTACCTGATCCCATATCCATCAAGCGGATTAGAAATTTTTTTAGATCGAATTAAAGTAATCCACAAAAAGGAAAAGCTGGATATCATTATTCCAACTCTAGATTCTGAACTATATGCATTTGCAAAATTGAGCGACAAACTCTTAGAAATGGGAATTAAAACTTTTTTGCCAACTATTGAACATTTAAATATTAGGGCAAAGGATAAATTATTTGATTTTTGTGAATCAAATAATATTAAAGTACCAAAGAATTTTACAATTACTTCACAAAAAGATCTTTATCAATATTCAGAAAAATTTAGTTACCCGGTTGTTGTAAAAGGAATTTTTTATGAAGCGTACATTGCGAATAATTTTGAAGAAGTTTTTTCAAAGTTCAATAAACTTTCTGCAAAATGGGGCTTCCCGGTCTTAATCCAGGAATTCATCCAAGGCGATGAATATAATGTTGTTGCTCTTGGCGATGGAAAAGGAAATACAGTTGGCGCTGTCCCGATGAGGAAACTTTATATAACTGACAAAGGCAAAGGCTGGTCCGGTGTTACAATTAATGATAATAATTTGATGGAGCTATCCAGAAATATTATTCAAAAATTGAAATGGAAAAGCGGAATGGAACTTGAATTTATAAAATCGAAAGAGACAAAAGAATACTACCTGCTTGAAATTAATCCGCGGTTCCCGGCATGGACGTTGCTAGCTCCTGCAGCAGGCCAAAATTTACCTGAAGCAATGGTTAAAATGGCATTTGGAAAAAAAGTGGAACCCTTTAAAGATTATGAAATCGGAAAAATGTTTATCAGGTGCTCCTGGGATCTTTTTTCCGATATGAAATATTTTGAAAAATTAGCAGTACAGGGAGAAATATAATGGCTGAAAAAAGGAAATATGAGCGTCCAGTAATAACACGCCACAATTCGGGAATGATGAATAAATTTGGTCGAAAAACTACATCAGATATAATTTCAGAAATTGATGGTGTCTCCGTAAAAGAAATTACAGAAAAATTCGGTTCACCGGTTTTTGTACTTTCTGAAAAAAGGATCAGGCAAAACCAGAAAACGGCAAACAGGATTTTCAAAAACAGGTATCCTAAAGTTCAGTTTGCTTGGTCCTACAAAACAAATTATCTGAATGCAGTTTGTTCAGTTTTTCACCAGGAAGGATCCTGGGCAGAAGTTGTTTCAGAATTTGAATATGAAAAAGCTCTAAAACTGGGTGTAAAAGGTGAGCACATAATCTTTAATGGTCCTGATAAAAGTAAAGAAGGATTATTAAAGGCAATAGAAAATAATTCCAAAATTCATATTGACCATTTTGATGAACTTTACAAAATTATTGAACTTGCGGAAACTAATAATCTTAAGCCTAAAGTTGCAATAAGAATAAATATGGATGTTGGTGTTTATCCAAAGTGGGACAGGTTTGGTTTTAATTATGAAAATGGTGAGGCCTGGAATGCAATCAAAAGAATAATTGTAAACAAAAAACTTCAGCTTGTTGGTTTGCACACTCACATCGGGACGTATATGATGACGTCGGATGCATATAAAATTGCTGCCGCTAACATGGCTACTCTTGCAAAGAGCATCAAAGCTCAATTTGATATTAATCTTGATTACATTGATTTGGGAGGAGGGTTTCCTTCCAACAATACATTGATAGGACAATATCTACCTGCGGAACAGGTTCTTCCTTCACTTGAACAATTTGCAGATGCTGTTTCAACCGGTTTATTCGAACTTGCAAACAAAGAAGATGAGATGCCCACTTTAATTCTTGAAACCGGAAGGGCGTTGATTGATGATGCAGGATTTATAGTAACCAGCGTAATTGCAAATAAAAGATTATCCACCGGAAGAAAAGCTGTAATAATTGATGCCGGTGTAAATCTTTTGTTCACCAGTTTTTGGTACAAACATAATATTTCTCCGGCACAGGAACCCAGCGTTCACAGTGAAGATACAGTTTTGTACGGACCTCTTTGTATGAATATAGATTGTATATCTGATGGAATGATTCTTCCATCGTTAAAAATTGGAGATAAACTGGTGATAAAATATGTCGGTGCTTATAATATGACTCAATGGATGCAATTTATAACTCTGCGCCCAAATATTGTAATGATTATGGAGGATAAATCTGTCGAGCTCATAAGAAAATCAGAAACACTTGATTATATAATGAAGCAGGAAATAATCCCTAAAAAATTAATGGAAAAGAACTCAAATAAAAAATGAATTATTTCCTGGATTCCATATTATTTAGTTATTCCCAGATCTTTTTCTGTAATCGTAAGTGGTTCGGATTAGTTGCGCTACTTGCGACTTTTATTGTTCCTGAAATGGGCGGGCTTGCTTTGCTCGGAGTAATTATATCAAACTCCCTTGCAATATATCTTAAATTTGACCGCACAAAAATACGAAACGGGTTTTACGGATTTAATGGAATATTATTTGGAGCGGCTTCTTCATTTTATTTTGAAATTACACCTTACCTTGTATTTATAATAATAATTTTCCTGGTAATAACATTTTTTCTTTCGGCAGTACTTGAAAACTATCTTGCAGTGGGCTTTAATCTTCCGGGATTTAGTTTACCGTTCATTTTAACCCTGTATATTTTTATTGTTTTTTTAACAAATTATGATTTCATAAATGTTAAAAGCCTCCATTACCTGGATTATGATTTTTTAAATTTTATCCCGGCAATAGCCAAGAAGTATTTCCAGTCGATGGCTCTTATATTATTTCAGCCAAGTCTTATTTCCGGAATAATTTTAACAATCGCGATATTATTTTTTTCCCGGGTAATGTTCATCATCAGCATTTTCGCTTTTGTGTTAAATTATTATTTTCTTCAATTGATTATTCCAACCCAGGTTGATAGTTTAATAGTTCTGGCAGGTTTCAATTCAATTTTAGCCGGATTTGCACTTGGAGGAAATCTTGTAATTATTTCCAAAAAATCTCTCCCTTTAGTAATAGTCTCAACTTTAATGGTAATAATAATAACCGGCTTTTTCACAAAATTGCTTGCCAATTATTCTCTTCCTGTTTTAGTATTGCCTTTTAATTTTATTGTCCTGTCAATTCTTTACAGTTTAAAATTCAGGAAGGAACAAAGCGACATGGCTTTGCTTTATTTTCAGCCCGGATCACCAGAAGAAAATTTTTATTATCATCAAAATTGGAGATCAAGATTTCAGAGATTCAAACTACTTTTTCCCGAACTTCCGTTCTTCGGCGAATTTTTTGTATCCCAGGGATTTGAAGGTGAACATACTCACAAAGAAGATTGGAAATATGCATGGGATTTTGTTGTTACCGATGAAGAAAATAAATATTATAAAGATGAGGGTAATTCTCTTTCTGAACACTATTGTTTTAAAATTCCGGTAATTGCCCCATTAAAGGGAAAAGTAGTAAAAGTTGTTGATGGAATTCCCAACAATCCAATCGGAGATATAAATATTGAACAAAATTGGGGAAATACAATAATTTTAGATCACGGTGAAGGTTTGTTTTCTTCAATATCGCATTTCGATCCTGATTCTATAAAAGTTGAAGAAGGTGAAGAAATTAAAAAAGGCAAAGTGCTTGGTTTGTGTGGAAACAGCGGACGTTCGCCTTTCCCACATATTCATTTCCAATTCCAGGCAACTGATAAACTCGGTGACAAAACTATAAAGTTTCCAATTGCATATTATCTCCAGAAAAATATTGATTCAATTGAATTAAGAACTTTTGATTTCCCGGATGAAGGAACTCACGTTCAAAATATTGAGACGCACTCAATAATTAAAAAAGCATTTAACTTTAGATTAGGTGATAAATACAAATTCAACTACGAAGAAAAGAGTAAGCAAGTTACGGAAGAATGGGAAGTGAAAATAGATTTATTCAATTCCCTTTTTATAGAGAATTCCTTTGGCGAAACTGCAAATATATATTTGGCAGATAAGATTTTTTATCTAACAAATTACGTCGGCAAAAAGAGATCTGCTCTTTACCACTTTTATTTGCTTTCTGTTAAGGTTCCCCTTTGTTTCAGTTCAAATTTAAAATGGGAGGATGATTTCCAGGTTTCGAAACTACTCAGCAATTTTACAAGGTATTTGTCTGAATTCCTCTTATTAATTAAACAACAGATCAAGGCTTCTGTAAAATATGAATATAAAGAAATTGTTGAGGGTGATAATAAAAGCGAATTTATTATAATTAGTTTAATTTCAATAAAAGGATCCGGAATATTTTCATATTTCAACAAGAATATGAATGGTTCATTAGTTATTGGCGAAGAAGGGGTTATTAAAAAATTAGAACTAAATAATAATGGAAAAATATTTTTAGCAAAATCAATTCAGCCGGAGGATAAAAAAGTATGAAAAATTATCATTCATCAGGACTGCTTCTGATTATGATTTTGGTGTTTTCACTGTTTTTGGGAAAAGGTTATGGACAATCATCTGACAAGATTAAAGCATTTAATCAGTCAATTAAGTACGAAAGCAATAATGATTATAAGAGTGCACTTGATGTTCTTAAGAAAGTCACTAGCGAAAATAATTCATATTTATTTAACATGCGGCTTGGCTGGCTTTATTATTTGAATGAAGATTATAAAAATTCAAAAAAATATTACGGTAGTGCTTTAACCCAAAGCAAAAATAGTATTGAGGCAATGCTTGGGTTGACACTTCCTCTTGCTTCTCTTGAAGAATGGGACGAAGTCCAGAATATTTATGTCTCAATCCTTAAAATTGATGCAAATAATTATTACGCCAACTTACGGTTGGGACAAATATTTCTGAATAAGGGTGAATATTCAACTGCTAAAAAATATCTTGAAAAAATGTACCTCTATTATCCTTCTGAATATGAAGTAAACTTATCATTAGGCTGGACGTATTACTACCTAGGTGAAAAACAAAAAGCAAAACAATTATTCAGTACTGTATTAATGATGAGTGAAAATGATGAAAGTGCTTCAACAGGACTAAAACAATTAGAGTGATCTCAATATGAAAAAAATTGCGACCATAATCTGTTTTTTAATTTCTATTAACTTTTTAGCAAAAGCAGATTCATTATCTGTTCATCCAGGAATCTATTATACTTACGGCAACTATTCTTCGGATGCTTCATCTAAAGCATTTTCAGTATATGTTCCATTTGTATTCGGCCAGAGGCATACATTTTTAGCTGGTTATGATAATTTAAAAATTATTACACCCAACTGGGATTATAACCAGCAAATGTACAACCTGCAGACCATTTTAAATTTTGATCCCTTTTACATTAAATTGAATTACGATTATATAAACGGGGATTACCTGGAATCCAATTCGATTAATAATTACCAGGATAGAACCAATATTTTTAATCTCGAATCATTCATCAGGTTAAAACTTTTTTACATTGGCTTATCATATGTACATTTAAAAATGAATGGCGGTATTCTGCAACAATCAACCGATCAATTTACGGCCCGCCTGGAATATTTAATTGATCCACGCGTTTATTTATCATTAAAACCCAGCTATGTAAAAGTAAAAGATGGAAGGAACCTGGCGTCATTTGAAGCGAGGATCAATTATCTTCCGTTAAATTCTTTTCTAATAAAAGCTGGTGCAATGTTCGGTAAACGAGCATATTATTTTGATTCTGATTTACTTACAATTTTTAACCAGGAGGAGACTCAAGACAAAAAGTATTTTGGACAGGTGGAATATACTCCCGTTAAAAGTTTTACATTTATTCTTTCATATATTCATTCAGGATTTGAGACATATTCTATCAATTATTTTGTTGCGGGAATTAAAGCTCATTTAGGATCTTAAGACTATTTAAATCAGTTAATTAATATTTTTATATTAATACCCAAAACAATTTTTGAATAGATCTTATGAGAATATTAATTACCGGCGGAAGCGGGTTGCTGGGGCAATACCTGAATATGGAATTATCGAAAGAAAATGAAATTTTAACAACCTACCTCACTGATCCGGGAAACTGCAAAAATTGCAATTCGGTTCAACTTGATATAAGAGACAAAGAAAACGTCATAAATTTATTTAAGAATTTTAAACCTGAAATCGTTGTACATCTTGCAGCAATTTCAACTCCAATGCCTGTTCCTTCCCTCTCTTCAAAAAAGATTTATGATATAAATGTAAATTCCACCAGCACTCTTGCTGAATTATGTAATAACTATTCAGCAAAATTAATATTTATTTCAACTGATCTTGTTTATGCCGGTTACCGTGGGTCAATGTTAAAAGAAGACTCAAAGTTAATTCCAATATCACTTTATGCAGAGACAAAATTGATGGGCGAATTGAAAATACAGGAAATCTCTAGTAATTATATAATTCTTAGAACTTCATTTTTATACGGATTTGGAATAGAAAATAAGAAAAATCATTTTGACCAAATGTACAACAATCTTAAAAATGGAAAATAAGTAAAACTTTTTTATGACCAGTACTGCACAGCTCTTTCATTACCGGAAGCAGTCAGAATAATAAATCAGCTTACAAAACTTGATATTAAAAATGAAATTATAAACTTTGGCGGAAATGAGCGGGTTAACCGCGTTGAAATGGGAGAACTTCTTTGTGAAATAGCCGGCTTCGATAAAAGCCAGATTCGGAAAATTTCAATGAAAGAAATACCAGATTACCAGGCTGTTGAGGATGTTTCACTAAATACTGATAAACTTCAATCATTGGGAATTAGACAAAAATCTGTAAAAGAGTCAATAAAAAAAATAATTATTAATTAACTATCGATAAAATTATATAAAATTGATTAATTAAGCATGAATCATTTAATTGGCGCACATACATCAACTTCAGGGGGAGTTCATAAAGCTGTTGAAAGAGCTGAGAAATTAAAATTTACAGCTATGCAGATATTTACAAAAAACAACAACCGCTGGAATGCAAAACCTCTTGAAGAAAAAGAGATTAACAAATTTAAAGAGCTGCTGAAAGAATCCGGTATTAAATTTGTACTTACACATAGTTCCTATTTGATAAATTTATGCTCAAAGAATAAATACACATTAAAAAGATCGCGGGAAGCATTTATAGATGAGCTTGAAAGATGCGAACTTTTAGGAATTCCCCATTTGAATTTTCATCCCGGTGCACACGGCGGACAGGGCAAGAATGAAGGAATAAAAATAATAGCTGAATCACTGAATATTTGTCACGATAAAACAAAAAACCATAAAGTCTCATCAATGCTTGAAGCTACTGCCGGACAAGGGACTACACTTGGTTACAGGTTTGAGCAGTTAAAAGAAATAATTGATCTTGTTGAAGACAAAAAAAGAATGACTGTCTGCATAGACACAGCCCACATTTTTGCTGCCGGTTATGATATTAAAGACTCTAAGAAATACAAAAAAGTAGTAAAAGATTTTGATGAAATTGTAGGATTAGACAGGTTAAAATGTTTTCATATGAATGACAGCAAAAAGGAATTTGCCAGCAGGGTCGACAGGCACGAACATATAGGCAAAGGCTTCATCGGGAAAGAAGGATTCACAAATATTATGAATGATAAAAAATTAGAAAAAATTCCAAAAATTTTGGAAACTCCAAAAAATAAAGAAATGAAAGAGGACACAATTAATATTAAGACACTTCAATCATTGATAAAAAAATAAATTTACAATCTATTTTTGCATTGCTTATCAGCGTAATCATTATTAATCTAAATAATTGTAACCATTTTACAAACAATAACTTGTAAAAGGTAATTCCAAAGAATAATATTGTTTTTATGAAAAAACAGGCACATCTTCTATTTGATACATTCATACTTGGAATAATGGGCGCTCTGGGAGCCGAATTATTCAGACTGCTGCTCCAATTTTTTCATAAAATATTTTTCGATTACATTGCTGAATATTCTCCTCCTGTTCTGCAGAGCGAAGGGGGAAACCTGGTTGAAACAATTGGCTCACACGGACTCTGGTTAATTCCACTTGTGCTTGTAATAGGCGGATTGATCTCTGGATTTATTGTTTACAAATTTGCACCTGAAGCAGAAGGTCATGGAACTGATACTGCGGTAAAAGCCTTTCACATGCAAGCAGGGGCAATAAGGAAAAGAGTAACTCCTATAAAAATTGTTGCTTCAGCAATTACAATTGGTTCCGGTGGATCGGCAGGCAGAGAAGGTCCGACAGCATTATTCAGTGCCGGTTTTGGTTCAATTTATGCGGGAATATTAAATCGTACAGAAAAAGAAAGAAGACTCCTTGTTTTAATCGGTATGGCTGCGGGGCTTTCAGCAATTTTCCGTTCACCAATTGGTACAGCAATTTTTGCAATCGAAGTACTCTACAGTGATATGGAATTTGAAACCGAAGCTCTTATCTACACAATGCTCGGTTCAATAATTGCTTACGCTTTAAATTCTGTAATCGTCGGTTGGGAACCTTTATTCAGGGTTCCGGGAAATTTAATAATTGAACATTTCAGCGATTATGCATGGTATGTTTTATTAGGAATTGCCAGCGGTATAATAGGGACAATTCTTCCAAACGTTTTTTATTACACCCGGGATCTTTTTAAAAAAATTCCAATCAAAAATCATTTTAAACCTGCGATAGGTGGACTGGGAGTTGGGTTGATCGCACTTGCATTTCCGCAGGTTCTGGGTGGTGGATATGGCTGGATTCAAAAAACAATTAATGGAGAGCTGGTTATTTCTCTATTGTTGATTTTGGTCTTTGGAAAAATGATTTCATTTGCATTGACAGTTTCATCCGGAGGATCGGGAGGTGTTTTTGCCCCAACATTATTTGTCGGCGCAATGCTTGGCGGGCTTTTTGCTAAAATTTTTAATCTCCCTCCTGCAGCATTTACAGTAGTTGGAATGGCAGCCGTTTTTGGCAGTTCCGCAAGAGTTCCGATTGCAACCCTTTTGATGGTAACCGAAATGACAGGAGGATATAATTTGCTTGTTCCAGCGGCCCTGGCCGTTATACTTGGATTTTACATACAGGATTTCTTATGCAACCAATTAAATGTAAAATACATTAGTTTGTATGAAGCACAGGTTGAGAGACAATCTGATTCCCAGGCACACAGGATGGAACATTTAAAACGTGCTCTTTCTATGCTGAAAGATCAGAAAAAAATTGATCCGGGTGCGTTTGGAAAAATAGATTTGGTTTCACTATTAGAATCGAGCATACCTGTTAATATTACAGAAAATGAAAGATTGCTACTTGGGAAACTTTCATCACAAAGTAAATGCATAAATTCTTTAATTAGCAGCAGGTGTCTGAACGACAAAAATGAAGATTGGAAAATTATGGCAATAATCAGAAATAATGAATTGCTTTTCCCTGAACCGGATTTAAAATTAAATAAGGGAGATGAAATTCTGGTATTGTGCTCAAGTAACAGTATTGATGATATAAGAAGTAACTTTGAGAATTAATTTTCTCTTTCCGGCTCCAGAGGTCTTGCTACTATTATGCCCGTCTGTCTTTTGTTACCTTTTACGTATTCAGATAATGTTTTAGAAGAAATCTGAACTTTTTTGCCAACATCAGGTGCATTTAGAATTTTTGTATTTCCATCATCCATTTTAATTACAAAAGCTACGTGAGAAACATCAAGACCGGGGATGGTGGTAGTAAAGGCTATTATATCGCCATTCATTAATTTATTTTCGATTTTAGATATGCTGTCCTTTGGAATGTAAAATAATTGTCTTTTATTAATTTCTTTTTCAATCTCACCAATTTTTTTGTAAAAGGAATCATCTTTTAATTGCTTATATGCCTCCCGGTGTGTGGTCATAAAATCAATTTTTTTGTTGTATGGAATTCCACCAAGGCTTTGAGTAATATTTTTTACAATTCCTTTCTTTTCGCCGTCATAAATCCAGTCAGTGAAATAATGAAGCCTTGAATGATAGCCGTCAATTATTCCATTCCTGTATCTTTCATACTGTAATTGTTCTAAATATTTTTTAATTGTTGGATCTTTAATCTTTGCTACTCTTGCGAGAACAAGACAGTTTTCCATAAAAGTTGTACAATCGAATCCGGTCAGGTTTACTACAAGCGATTCAGGTTCTGCTTTTTCAAGAGTATGTGCTTCATACATTGTACCGATAAAACTTTTGCCAATTACAACCATCACTTCGCCAATCGGGTCTTTTGTAATCTTTTTATCGATCACCAAATGGAATTTTTGAAGACAGACACTTATATCATTCGGTGTGTATATCTGTGCACTTACCAGGGATGATAATAAAAGTAATGCTATAAATAATTTTTTCAAGTTTTAGCTAACCTTTTTAGAAATTGTATATTAGAATGGACTGACTAACCGGAAGAAAAGTTCCATTAAATAATTTCGTCATTTGTTGGTAACTCACCCATTGCGGATTGAGCAGAATATTCTTCAATCTGTCTCTGGTGAGCAAGGTTTTCAAACCTCGCATATTCTTTAATAAATGCAAGTTGTATATCACCAACCGGACCGTTTCTTTGTTTTCCTATAATTACCTCAGCTATACCCTCTGTGGAAGAACCGTCCGGAAATTGTTTTATTTGATAATATTCAGGTCTATTCAGAAAAATAACAACATCCGCATCCTGTTCAATTGAACCGGATTCTCTTAAGTCTGATAACTGTGGTCGTTTATCATTTCTTGTTTCAACTGCCCTGTTTAACTGGGAAAGTGCAATAATCGGAATATTTAATTCTTTTGCCAGCGCTTTTAATGACCTTGAAATATGCGAGATTTCTCTTTCACGACTTTCAAGTTTCGCTGGTCCCTGCATCAGCTGAAGATAATCTATTATTATCAGACCAATATCTTTTTCTGCTTTTAATCTTCTGGCTTTTGCACGTATTTCAAGCACAGTTTGTGCCGGCGCATCATCCACATAAATTGGGGATTCAATTAATTTGTGAGCATTTTTACTTAGTTTTACTCCCTCTTCAGAAGGAAGTTTACCGGTTCTGACAAGATGAGCATTCAACCTTCCTTCAGCACAGAGTAAACGAATTATTAATTGCATCGTTGACATTTCAAGACTGAAAATTCCGACCGGCACTTTATGATCAACAGCCGCATTTCTAGCCAGAGTAAGTGCAAAAGCAGTTTTACCCATTGAAGGACGGGCAGCTAAAATAATAAGATCAGATTTTTGAAATCCGCCAAGCATTTCATCAAGTTCATAAAATCCGGTTGGTACAGAAAATTTCTGGTGAGCAGTTGAATGAATTGCTTCAATATATTCAATGGCATCGCGTACTGCCCTGTCCATTCCCTGGAATGATTTTTTAAGATGACTCTCTGTAATTTCAAAAATTCGTCGCTCTGCATCATCAAGAATATCAAAAGCATCCATAGTGCCTTCGTAAGCAGATTGTGCAATTTTATGTGAACTGGTAATTAAACTTCGCAGTATCTCTTTTTCCAGGATTATTTTTGCATGATATTCAATGTTTGCTGCCGAAGAAATATTTTGTGAAAGTTTACTGAGATAAACTGCACCGCCGACTTCTTCAATATGGTCCCTTTTTTTCAGCTCTTCATATAAAGTTACTGTATCAATTGGTTCACTGGACTCAAATAATGACACCATTGATTCGTATATCAATTTGTGTTCTTTTAAATAAAAGCTATTCGAATTCAAAAGCTCAATTGCCTTTGGCACTGCTTCTTTTTCAATCATCATTGCACCTAAAACAGCAGCTTCGATTTCGGGCTCCGCCGGTGGTTTTAGATTTGCTGGTTTAATTTCTTCCAGCATTATTTTTTGTTTTTTAAAATTTGCCATTATTATTTATCGATTAACTCATCATACAGTTTTCTGAATTTCTGCACATCTTCCCAGCAACCTCTTTTCCAGTTAGGGTTTCTTAACAAAGCTGCCGGGTGATATGTCACCATCACTTTGGTTTTCCAGTTGCCAGAATCAAACTCAAATACCTGGCCTCTCATATTAGTCAAGGAATCTCTTTTTTTTAATATCGCCTGGGCAGCAGTAAGCCCAAGACACAAGATTACTTTAGGTTTAATTAATTCAACTTGCTTTTTAAGATACGGCAAACAAGTTTCCATTTCTATCGGCAAAGGAGTTCTGTTTCCGGGCGGTCTACATTTAACTACATTTGCAATAAAAACTTCGTCACGCGAAAAACTTATTGCCTTTAAAATTTCAGTAAGCAACTTCCCTGCTCTCCCGACAAAAGGCAAACCCTGCGCATCCTCATCTTTCCCCGGACCTTCACCGATACACATTGCATCAGCATTTGGATTTCCCGATCCAAATACAAATTTATTTCTTGTCGCACCTAACTGGCATTTCTGGCAATTACAAATTTGTTTGTTGAGCTCGTCCAGGTTTTCGGTCTTTTCCCAATCCTCTTTAAAACCCTTAAATATTTCTTCCTGCGCAGGTTCAGTATTTTTTTTAATTTCAGTTCTCCGTTTTATTAGAAGATTTTGTTCAAATAAATCGTCACCAAAAATTTCTTTTTGATCGAGAAGTGATTGTACAATTTGTTCTTTTAACGATTGAGACATCGGACTGAAAATTTAAGAAGATGTAAGATAAATTGAAACTAATTATTAACTAATTTTTAATATTTCTGTAAGTATATTATTAGCAACCTGAAATTTTGATTGAAGCGGGAAATCCTTCATTTCCCCCGATTTGTGAATAATTTTAATTTTGTTTGTTTCCGTTTCAAAACCGCTATTTTTATCTTTCAGGGAATTTAGAACAATTAAATCAAGATTTTTCGATTTCAATTTTTTAAGTGCATTATTTAATTCATTATCTGTTTCCAGGGCAAATCCAACGCTGATTTTATTTCCTTTTTTTAACGAAGAAAGAATGTCATCAGTTTTTGTCAATTTAATCGAAGACAAATTATCCTCTTTTTTAATCTTTTTTGTTGCTGAATTTGCAGGTTTATAATCAGCAACAGCTGCTGACATTATCAAAATATGATTTTTTTTGAGCTCCTTAACAACAGCATCTTTCATTTCTTTTGCTGTTCTGACATTTATAAGTTTAATCTCCTGATATGATAACTCATTTGTTGGACCCGTAATAAGAGTAACTTCTGCTCCTCTCAGAAATGAAGATTTGGCAATTTCGAATCCCATTTTACCACTTGATCTGTTCCCAATATATCTTACAGGATCAATATCTTCATAGGTTGGTCCGGCAGTCACTAAAATTTTCTTTCCTGCCAGGTCATTTTTTATACCGGATAAAATTAGTTCGGCTGAGTCAATTATTTTAGCAGTTTCCGGGAGTCTTCCTGTGCCACTAAGTCCGCTTGCAAGTTCACCTTTTTCTGCGTCCAGTATATAATATCCTGCCTCTTTCAGAATTTCAAGATTTTTCCGTGCAATTTTATTTTCATACATATCTACATCTGCCGCAGGAGAAATTAATAAAGGAGATCTTAAAGCCATAACCAATGTTGTTAAAGCATTATCCGCAAAACCATGCGCTATTTTTGCAACTGTATTCATTGTTGCCGGGGCAATTATCATTAAATCCGCCCAGAGAGCTAGATCAATGTGCCAGGTTTTTATTGATGTGTTTTCAGATGTGGATTTTGGAAATAGTTTTACGACTACTTCATTTTTAGTAAGAGCCGAAAGTGTCAAAGGGGTAATAAATTCCGTTGCCGCAGGTGTCATTATCACTTTAACATCCGACCCGCGTTTAATTAATTCTCTTACAATATACACTGATTTATAAGCAGCTATACAGCCCGTAACACCTAGTAGAATTTTTTTGCCGGAAAGAATATCTTTTTGCATATAAGGATCGCTTAAGACTTTAAGGAATTATCCTAATAATCAAAAAATAAGATAAAAGCCCTGCAATTTTACTCTATTAGAACAATTCTAACAAATTACTAATGCAAGGCCAAATAGATTAATTAGATTTTTCTTTGTACTTGTACTCTATAGCACTATCTAGTAGTTCATGCAAAGATTGGATATGGCATTTTTCTCTTTTTTCAAAATCAAGAGAAATTTTTAACTGGGCCGGGTTTTGTATATCCTCGGCATCATCTTCACCCGCAGCTACAGGTATTGTGCTTACTAGTGCATTATATTCAATCTTAATTTCGTCATTTAATTGGCGGGCTCTTTTGGCAGCAACAATAATTGCTTCGTAAATGTTTGAAGCACTATTGTCAACATCCCGCAGATCAACTGGTGTGATACCCATTTAATTTTTCTCCTTTGATATAGTCTTTCTAATTAGTTGTTCTATTTCTAAAACTGCTTTCTTTAACTCCCTGTTTTCAATATTAAAATCAAACCTATCTTTCAGGCTAAGTTCCATTTTTGCACGGTCTATTCTTTTTTGAAGATCTTCTTCATCCTCAGTATTACGGGTCTTTAGCCGTAAAACCAGTTCATCAAAACTGGGGGGTACAATATAAACAAGAACTGACTCAGGATAAATAGATTTTAAAGATAATGCTCCTTTTACATCAACTTCTAATAAAATTGTTTCCCCGTAATTGATCGCATTATCTACCTGTGATTTATACGTTCCGTAATAATAATCGTAAAATTTTTCCCATTCAATGAATTCACCTGCCTCTATTTTCTTCTTAAATTCTTCTTCTGAAATAAAGAAGTAATGAATTCCTTCAATTTCATTTTCTCTTGCTTTTCTTGTGGTTGCTGAAACAGAAAATTTCAAATCAGGAATATCTTTTAAGATCCTTCTAACAATTGTGGTTTTTCCAGTACCACTTGGAGCAGAAATCGCAATAATTGAACCTTGTTTTTTCTCCAATCGTTACTCAATATTTTGAATTTGTTCACGTATTTTTTCGATCTCTTCTTTAATCAATACAGAACGATGTGTAATAGAGGTTAATACTGATTTGGAAGAAATTGTGTTTGCTTCCCTGTTTAATTCCTGACATAAGAAATTTACTTTTCTTCCAGGTTCACTATCCGTTTCCAGACTTTCTTTAAAGAATTTAATATGGCTTCTCAATCTTACAGATTCTTCCGTAATATCAGATTTGTCGGCCATAATAGCTAATTCAAGTTCCAGTCTGTCATTATCTGCCGTCTGTCCGTCCAGCAATATTTTAACTCTTTCCTTCAGCTTTTCATAATACTCTTTTATTCCACCTTCAGCGGATTCTTTTTCAATTTCAGACAAAACATTTTCAATGTTTTTAAGACGGCCAAATAAATCTTTTTCCAGCTCTTTTCCCTCATCCTTCTTCATTTTCGAAAGCTGGTCAAGAGCTTTATTTAATGCTTCTTTTAAAAGCTGAAATTCCTGTTCACTTAATTCAAGGTCGCTAGTTGTGTAAATATCTTTATTTGATAAAATATTTTCGAGTTTAATTTTTTCTGATAGCTTTGCAACCTTTTTTATATCTTTAATTATTGATATTTGGTTTTTCAGTTTAATTTTATCCAGTTGTGGTAGTTCATTTTCACTACCATTAATTTTTATCTGTACAATTACAGTAAGTTTCCCTCTTTTTATTTTATTTTTGATTAATTCCCTTAATTCATAATCTTTATTCATAAGTGAATTAGGGAGTTTTAAGTAAATATCAAGAAATCTACTGTTAACACTTTTAACTTCAACTTCGACTGATATTTTTTCATTTTCAGCCAGGCCTTTGCCGTAGCCGGTCATACTATATAGCATTTACAAAACCTTTAAAAAGAGTGTTTAAAATAGTGATTTTTGATATGTCTTACAAAGAAAAATGAGGTCAATCAAAGCCAAAAATATCAATAAATTTCAAAGTAAATGGAATAAGCCTTTAACCTTAAAAAGCTTCCCCTATGCCAAAGTTGAATACAAAATTACTAAATACTTTTTTATCGAAGATAAATCGCTTATCAGCAGGATCATAAAATTTAAAACCAAAATCTATTCTAATTGGGGCAACCAGTGTATAATATCTAAAACCAAACCCTACTGCCACAGCAATATCATCAAAGCGAAATTGATCATAATTCAGCCACGTATTTCCATAATCAGCAAAAAATGCAATCCCATAATAATGCAGAAACCTGTATCGAAACTCGGTTGAGCCTTCATATAAAAACGTTCCCCCTTTTACATTTGGTCCTTGCCTTGTAATTCCCTGAATAACAGGTGAATTTTTTGGTACAAGTTCATTAGCCCTCCACCCTCGTATAGAGTTACTTCCACCAGCATAAAAAGTTCGATTAATAGGAATGCCCGAATAATCACCGTAGTAAGCCTGAATATGTCCTATTTTGTTTTTTACAGCGAGAACTGCCGTTCGCTTTTGATTCAAGCTTAAATAGAAAGAATGTGTAGCCAATATTTTGTAGAACAAAGCATCGTTAAATTCCTTTCCCGCTATTTTGGTAATTGTATAAGGAAGAATATTGGCTTCTTCAACTTGAATTGAAAAATTGTAACCGCGGCTTGGGTACAAAAGACTATCAACTGTTGTTGAACCAATATTCAAACCGATAGCGGAAATCAGCTTAGTTGAAAGACTATCATTAAAAGTTCTGTATATTTCATTTGATTGTTCAATATTATAGAAAGCACTAAGAAAATTCACAAAAGTGTACCTTGGCATTTCAAATTCAAATGTGAGTTTTGAACCATAAAGTGTATTATTGTATGTTCTCTGTTTATTTATTGTTATATAATTTTCCCAGGTTCCAAAGATATTCCTACCAAAAAGATATGGCTGCTCTACCGTAATTCTTGAATCAAAATAGCCAAGCAGAGTTGTATCTCGAAAAGAGAATTTTTTAAATATTTCTCCAAAATTAACCTGGTAAATATCCTGAATACCAAATGATGAAGAAACAGTCAGTTTACGTGCATTGCCAAGAAAATTCTTCCTGACATATGTTGCACCAAGACCAACATTAAATGCATTTTGCTGGTTATTTAAAATAATTTCGGGGGATAATTCGTTCATCAATCCAATATTACCATCAATTTTTAATGGAACGTGATAATCAACAGTATCAGACTCTATTCCGGTTAAAGTTATCGTATTAAAAAGTCCTGTCCTGTACATCCTAAGTTGATTGGTTCGAATTTTATCCAAATCATAATAGTCCCCGATATTAAATCCACTAATATCACGTAACAATTGGCCATCCACCAGATCAGCTCCTTCTCCGCTTTTATTTACAATTAGAGAATCAATTGTGTATCTCTTTCCCGGTGAATAGTAAATATTCAGGTTGGCCCTGTTCTTTACTGTATCCCTCAATACAATTGTACTATCATACTTTGCAAACATATATCCATTGTTAAGAAGCGTGTTTGTTGAACGATCAATATTAATAAGAAGCAATTGCTGGTCAAAATTATTTGTAGTATCTACTCCGAGATCAGAAAATATTTCTTCTTTTAAAAATTCAGGAACTGACTTTAATCCATATAACATAAGCTTACCGTAATCAGACCTAGAGTTTTCTTTTATAAAATAAGTAAGCGAAACCTGTTTGGATGGGGTATCAACTTCTGTTGAATATGAAAATTGGGCATTAAAAAAACCGTTAGCATTATAATATTCTTTAAGGGCTTCCATATCTTTGGGAATATTTGTCGAATCATAATATGAAACACCTCGTGCAAGACCTGTAATTGAATGTAAAATCTTCCAGAACCACCAGGGACTTTCCTGCGAATAAATTTGATACTCCAGAGCAGTTGATGAAATTTCTTCATTTCCTTCAAAGTCAAGTGATTTTAATTCATATTTTTCTTCAGTCGACTGCGCTAACAATAAACAATTAAGAGATAAAAAAAAGATTAAAATTAAATATTTTAGCCGCATATTGTAATATTATGATGGACAATATTATCTAAAGTAATCTACCGGATAGAGCATTAATAGCTAAGTTGGATATCCTGAGTAATAAGTTTAAGGTCTGGATAATCCTTTTTAAAAATGCTTATAAAGAAATTTTGGATTTCAGGAACATCGATATTAGGTGCAATATAAAGAGAAACAGGTTTTCTTTCTTCAATTATTAAATGCGCATAATAAATTTTACTATTCTGAAAATTAACTATATAAGAAAAAATTTCACCTCCTGAACTGCCAAGAAAATAGTCTTTTGAATTATAGTAAATTAACTCATGATCAAAAGAAGGAAATTTGATCTTATTGCATAGGCTGTTGTTAAAGGATCCCTGCAGCAAACCTGTATCCCACAATTTAGTTAACTGTTCATTTTTCAATTTCAGAAAAATAAAATCAATCCCCCATTCCGCTTTATTTGTAACTTCAGTACCGGCTATTACTTCTATAACAGTATCCTGATCGAACTTCCCTTTAAAAGCAAACTTAACGTTTTCTCCCAGCAAGCTCTTCGCACTCGATAAAACAAAAGACGGTTTATTAAAATTTTCTTTCAGCTTTAATAATTCTTCATCAGATTTTTTTTCACTGCATGAATAAAAAATTAAAACAATTAAAATAATAATTATTGGAAGCTTTTTACTTAATAACAATTTTAGTCCCTTTTTTAACTATTGAATAAAGTTCATCTATGCCTTCATTACTAATTGCAATGCAACCGTTGGTCCAATTATAAACAAAAGGCAGATTCTTTAACAGGAAATTTAGTCTGCCTGTGCCTTGAATACCAATATTATTCCCAAGAACAGTGTCAAGGGTCGGACAGCCCTCATAATAAAACTGATATTTCAAACGATCAAATTCAGTCTGAGTTATAAGCCCCTTTCTCAAAGCTTCGGTTATATCTTCTATATTTGGATAATTCAATCTTAGAAATTTATCATAAAGATAAGATGTATCAATATCACAAATTTCATACTCGCCTATAGGCGTTGCCAAATCACCCACTTTCTTTTTTCTTTCTTTAACATTTGGACCAAAACTTGCTCTATATGTTTTTATCAGCAATGTATCCTCATAAAGAGAAAGAGTATACGATTCCCTATCTATAATAATTCTTGGGTTTTTAAATGTTTTGATACCTTTCTCAATCATGGATTCTGCAAGTGTAACAGTCCTGAGATTTAATATTACACCGTAACCTATTACGCCTACAATAAATAGAATTATACCCCCACTAAAAAAAATAATATTCTTTAGTGTATTTTTATAATTGGGCTTATTTATAAGTTTTATTCCTTGATTACTTCCATTTGCAATTATCGGCATAACCCGTCTCAAAGAGAATCTTCTTTTAAATAAAATTTAATTAAATTTTGTGACAATATTAACTTTTTATAATCATATTTGATAACCAAATGAACAATTATTCCGAAATTTCATCTTTTAATGAATCCAGCAAAGTAGAAAGAAGCCCCAAATTCAGATTTAGTTCAAAAATATTAATGGGTAAAGTTAAAATTTTTATTTTAATAATATTCACCTTCCTTCCTTTAATTCAGCCTCTTGCACAAATTAAAATTAAAGCTGTAGGAGATATAATGCTCGGATCAGTTACTCCCCAAAGAGTAATACCGGGACAAGGCGGAAGGGAATTTGCAGAATCAATAAAACAATATCTGAAAAATGCAGACGTTATATTTGGAAACCTTGAGGGGACTTTTATAGATGATAGCCTTAAACCCCAGAAATGCTCCGACGGAGCCAGAAAAAAGAAAATCTGCTATGAATTTGGCATGCCAGATTCATTGGTAATAAGCCTGATAGAAATGGGTTTTACTGTTCTGAATCTTGATAATAATCATTCTGAAGATTATGGTATAAAAGGATATAATCATACAATAAAGTTATTATCGAATTCAGGTATAGCCTATGCACCCAAAAGAGGTTTTGCTTCCCTGAAATATGAGGACAAAAAAATTGCTGTTGCAGCTTTTGGCTACTCGGGAAATTCAAATTCTGTATCCGATTTGGAAAATGATTCAATAATAATTAAAAACTTAAAAAGACTATTTGATATTGTAATTGTCTCATTTCATGGTGGTGCTGAAGGTAAAACAGAATTTAAAGTTCCTAAAGAAAAAGAAAAATTCCTTGGTGAAGATAGGGGAGATGTTTTTGCCTTCGCACACGCGGTGATCGACGCAGGAGCAGATTTAGTAATCGGGCATGGACCACATGTCCTGAGAGGTCTAGAATTATACAAAAATAAATTGATTGCCTATTCACTCGGAAATTTTTTAACTTACGGAAATGTTAATATCAGCGGGCTAAGCGGAATTTCAATAATACTTAATGTTACATTAAATAATGAAAATGGAAATTTTTTGAGAGGAAAACTAATTTCGACAGTACAGATTGGGAGGGGAATCCCCGCACATGATGATTTGAATCGGGGAGCAAATTTCATTAAGAATTATTCTGCAACTGATTTTCCGAATTCAAAAATTTTCTTTTCACCAAACTTTAGTATATATCCAACAAATTTGACAGAAGTAAAATATAAATTGGTTGAAATAATTAGCTCGGAAGTGAATATCCCTGATATAAACCCTGTTTCTGTCAAAAGCCTGGGTATATATTAAAATAGAAGATTATTAAGTGAGGAAAAAAACTTCCGTTTAATAATATTTAAAAATTAAATATTATTAAACCTCCATTATCTCACTTTCTTTATGCTTGAGCACTTCATCAATTTTTTTTGTGTGCTCATCAGTAAGTTCCTGTATTCTATCTTCAGCATCTTTTAACTGATCTTCAGATATTTTCTTATCTTTCTCTTCCCTTTTCAAATGATCATTAGCATCTCTTCTTATGTTTCGGATAGCAATTTTTGAATCTTCCCCGAATTTTTTAACTAACTTTACAAGTTCTTTTCTTCGTTCTTCATTTAGCGGCGGGATTGGTATTTTAAGATTTGTACCGTCATTTACAGGATTAAGACCAATGTTAGATTCAAGAATGGCTTTATCAACAATAGGAACCATTGTTTTATCCCAGGGAGTTATAGATAAAGTGTGAGCATCCAAAACTGTAACATTGCCGACCTGGTTTAAGGGAGTCATCGTTCCGTAATAATCCACTTTAATACCATCAAGTAGCGCAGTAGTAGCTTTACCGGTTCTAATTTTTATTAGTTCACTCCTTAATGCCTCAAGTGATTTATCCATTCTGGATTTTGCATCTTTTATTGTGCTTTCCATTTATGCCTCACAAATTTATTTCAAAAAATCTGGAATTCAAGTAATTTATTACTTTGGATCATTCATCACTATTGTGGATAACGGTACCGACATTCTCACCACGTACAAGTTTTAAAAGGTTTCCCGCTTTATTCATATTAAATACAACCATTGGCAAATTATTTTCCTGGCAAAGACTAACAGAAGTTAAATCCATAACACGAAGATTCTTTTTTAGTACATCTAGGTAAGTAATTTTGTCAAACTTAAATGCTTTATCATTTTTTTCCGGATCCGAATCATAAACTCCATCAACACGGGTGCCTTTTATTATTGCGTCAGCACCAATTTCAACTGCTCTTAAAGATGCCGCGGTATCAGTACTGAAATAAGGGTGCCCTGTACCGGCGCCTAAAATAATAACTCTTCCTTTTTCAAGATGTCTAAGTGCTCTTCTCCTGATGTATGGTTCGGCTATCTGTTCCATATAAATAGCACTTAAAAGCCTGGTTGTTATTCCCTCGTGTTCAATTGCATTTTGTAGTGCGAGAGAATTTATCATTGTAGCCAGCATTCCCATCTGATCTCCAGTAACCCTGTCAATTCCCTGATCAGTTGCACTTAATCCTCTGTGGATATTTCCTCCGCCTATTACAACCCCAACCTGCACCCCGATATCATGCACTTCTTTAACTTCTTTAGCAAAAAATTCAAGAACCTTATGATCAATTCCAAATCCCTTATCACCCATTAGCGATTCGCCGCTGAGTTTGAGCAGTATTCTCTTATATTTCAATTTTGGCATATTTATCTTTAAAAATTAAAGTTATGTATTAAATATAAAAAAAGGTCTTAAAATAATTAAGACCTTTTTAATAAAGTTTATTTTTTCTCGTCACCAAGGTGGAACCGGTGGAATAGTTTTATTGAAGCATTTGTACCATGTTGTGAGTTAAATCCCTTGAGGAGATCGCCTACTGATTTAGAATTGTCTTTAATGAATGCCTGTTCATTCAAACAATTTTCCTGATAGAATTTATTCATTTTTCCAGTTGCAATCTTTTCAAGTATTTGTTCCGGTTTTCCTTCTTTGCGTGCAATTTCTTTATAAATATCAATTTCTTTTTCGATGGTTTCTTTAGGAACTTCCTCCCGATTTACACAAATAGGATTCATTGCTGCAATCTGCATCGCAATATCCTTTCCAACTTCAGCCAGTTCGTTTCCAGCACTTCCTGAGTTATCAAAACGGACCAATACTCCAAGTTTTGACCCCATATGTACATAATCAACAACAACCCCATCTTCAGCATTTTCAACTGCAAAACGGGAAACTTCAATTTTTTCACCAACCTTGCCAAGGAGATCAGTCATATTAGTTTTAAGTTTTTCGTCACTTAATAATTCCTCTACATTTGCAGGCTTTTTTGAATAAACTGCTTCGATAACCTGGTTAGCAAAATTTGTAAAGTCATCGCCTTTTGCAACAAAGTCAGTTTCACAATTAACTTCAACTATAACGCCAGTCTTTTTGTCATCTGAGACTTTTGTCACAACCATTCCTTCATTTGCAGATTTTTCTGCCCTTTTTGCAGCAACGGATGCTCCTTTTTTACGAAGAATTTCAATCGCTTTTTCAAAATCACCGTTTGCTTCTGTGAGGGCTTTTTTACAGTCCATCATTCCGGCACCGGTTTTTTGTCTTAATTCATTTACTTGTGCAGCAGTAATTGCCATAATTATACCTTATTCTTTTTCTTTGTTTTCAGTATCAGCAGATTCCGGTTTTTTTTCTTCTTTTTTAGCTTCAACTTTAGTATCTGCTTTCTTTTCTTCTGCTTTTGAAGTTACAGTTTCTTCTTTCTTCTCTTCAGCTTTTGTAACAACTGTTTCTGTCTTTTTCTCTTCTGATTTTGGAGCTTCAGTTTTTGGTGCTGTTTCCGCTTTATCTTTTTTAATTACTTTTTTTGTCTTCTTTTTCTCAGTTACCTTTACTTCATCTTTTGCTTCTTCTTTATCGTGTGTTTCGTTTTCTTTTTCTTTTCTTTCAGCTTCGGCAGCTTCTTCAGATTTCTTCTCTTTTGCTATTGCGTATCCTTCAGTAACTGCATCGGCCATATATGTAACTATAAGTTCAATTGTCTTAACAGCATCGTCGTTTGCAGGAATTATAAAATCAACAGTATCCGGATCGCAGTTTGTATCAACAATTGCAAAAACCGGAATATTTAATCTTTTTGCTTCTTTTAATGCGATAGATTCTTTTTTGATATCAACAACAAACATAGCACCCGGAATCCTGTTCATGTTTTCGATACCTTCAAGAACTTTTTTAAGTTTATCTCTTTCTCTAGTTAAAAAGAGTCTTTCTTTTTTAGTAATTTTATCAAATGTACCATCAGTTTCCTGTTTCTCAATATTGTTCAGTCTTTTAATACTCTTCCTGATAGTTGAAAAGTTTGTTAACATTCCACCGAGCCATCTTTCACTAACCCAGTAAGAATCACATCGTCTCGATTCGCTGTCAATAACATTTTTTGCCTGTTTTTTTGTACCGACAAACAAAATTTTCTTCCCATCCGCAGCCATATCCTTAAGTTTTTCAGCACATTCAACAAGTAATGTTTGAGTTTTTTTCAAATCGATAATATGAATCCCGTTCTTTTCCATGAAAATATAGGGTTTCATTTTAGGATTCCAACGACGTGTTAAGTGACCGAAGTGAGCACCAGCTTCAATAAGCTGTGAGAGTTCTATCTTTTTCATATGTCTCCTGTTTTTCCGGCAAATGCCGGGCTTCTACTTCCGTCGACTTTACTTTTCATCCCGACATGTCGGGACACAGGAAGTAAATCAGGAAGTATGAATGATTGTTAATTATTGTACTTAAAAAATTATCTTTTAGAGAACTGAAATCTCTTCCTTGCTTTCGGCTGTCCGTATTTTTTACGCTCAACCATTCTCGGATCTCTTGTGAGGTATCCTTCAGGCTTAAGCTCTTTACGAAATTCAGGATTTATAGCAAGTAATGCCCTGGCAATTCCTAATCTTATCGCTTGAGCCTGACCGGTTGTTCCTCCGCCATTAACATTTACTAAAACATCGTAACTTCCATTAGTTTTAGTTACGTTTAGTGGTGAAAGAATATCTTCGCGGCTTAACAGCTGCGGGAAAGCTTTTTCAAATTCTTTTCCATTGACAGTAATTTTACCATTGCCGTTTCTTAAGATTACTCTTGCAACAGAAGTTTTTCTTCTCCCTACATATATCTGATCTGCCATTCTCTATTCCTTATAAACTAATTGATTCCGGTTTCTGAGCTTTGTGAGGATGTTCTGAACCGGCATAAACTTTCAATTTCTTGATTAATTGATTTCCTAACCTTGTCTTGGGCAGCATTCCTCTCACTGCATTTTCAATAATAAACTCAGGTTTTTTAGTCATTACTTCTTCATAACTTCTTACTTTTAATCCACCGGGATACCCGCTGTGATGTCCGTAAGTTTTTAGTAATTCCCTTTTCCCTGTAACTTTAATTTGTTCTGCATTTATAACAACAACAAAATCTCCTGTATCTGCATTTGGAGAATAGGTTGGTTTTGTTTTTCCACGAATTATCATTGCAACTTTTGAAGCCAATCGACCCAGTACCTGGTCTTTTGCATCAACAAGAACCCAGTTACGCTGAGCATTTTCTTTGTTTATAAACTTTGTTTGTTTTTCCTGTTTCACTCTGAATATTCCTCCTTGTCAAAGCCCGGAAACTTTTGCCGGACATACAAATCCGTGTAAATCTTTTCAAATAAAGAGCACTAAAGATAGTTTGAAAGCGGGAAAATGTCAAGATTCCCTGAACGGAATTATAGGGAAATTCCGCTTCAGGGAGGTTCCTGCAAATTATAGACTAGCTAAAATTATTTAAAGAATTAAACGATTTTAATTCAAAAAATATTATTTCTGTCCTCCAATCGGCATTTTCATTTCATTGTAACCACTTGGTATTCCAAAAAAATCATCCGAAAGATCCATTTTTTCTACTTTAGTTACCTCTAACCTGTTTTCATTACCATCTGAATCTTTATGGATAATCAGCATAGGAAAATTATTTCCGTTTGAAAGTTCCTGCTGCCATTCAGGTTTGGATTTTCCGCTCATTGGAGAATCAAAAAACATAAAGCGGCCGAGTTCATCTGTCATCCAGGCTTCGGTTGTTCCTTCATCGCCAGTCATCAACCATTTTTCACATTTATAACCATTTATTGTTTTGGTTTCACCGGTTTTCTTAAAACTCATATTGTTCTTATTATCGTTATTGCCCTGTGCACCACTTACCATTTTATCCCATGGGAAGGACATATACATTTTCATTGAAGGCATAAGCATAGATATTTTCTTGTTTTCTTGGTCGAGAATTAATCGTGCTTCGCCCTGCGGGGATTGTATATCCATCCTAATTTTATTGCCCTTTATATAATAATCCATTGAGTTATCTCCGGATTTATCTTTTAAGGCAATTTCCACTTTTCCCGCAAATTTATTTTGAGAAAAAGATGATACGGAGAAAGAAACGAACAGAATCAATAACAAATTAAAGATTAAAAACTTTTTCATAGTTAAACCCTCATTTATAAAATATGCTCTAAATTAAATATTGAAAATTCCTTATGCAACAGGACCGAGTTTTCTTTCAGATATTTTTGAGTGTTTTATTGTGATAATTACTATAAATGTTTTAATTCGTTAGAAATTAAATATTAAGTCTCTACATTTGTGTATCGTACGTGATACACAAATACTAGATATTCGGAAGATTGGCAATTTCTAACAAACGATTAAATCTATAAACTGCGGCTTTACTACCAGCCCCTTTTCAAATATTTACAATAAATTAGCAATAATAACTTATCGATATTTTTCTTAAATTTCGACACGTTACCCCAACGTGCCGATATCATCGACATATTGTTTCTTATCATTTAAAGAATATATTTCGGGACAATTTTTTAAGAAATAAGGCTTTACAGGAATCTTCATTTCGCTTTTGCTGAATTTCTTTTATTTTTAGGGAAATTAAATTTAGGTAAGGAGCAAAGAATGGCAAACAAAAAAGATTACTTGAAAGAAGTAATAGAGCATATTGATATAAAACAACACAACGTAGTTGCTCTGGTAGACTCTATGGAAAAGATGGCTTTTTCTGCACGAGACTTAAACCGTGCAGCAAAAATTTATGATATGATGCTTGCTGATACTGGTTGCGGAATTATTTTAACACTTGCAGGTAGTCTTTTCAGTGCAGGACTAAAAAAAGTAGTTTTTGATCTTGTCAACAACAATATGGTTGACGCAATTGTTTCAACCGGTGCTATTATGGTTGACCAGGATTTCTTTGAAGCTCTCGGTTTTAAACATTATAAAGGTAATCCATACATAAATAACGATAATGAATTAAGAGATCTTGCCATTGACAGAATTTATGACACTTATATAGATGAAGACGAATTAAGAGTCTGTGATGATACAACAGAGAAGATCTGGAATTCACTTGAACCACGCCCCTATTCTTCAAGAGAACTCATAAAGGAAATGGGGAAATACCTTGATGAAAACGGCGGACCAAAAGTTGATGATTCGGTAGTTTATTCAGCTTACAAAAAAAATGTTCCGATTTTTGTCCCGGCATTTTCAGATTGTTCTGCGGGCTTCGGGTTTGTCGTTCATCAAACAAAAAATCCCGATAAGCATGTTTCTATAGACTCAGCAAAAGATTTTCTAGAACTAACAAGAATAAAGCAAGCTACAAAAGAGACAGGAATATTTATGATTGGTGGCGGCGTCCCAAAAAATTTCACTCAGGATATTGTTGTTGCAGCAGATATACTGGATGGTGAGGCAGCAATGCATAAATATGCAGTTCAAATAACTGTTGCTGATGTAAGAGACGGTGCGCTATCAAGCTCTACTTTAAAAGAGGCAAGCAGCTGGGGTAAAGTAGAAACCACATATGAGCAAATGGTTTATTCCGAAGCAACTATTGCAATGCCCTTGATTGCCGGATATGCTTACCACAAAGGTGCGTGGAAAAACAGGAAAGGGAAAGAATTTGCAAAATTATATTCATCTGAAAAAATAATTGCTTAGATTTTTAATTGTAGGGACAGGTTTGAAACCTGTCCCTATTATATTAAAATCATATTAATATTTAATTAAATCTTTCCATCCGCCAAAATTCTCCTGTAAATCTGCACGAAAACCAGTATATTCACAGCCTGATAATAAACTATTAGTATGAAAAATAAAGAATTATTAAAGAAATATAATAAACCCAACCATTTTTTTAACCGGGATCTAAGTTGGGTAGAGTTCAACAGACGTGTTTTGAATGAAGCATTGAATCCGGACCTTCCATTACTTGAAAAAATAAAATTTATTTCAATATTTTTTACAAACCTGGATGAATTTTATATGATTCGTATATCAGGTTTAAAGGAGCAAATTGTTGCAAATATACTGGAACCTACTATAGATGGGCTTACTCCTATAGCCCAATTACAAAAAATAGAAAAAACTCTTCAGCCGATGTTAAAAAAGATTATGGAATTCTGGTTGAATGAAGTAATACCTGCTCTTGAAAATAATAATATAAAAATCTACAGTTATGAAAAATTATCCGGGAAAGAAAAAGATATTTTAAAAAAATATTTTAAAAAAGAAATTTATCCCGTTCTTACACCGCTTGCATTCGATCCCGGGAGACCATTCCCTTATATTTCCAATTTAAGTTTGAGCCTGGCTATTCTTGTAAAAAAGCCCAATGGTGAAACACATTTTGCAAGAGTAAAAGTACCAAGTATTCTGCCGCGTTTAATGCAAATAGATAAAATAATTAATCCTGATAAAAAAATTCAGACTAATGGTAATTTCAGCGCAAAATTTATATGGCTGGGAGATTTAATAAAATCAAATCTTGATTTACTTTTTCCTGGAATGGAAATAGTTGAAGCTCACAGATTCAGAATTACACGCGATACTGATATCAATATCCAGGAAGATGAAGCTGATGATCTTTTAAGCGTAATTGAAGAAAATATTAGGTTAAGAAGATTTGGAAGTGTGGTCCGTCTTGAAGTAGAATCAAAAATGCCCGATTTTATGCTTGAAACTTTAATGGAAAATTTATTAATAAAAAAAGAAGATGTTCACATAATAGATGGACCACTTGGTCTAAGTGATATTATTTCACTATATGATCTTCCGCTTCATCAATTAAAAGAAAAGCCATTCTATCCTGTCACTCCAAAAGATTTTGAAGATGAAGAAGACATATTTTCGGTAGTCAGGCAAAAGGATGTTTTGCTTCATCATCCTTATCATTCATTTACACCCGTAATTGATTTTATAAAGCAGGCAGCTAAAGACAAGGATGTACTTGCCATAAAACAGACGTTGTACAGGGTTGGCCCAAATTCTCCAATAGTAAAATATCTTATTGAAGCTGCGGAAAGAGGAAAACAAGTTGCTGTTCTTGTGGAACTAAAAGCAAGATTCGATGAAGAAAATAACATATTTTGGGCGCGTGAGCTTGAAAAGGTAGGAGTTCACGTAGTTTATGGACTGGTCGGACTAAAAACTCATGCTAAAATGACTCTTGTAGTCCGCAAAGAAATGGACGGCGTTAAAAGATATGTTCACATGTCAACTGGTAACTATAATGCTACAACGGCTAAACTTTATACCGATCTGGGATTATTTACTATTGACGAAGATATTTGTACAGATATGGCCGAACTATTTAATTACTTGACAGGTTATTCAAAACTGAAAGATTTTAAAAAACTATTGGTCGCTCCAATAAACATGCGTGAACGTATAACTGAAAAAATTTTAAGAGAAACTGGGAATACAAAAAATGGTTGCCCCGGAAAATTGATTTTTAAACTAAACTCTCTTGTCGATCCGACCATAATAAGCGCATTATACGAAGCTTCCTGCAATGGTGTAAAAATAGATCTTATAGTAAGAGGAATTTGTTGCCTCGTCCCCGGGGTAAAGGACTTAAGTGAAAATATCGAAGTAATAAGTATAGTTGGACGGTTTCTTGAACATAGCAGGTTATATTATTTTTATAATAATGGTAATGAGGAAATTTATTTAAGTAGTGCCGATATGATGCAAAGAAATCTTGATAGAAGAGTGGAAATTGCCTTTCCTGTAGAGAATGAGAACCTTAGATATGAATTAAAAGAGACATTGATAAAAAATTCACTGCGGGATAATACTAAAGCCAGAAAATTAATGCCGGATATGAGCTACAAACCTGCTGATAGTCAAAACAACAGTAAAAATATCAAAAGTGCAAATTGTCAGGAATGGTTAATGAGCCATTCTCATAAACTTAATGCAAAGTCATTAAAAAAGTAATAAACTATTATAATTTATTAATTCATTTAATCTATTACTTAAATACCAAAATTCAAATTAGCTTTATATTTTCTTAAATTTGAGCATGAAGTTATTCAGAAAAAATAATAAAGGAAAACAAATGCCTGATCTTACTAAAAGCGGATTATTAAATGCACTGAAAAAAACAGACGATGCTAATTTGGAAAAAAATCTGCTTACGCTAAATAATATAAAAGAATTTAATATTACAGATGATAAACTCGATTTATCAATAACTCTTCCATTACCATCAAATGAAATTAGCAAGGAATTAAAAAATAAAATTATTAATACTTTAAAATCAGATTTTCCATCAATAAATAAAATAAACCTTGACCTGCAGGGAAAGACCAGGACTCATAATGATTCCCAGAAGAACACATTACTTCCAGGAGTAAAAAATACAATTGCTGTTGCAAGCGGCAAAGGTGGGGTTGGTAAAAGCACAATTGCTGTTAATCTAGCGGTTGCCTTGGCAAAAGATGGAGCGTCAGTCGGATTAATTGATGCCGATATCTACGGACCAAGTATTCCTCTAATGCTTGGAATAAAAGAAAAACCAAAAGTATATCAGGATAAAGCTACAATGAGGATGATTCCTCTCGAAAATTACGGCATAAAGGTAATTTCAATTGGTTTTTTAGTAGATGAAAACGCGCCGGTTATCTGGCGTGGACCTATGGCCAGTGGTGCAGTAAAGCAATTTATGACAGATGTTGAGTGGGGTGAGCTTGATTACCTGATATTTGATATGCCTCCAGGGACGGGTGATATTCAGTTGACTCTTGTTCAAACTGTACCTTTAACAGGCTCGATTATAGTCACAACGCCACAGGAGGTTTCATTAATTGATGCACGAAAAGCACTTAAAATGTTCACTCGCGTAAATGTTCCCGTCCTCGGAGTTATTGAAAATATGAGTTATTTTATTGCCCCTGATACCGGCAAAAAATATGATATTTTTGGAATTGGGGGTGGTTCAAATCTGGCAAAAGAACTGAATGTACCTTTTCTGGGAGGACTTCCTATCGATTCAAAAATCAGACAGGGTGGCGATAAGGGAGTGCCTATTGTTTATGATGAGCCAGGAACTGAGCACGAAAAAGTGATGATTGAAATTTCCAGAAACCTTGGACATCAGATTGATATTATAAATTCAAATCCTGATTCAAATGTAGAAATTTCACTAGATGACGAATAAAACTGATTTTAAAAAAATTGAACCGTAGGATTTAAATTGTGAACATTCCAAAAGAAAAAGTTCTTAAATCACTTGAAGGAATCAGGCCTTATCTTCAGGCAGATAATGGTGATGTCGAATTAATTGAAATCAGCGAAGATGGGATCGTTAAAGTTAAACTAACGGGGGAATGCGCTGTTTGCCCAATGTCTGTGATGACTCTACGCGCAGGAGTAGAAAGAGCACTGCTACTTGATGTACCGGAAATAAGACGCGTAGAGTCTGTAAGTTAAATTTTTGTTTTGTTTAATCCGTCCTTTATCTATTTTTAGATGAGAAATTATTTTTATAGCTAAAAGAAAATTAAATGGATAGAAATTATACAAGAGTCAGCTGGATAATACTTTTAATACTTGCTGCTTTTGTAATCGTTTCATTACTTTATTTATTTTCTACTCTATTCCTTATTTTGGCCATTTCAATTCTGATAGCTTTTATATTTGAACCTTTTGTCAAGTTTTTTGAAAAGGAGGGTTTTAATAGACTATCATCTACCTTTATTGTTTTCATCAGTTTTTCATTTATAATTTATTTAGCATTTTCTTTCCTAATACCAAAATTTATAACACAGTTAAATAAACTGATAGAAGCCCTTCAGGTTTATTCTATCCATGACCAGATAATTGCATTTGAGAATGAGGTACATAAATTTCTTCCGTTTTTCTCAGTAGGAGAATTAACGGCAAAGATTGAAGAATTTATATCTTCAGGAATTGTTAATTCAGTTGATCAGATTTCAACATTATTTACAAGCATTGTTTCTATAGCCGCAATACTGGTAATAGTACCTTTTGTAACATTTTTCTTCCTAAAGGACAGCCGAACAATTCAGAAAGGTATTATGCACATTATTCCGAATAAATATTTTGAAATGTCATACTGGATATTAAAAAAAGTAGGCTACCAAATGGGTAGATTTGTTAGAGGATGGATATTTGATGCAACCTTTGTTGGAATTTCCTGCGGACTGGGATTTTATTTCATAGGTATAGACAATGCATTGCCACTTGGTGTTATCTCGGGTGTTGGACATCTCGTACCATATTTTGGACCGATTATAGGAGGCATCCCGGCAATCTTGTTTTCCATTATCCAATACGGAGATCTTTCACACGTACCCTTTATAATTGTTTTAATTCTTGGTATTTATGCAATGGATAATGGTTTCGTTCAGCCTTATGTTTTTTCTAAAAGCGTAGATATGCATCCCGTTGTAATTATTTTATTAATTCTTGCCGGAAGTGAATTATTAGGAGTGGTAGGAATGTTACTAGCTGTTCCGACTGCTTCAGTAATTAAAACAGCAGCGCAGGAAATTTATTATGCTCTGAAAAACTATAAAATTGCAAGGCTTTAAACCATGCGGAATTTATAATTTACTAGGACATAATTTTTGCTACAAGACTACGCATATTTAAGGAAATTTAAATGCTTCTTAATCCAAAACTTTATGAAATAAATTCAAGAATTTGGATTAAACGATTCGGTGAAAATTTAAAGATTTCAGAAATTCCGGATAACTACTTTAAAGAGTTAGCTGATAAAGGAATAAATATTATCTGGATGATGGGTATCTGGAAAACCACACCACAAACGATAGATAAATGCTGTTTCACTCCGGACCTTGCCTCTTCCTATAATAATGCAGTTAATAACTGGAATAAAGAAGATATTATTGGATCACCCTATTCCATTGATACGTATGAAATTAATAGTATGTTCGGAGATCTGGATGACATTAAAAAGCTACGTGATCAATTAAATAAATTCGGGCTAAAATTATTCTTTGATTTTGTTGTAAATCATTTCAGTTCTGCCACAAGATTAATAAAAAGTAATCCTGAAATATTTCTTGGTGGAGATGAAGAATCTTTGAGAAATGATCCGCTCACATTTTTTAGGCCCGACCAGAAAATCAATAATATTTTTGCACACGGCAAAGATCCTTTTTTCCCTGCCTGGACTGACACTATTCAACTAAATTATTTTAACCAGTGCACAAGAGACTTTATGACAAATATTTTGCTTGATATCGCAGAAATTTGTGACGGCGTAAGATGCGATATGGCTATGCTTCCGCTGAATAATGTCTTTAGCAATAACTGGGTTGGCGTTTTGAAAAAGTTTAATATTCAAAAACCAAAAGCTGAGTTCTGGAGTGAAGCAATAAAAACAATAAAAAAAAGGTCACCTGAATTTATCTTTCTGGCTGAAGCTTATTGGGATCTTGAATGGGACTTACAAAAAATTGGTTTTGATTTTACTTATGATAAAAGATTTACTGACAGGCTGGCTGCGAATGACATTGAGGGCGTTAAACTTCACCTGGATGCAGATATGGATTACCAGTTAAAATCAGCCAGGTTCCTTGAAAATCATGACGAACAAAGAGCAGTTATTAAATTCGGTGAACGAAGATCATTAACTTCTGCTATACTGATGAGCACAATACCCGGGATGAAACTTTATTTTGATGGACAGTTTGAAGGAAAAAAAATTAAGCTCCCCGTTCAAATGGGGAAAGAACCAGTTGAAAAAGCTTCAATTAAAATTCAAAAATTTTACGATAAGATACTTAACATTACCAACAATAAAGTATTCAGGGAAGGACAGTTTAACAAACTTTATCCCATATCAACCGGCGGGAACAATTATTCTTTTGAAGATATATTTGCCTACGAATGGATGCTTGATAATGAGAAATGGATTATAGTTATTAATTATTCCAATGTTACTTCACAATGCCGTCTTAAATTTGATTTAAATACGGATAAGGACAAAATTACTTTAATAGACCATCTATCGAATGACACATATATTCGTTCAGTAGAAGAAATAAAAAAAATCGGTTTGTTCGTTGAACTGAAAAATCTCAGAGCCCATATATTTTCCGCTAAATAATTGAAACTAAATCTGCATTTTAAAATTCTGGATCATTATCCTTAAATAATTTTATATGAAAATAGCCGTTATTATTCCCGCATATAATGAAGAAAAATCCATTGGGAAAGTAATATCTGAAATTCCAGTACATCTGGTTTCTGAAATAGTTGTAGTAAATAACAATTCAACTGACCGGACAGCTGAGGTTGCAGAAAAGGCAGGAGCAATTGTACTCATCGAAAAATTTCAGGGCTATGGTGCTTCCTGCTTAACTGGAATCGATTACCTGAGAAACAAAAATATTGATTTGATAGTCTTTATAGATGGAGATTCAAGTGATTTTCCGGAGGAAATGAATTTATTAACTGATCCCATAATTAATGGGCAATATGATTTTGTAATTGGAAGCAGGGTTCTTGGAAAACGTGAAAAGGGAGCGCTTCCAATTCAATCAAGAATTGGAAGCATTATTGCAGGATTATTAATTAGATTATTCTGGAGATTTAGCTACACTGACCTAGGTCCATTTCGTGCAATAAAAATGGAGAAACTTTTAGAACTCAACATGAAAGACAAATGGTTTGGTTGGACAGTTGAGATGCAGATAAAGGCTTTAAAGCATAAATTATCTATTCTGGAAGTACCGGTTAGTTATAGAAAAAGAATAGGTAAATCCAAAGTGACCGGCACTTTCAGGGGAACAATAATGGCAAGCGTTATTATTATAAAGACAATTTTTATCGAAGCATTGCATGATTAAACAAATTAAAAATGCAATTATAATTTTTGCCAAATATCCACAAGCAGGTAATGTAAAAACACGACTGGCAAGAACAACCGGGAATGAATTTGCTGCTAATTTCTATAAAATCTGCGCTGAACATACTTTTGCTGAAATAAAAAAGATTCCTGATAATAATATTGCAAAATATTTATTCTATTCGGAAGAATCAGAAAAAGATAAAATTAGAAAATGGGTCGGTTCTGATTTCATAACCTATGCCCAAACGGGAAATAATCTGGGGGAAAGAATGAAGAATGCATTTAATAAAATATTTAAAGATGGATTTGAGCAGGTCCTAGTTATAGGAACCGATCTTCCCGACCTATCTGCAAATTTAATCAAGGATGCATTTGATAAATTATCTAAAACGGAAATTGTAATTGGTCCATCAGCAGATGGAGGTTATTATCTGCTCGGCATGAAAAAAATACATAATTTTCTATTTGAAGATATAATATGGAGTACTGATGAGGTATATGCTGAAACTCTTAACAAAATTGAACAAAATAAATTAAAATCTGCAAAGTTGACTGTCCTAAATGATATCGATACAGAAATAGACCTTAAACACTGGCTGAATGAAAATGCTTCTACAGGCAACCAATTCCTAAAATCTGATATTAAAACAATATACCCTTCTAATAAGGACATTAAGCTATAATAAATATAGAAACTCTTTAATTGTTTTTACTACTTTCATTTTAAAAATTACGATGTGTGCATTTATCGAACAATTACGCCTCTAATCGAGCATATTATCATATTGTCGAAAACAGTTGTTTAACAATTTACTTTCCACTTCAGCATAGTTAAGTTAAGTAGTAAATTAAGTGACAGGCACAAATATTATTTTCGTTTGAGTTTTATTAAGAATTAAATTATTAACAACTTATCAAATTTGGAGTGCTAAATGGAATTAACTCAGATTGCTATTTCTGCGGTAGTAATTGTTGGAGGGGCATTCTCAGTTTTAGTTGGAGGATCATATTGGGCCTATAAAATGAAACAAAAGAAAAATATTAACAGATAAATGCTATTCTAAAATAAACAAAGGAAATAACTCCTTTATACTGTCAATTCCTGAAGATTCCGTTCTAATTCATTCACCTCATTTTTAACTATATATTAAATAATTCATAATTGGTGTTATAATTATGTCTTATTATTACGGAAATTATTATATATATTTATTAGTGAAATTGTAATAATTTTATAAAACATTATAGTCACATCTCAAAAAAACAGGCAAAAATGGCAAAGAAAAATAAAAAAGAAAGGCAGATTGGGAAACCAAATGAGGAGAAGAAGCATCTAATTAATCCGAAACATAAAAATACTATTTGGACTATTATTATTGTAGTCATACTTTTGATATTTTTCATAGTAAATAATACAAGGAGCGTACCGGATCATGGTCCATATCCGCCAAATTATAATCCCAAAACTGCTGCTGAAAGAATACAGCAATAAATATTAAATACAGGAGATATTCGATGAGATTAAAATCATTTATTACATTACTTGTTTTTGCGTCTGTAACAATTATTGGGTGTGCAAATAAAAATGCAAATGAAAATAAAGATTCTGGTAAAAACACAAATACAGCCAAAGTTTCCAACAATTCATCTTCTGAAAAAGCACCTGATTTTGAATTGGAGACGACTCAGGGGAATAATGTAAAATTATCCGATTACAGGGGCAAAGTTGTTATTGTAGACTTTTGGGCAACCTGGTGCGGCCCTTGCAGAAGAGGGATACCAGATCTTGTTCAATTACAAAAAAATTACAAAGATGAACTTGTTGTAATTGGAATTTCACTAGATACTGATACTCGCTCTGATGTTGAACCCTTTGTAAAAGAATTCGGAATTAATTACCCGATTGTTTATGGCAATAATGAAGTAGTTCATAATTACGGAGATATTCAGGCTATACCAACTTCTTTTGTAATAAATCAGAAAGGAGAAATTGTAACTTCGTTTGTAGGATTGCAGAACGTTGATAATTATGCCAATATAATTAATAAGCTAATTAGCAAATCTTGATAGATATATTTCCGAACCTTTCAGTTTTGTGAGGTTCGGAAATTAATTAACCCTCTTTAATAAAAGATACTGATGTAAAAGTTTTAAGTGGTTGGTTAATATTAGATCAATCAGTTTGATTGTCATACTAAACTTGTTCAGTATTCCCTGTAATGAATTAGATTCCGGATCAGGTCCGGAATGACAATTACTAAAATTTCAATTACTGCCCGTCTCTTAAAAACTTTGGCTGTTCAAGAGTAAGTGTTAAAGAAATTCTGTGAGTATCGCCAAGAGTTTCCTCTGCTGATCCGCTGAACTTGGCAAAGGAATAATCAATATTTAATTTTGGCAATTTTACACCGGCACCGATTGTAATTTGATTCACATCACTGTAACCTGCGCGCACCATAAAAATATTCTTAAAGTTATATTCAAGCCCCGTGTGGAAATTAAAACTGACAGGACCTATAAAGAAATTTGAAGCATACTGCCTGTTTTCAAATCTTATATCGGCATCCATAGCGGGCAAAAATGAACCGCCTAGAAATTCAAATCGATAAGCTGCCCCTATTTTTACAGTAGGTGAAACCAGCTCATTCCTGCCGGTACTCCACGCCACCAATGTAGTTGTTACATCCTGAATATTTGCGCCAAGATAAAGATTTTCCATCGGCCTATATTGTGCGCCAATATCAAACCCGATTCCGGTTGCACCATACTCAGCTAATACTCTTCTTATAATTTTAACGCTTGCGCCGTATGTAAAATTATCGGAATGTCTTTTTGCGAATGAAAAATAAACTGCCCAGTCCTGGTTACTGAATTCGGTTATCCTGCTGTAATCGAGCCTGTCATCACGAATGTCCAGAACTCCGTCGCCGTTAGCATCAACAAGTGCATTTCTTGTGTCCGGAATTCCATCAATTCCCAAACGCATAATGCTCAAACCGAAACTCATATCAGTTCCATAAGGAATTGCAACAGCGGCGTAATCGTAATTTACCAGCGTACCGAATCTCTCTTCGTGCATCAAAGCAATTTCAGGATAGTTTATATTGATAAGTCCGGCAGGATTATAATACCCGGCAGTAACATCGTTTGCAGCAGCTACGTAAGCACCGCCCATTCCCAGAGCTCTTCCTCCTACACCGATAGCCATAAACTCACCGGCATATTTACCAAATGTAGTTTGCGCTTTTAACTGGAATACAGATAATATTAATAGTGCAGGTAAAAGAAGATATTTTCGGTTAATCAAGTTAAAGCTCCCTCAAACGACTTTATTGAAGTTAAAATTACAAAAAAAATATTGATAAAACACGGTATAAAATCAAGACATTTATTGATTTTAACTATGGGGCAATTAATGACCTTGGGTTGCTAGTTAAATGTTGGAAAGCTTGACTTTTTAGAATAAATTAAAATCTGTTGCACTTTATTTTTTAATGATCTATATTTTTGTTGTTTCAATCCGATGGATGTCAACAGCGACAACATGTAAAAAGGATAACTAATGAAAAAAATTCTTATCATATTTTTATTTACTTTTGCAGTTTTTCAACTCTATTCTTGTAATGACTCAAATTCAAATATCATTGGCAATCCCGATGGTCAATTCATAGGGGAAATAGTACTGTTAGATTCGCTGGGTGCCAACCCATTAAATGGTACAATTAAGTTAACTCAAACCAATAATACTGATTTGATTGGTAGTTGGATTTTGCAAAATGGTCAAAACGGCAAATTGACTGGATTAATAAATGATATGAAAGTTAATATTAATTTGAATCCTGATTTTGTTGATAAAAACACAGTCCTTTTGGGAAATTTTGATGGTATGTCAATCAAGGGTCAATGGTATCATTCGAGTATTGTAGGCCTTGATAACAAAGGAACTTTTGTTGCAACTGGTTATTAGTAACTAATCCAAATCGCTTAAAGATACCTTCTGCACTTGTAAAATTAAATAAAAAAATATGAAAGCCAGGGAAAGTGGAATGCCCGAAGAAAAAATATGGGCAAATTTCTTCGATGTTGAAGAAATATTGGACGCACTGGAAATTAATGACAGAGTTAATAATTTAATAGAATTTGGTTTCGGTTACGGTACTTTCACAATTCCTTCCAGTAAAAGAATAAACGGCACACTTTACGCGTTTGATATTGAAAAAGCACTAACTGAAAATCTTACGGCTAAGCTTAAATTAAATAATATCCGCAATGTTAAATTGCTCAATAAAGATTTTATTTCTGAAGGAAGTGGTTTGCAAAATGAAGAAGCAGATTATGTTATGTTATTTAATATTTTGCACGCTGAGGAATCACCTGCTATTCTTAATGAATCATTCAGGATACTAAAAACCGGCGCGAAGGTTGGTGTAATTCACTGGAATTATGACCCGACTACTCCGAGAGGTCCGGGTATGCATATCAGACCAAAACCGGAAGAGCTAAAAAGTTTGCTTGTTAAAAGCGCGTTTTCAATTATCAAATACCCCTTAGATTTTCCGCCATACCATTACGGCATACTGGCACAAAAATAATACTGTAACTAGTTACAACCCGTTTTCTGCCTAAAACTTTACCAAAGATTCATTAAAATCTTCTACTTTTTCGTAACCGAGCAAATTCAAAATTATTGCTTCAATATTTCCTTTCAATTTGCTATTATATTTTCTATTTCAAGAAAAATATTAATATAAGTCAGTAATGACTGTTGTTTTAGTGTTAGAGCTAAATATAATCTAAACACAGAAGAACTGTTGCGAAGGGCAAATTAAAGAAAGCCACAGTTTTTGGAATTTCCCGGTTTGATAAAGAAGTTCTACGTCAAAGATGCGGCATAGAGATTAAGGCATAAACAAATTTACCAATATTACAATTTTTAAAAGATAGGAGGCAGAAAATGAAAAAGCCTAATTTAATTACTATTGTTTCAATTGCCGAAATAGTTTCTTCAGTAGCAATCGTAATTTCACTCCTTTATGCCGTTAATGAATTTCAGAGGTCTAATACTTTAACAAACAGAGATGTTGAAAATATTATTTATAACAGGATGCTGGATATGGACCACCTTGTAATTGAAAATTCTGATATAGCCAGGCTTATTTTGAAAGCATCTGATAATCCCAAAAAATTAACCCGTGAAGAGAGATTAAAATACTGGGCATTTGAGCATATATTTTATGACAGCTGGGAATCGGCCTGGTATTATTATCATGAAGGAATTTTGGGAAAGGAAAATTGGAATAGCTGGAATAACTGGTTTATTTCAGAGACAAAAAAGAAGCCCTATCTTTCATGGGAGGGCAACCGGAAAAATTACAGCGGAAATTTCCAGGAATACCTGGACAATCTTTTTAAAGAGAAACAAAAAAGTTGATTCATATATTATTATCTCTATTCAGTTAAAACTTGATTAGCGATTCATCATAATCTTCTACTTTTTCGTAACCGAGCAAATTCAATATCGTTGAAGCAATATTCGTCAATCCCTGGTTTTTAACATCCGCCATTGTATAATCTCCTTTATAATCAGGATCATAAATTATAAAAGGGACAGGGTTTAGTGTGTGAGAAGTTTTTGGAGTTTTAACGCCGTTCTTCTCCGTGTACATTTCGTCTGCGTTGCCGTGGTCGGCAGTAACAAGAGCAATTCCGCCTAATTCATCTATAACTTTTAATAATTTTCCCACGCATTCATCGGTAGTTTCAACTGCGGTAATTGCGGCTTCCATAATTCCGGAATGCCCGACCATATCTCCGTTCGGGAAGTTTATCCTGCCAAACTTATATTCACCGGATTTCAAAAGTTCCGTAGTTTTTTCTGTAATCTCATAAGCTTTCATTTTTGGCGCTTTATCGAATTCAATTTTGTCGGAAGGAATTTCTACATAGGTTTCAAGATTTTTGTCTATATATCCGGAACGGTTGCCGTTCCAGAAATAGGTTACGTGCCCGTATTTTTGCGTTTCAGAAATTGCAAAAGACTTCACTTTTTCAGCACAAAGATATTCACTGATAGTCCTTTCAATTTCAGGTGGTATAACAAGATAGTTTTTAGGAATTTTCAGATCGCCGTCGTACTGCATCATTCCGGCGTAATAAACTTCCGGTATTCTCTGCCTGTCGAATTTATCAAAATCCTTTTCTTCAAATGCGCGGGAAATTTCAATAGCCCTATCCCCGCGGAAGTTGAAACAAATTACAGCATCACCATCTTCAATTGTGCCGACGGGTTTTTCATTTTCATCTACAATTACAAAAGGATCGAGATACTGATCAATTATATTTTCATCTTCCTTATAAAAAGTTTCAACTGCTTCTTTTGCAGAATTAAATTTTCTTCCAATTCCAAGTACGTGTGTTTTCCAGCCGCGTTCAACAATTTCCCAATCGGCGTTATACCTGTCCATTGTAACTTTCATCCTTCCGCCGCCAGAAGCAAATTTGTAATCCAGCCCTTTTTCTTTTTTAATATTCGCAAATAATTCTTCAGTTTGTTTAATATAAGTTAATGCAGATCTTCCGGGAACGTCTCTTCCATCCATCAACGCGTGCAGCCTTACATTTTTAATACCTTCCCCAGCGCATTTATTTATCAATTTGAAAAGCTGGCTGATATTGGAATGAACGTTTCCGTCTGAAAGCAAACCGAGAAAATGAACTGGTCCGCCATTTTTATCTTTTTCTGTAATATTTTTCCAGACATCAGTTTTAAAAATATCTCCCGAAGCCAGTGCTTTATTTACAAGTTTAGCGCCCTGTGCAAAAACTCTTCCTCCACCAATCGCATTGTGACCGACTTCACTATTACCCATATCATCATCTGTCGGCAGCCCAACTGCGGGACCGTGAGCTTTTAACTGAGTGTAAAATTTTGATTTAAAGAGTTTATCGAGCACAGGAGTTTTAGCTTTGAATACAGCATTTCCATCATACTCTTTTCCAATACCCACTCCATCCATTATAATTAATAATAGTGGACCCTTTCTTCCATGAAAGTTTTTTAATTTTTTAAGAGATAAGTTCATTTATTTGCTGATTTTTTTGAGAATTAAAAATATATACGATTATTTCAAATTGAAAGTTAAAAAATAATTCAATTGACTGCTTTATCCGGGCTGTTTTTATTCAGGCTTGCCTTTAAAACAAAATACCCGATTACACCCGATAAAAGAGAAGCAACTAAAATTCCGACTTTCGAAATATCGAGCAATTCTTCACTTGAAAAAGCGAGATTAGCAATAAATAACGACATTGTAAAACCAATTCCTGCAAGAATTCCCGCAGCATAAATCTGCTTCCAGGTAACGCCTGCCGGAGCAGATGCAATTTTAAATTTCACTGCTAGCCAGGTAAAGAGAAAAATTCCAATCTGCTTACCAAAGAAAAGTCCGAAAATTATTCCATCACTAATTGAATTAGTTAATGAAGAAAAGAAATTTTCGCCAAGCAATACCCCTGCATTTGCCAGCGCAAAAACCGGCATAATTAAATATGAAACCCAGGGATGCAGACCATGTTCAAATCTTTGAAGCGGAGTCATTATTTTTTCACAGTTTTCTTCAAGGCTCTGTACTATTGACTGTCGATTTTCGTTTGAGAGAACGTTTGGGCCTTCTTCCCCTGATTCGTCAAAATCCTTTATAAGTTTTTTGCTCCGGTTAAAAAACTCGGCTGTGTTAAGCCTGGCGGAAGCCGGGATAGTAAATGCAAATAGAACTCCGGCAATCGTTGCGTGCACACCCGAAAATAAAAATGCCAGCCAGAGACATATTCCAAGTAATGTATAAACCAAAAGATTCCTAATTCCTGAAAGGTTTGCTACAATCAATAAAACCAGGATACCGCCACCGATTCCCAGGCTGAGCAATGAAATGTTTGAAGTATAAAACAATGCGATTACTATAACGGCACCAATATCATCGGCAATTGCCAGAGCAGTTATAAAAATCTTAATTGAAACAGGAACACGGGAACCAAGTAGTGCAAGTATACCGATTGCAAAAGCAATATCAGTTGCCATTGGAATTCCCCATCCTGAAATTCCCTCTTTCCCAAAATTAAATGCAACATAAATCAGAGCTGGAAATATCATTCCCCCGAGCGCAGCCATAATTGGCAAAGATGCTTTTTTAAATGATGAAAGTTCACCGACTAAAAATTCTCTTTTAATCTCGAGCCCAACCACGAAGAAGAAAATTGCCATTAACCCATCGTTTATCCAATGATGCAGGGATAGGTTCAACTGATTTTTTTCAACCCCGATTGAAAGTTTTGTATGCCATAGATGGAAATACGAATCAGCAAAAGGCGAGTTTGCCCAGGCAAGCGCAACTATAGTCATCAATAGAAGTAAAATTCCACCTGAAGCTTCTTTATCAAGAAAAGCTTGAAAGGGCTTTATAATTCGTTCAATTGGCATTACTTTCTTTTTGGGTTCATTCATAATTTTTACTTTTTATTTTGAATTTTAATAAATATTTATAAAATTAAAAGAAAAAAGAGGACAGATGAAAATTATAATTTCATTATTCTTTACGTTATTAATTTTTCTTTCAGCCGTTAAAGCACAATCTTCAACAAAAGAAGAAATTGAATTTGCATTTAACAATGCTCAAAAAGGTATTTACTATGCTCTCGATAATATACCAATAAACAAAACCAGGCTGAGCGAGGAACTAATTGAAAAGAACAAGCTGGTTGCAAAAATAAAATTAAGTAAAGAAATAAACGGGATTAAAGTAGAATCAACAGGATTTTATTTATCGAATGAAGTTTCGATAATAATTTATAAATCTTATGACAGCCTGGTAAAAGAAGGATATATAAAAGATGCTGAAATTTATAAAAAAGATTAATTACCAGTCACGTTTGATGTAGCTTCCTCAGCATAATTACTAACAAGAATTGTTACCATTTCTTCTTTACCGAGTAAATCCCTGAGCGTAATCTTATTTAATACATTGTCGAGCATTGATTGAATCGTACCCCATAAAGAACGCACTGAACAATCGATTGAATTTGAACAAATTTTAGAAACTCCTGAATGTTCTTCACAAAAACCTGATTCAAAAAGTCTTCCGCCAAGTACAGCTAATACTTCACCAACAATAATCTGTTCAGCAGGACGGGCAAGTTTATATCCACCGTTCTGTCCACGCTCACTTTCTATAAATTCTCCCAGCCTGAGTATCCTCAATAATTTACCAACATGGGCAGTCGATAGTCCTTCCATTTCACTTATTTCCGGAATCGTTAGTCCGTTTGGTTCTGCCTTGCCAATTCTAAGCAGGCATCTTAAACCATATTCTTCCTGTGAACTAAATTTCATTTTATTTCTTTTGTTTAATTAAACTAGCTCTTCTGTCATTTCGAATCCTGAGCGAAGTGAGGGTGAGAAATCTTCTTCAAATTAACGTTAAAGATTTCTCCCCCGCCTACAGCGGGGTCGAAATGACAATAATTAAATTTATCCTTTATATGGCGGAATTTTTGATCCGCACATTTTAGCGTGCATTACTTCTGCAAATGCTTCCGGACTAATTGATGGTCCTTTTGTAGTGCAGTATTCATTAAATACTTTTTTAAGTTCGTTTGCAATATATTCTGCATCAAAGCCTTCAATGTCCATTCTCTGCATAAAATAAACGAGTTTACCATTTTTAAATAATGCAACACTTGGTGAGGATGGCGCATATTCTGTAATATAACTGCGAACTTTATCAACAGCCTCTCTTTCCTGTCCGGCAAAAGCTGTAAATAATTTATCAGGAATTACTTCGTTCTGCAGAGCAAGTGAAACACCGGGGCGCGCACTTCCTGCAGCACATCCACAAACTGAGTTTATCATTACCAGTGCAATTTTATCGTCATTAACATTTATTGCGTCTTCGACATCTTTTGCTAAAAGTAATTCTTTAAATCCTACCGCAATTAATTCATCCCTCATCGGCTGCACAGCATCCTGGTCATACATAGGGGGTCGTGAAACTATATTGAACATATTTTATCTCCTGTATTTTAAGTTTTTAATTTCCAGTTCATCTCCCCCATTGTCACTCTTAATCTTATTCTTAATCCACAATAATCAATTCTGTATCCGCATTGAAAGAGTAAGATTATGATTAAGACTATTAGTAAAATCCCAATTCAACTTTTGCAACGTCTGACATCATATCTTTGTCCCACGGTGGACTCCAGACCAGTTCTACTTTAGCCGCATTCACTCCCTCAACACTTTTTACTTTGGCTTCCACTTCACCGGGCAATGATTCTGCAACAGGACAAGCCGGAGATGTCAGCGTCATCATAATTGTAACGTTTGCATCGTCGTCAATTCTAATTTCATAAATTAAACCGAGTTCAAAAATATCAACCGGGATTTCCGGGTCGTAACAGGTTTTCAAACCAGCAATAACTTTTTCTTCCAATTCCTGTTTGTTTAATTCACTCATAATATCTATTCCGTACTTACAATATTTTTTTCTTCTTTTAATGCGTTTATCATTGTATGCCATGCAAGGCTCGCACATTTTACACGTGCGGGAAAATCTCTTACTCCGCCCAGAACCGCTAATTTTCCAAGTTCTACAACATCAGAATTATCCTCATACTTGCCTGTAATTAAGTCGTGAAATTTTTCAAATAAAACTTCAGCTTCCTTAACTTTTTTACCTTTAACAATTGAACTCATCAGTGAAGCAGATGCTTTTGAAATTGCACATCCTTTTCCCTGGAAAGAAATATCATTTATAATTCCGTCTTTAACATCAAGATAAACATCAATATGATCTCCGCATAAAGGATTAAATCCTTCCGCAGAATGATTCGCGTGTTCAATTATCCTGAAATTTCTCGGACTTTTGTTGTGATCAAGTATCACCTGCTGATACAGTTCTCTTAATTCGTCATTCATCAGCCAAACACCTCTAAAACTTTATTCAAACTTATTACCAGAATGTCGATTTCTTCCTTTGTATTATAAAAAGAAAATGACGCCCGGGATGTTGCCGGGATATTAAACCTGTCCATTACAGGCTGTGTACAATGATGCCCCGTCCTGATCGCAATTCCGTCAAAATCCAGGAATGTACCTATATCGTGGGGATGAACATCATCAAATACAAAAGAGATTACGCTGCTTTTTTCTTTTGCGGTACCAATTATTTTAAGTCCGTTAATTTTGGACAGCTCATTCGTAGCATATTCCAGAAGCTCATTTTCATAAGCAGCAATATTTTTAATTCCAATTTCATTTATATAATCAATCGCTTTCCCTAGCCCAATTGCATCAGCAATATTCGGAGTTCCTGCTTCAAATTTATAAGGAAGCTCGTTATAAGTTGTTTTTTCAAATGTAACTTTAGCGATCATATCTCCACCACCCTGGTAAGGCGGCATTGATTCCAGTAAATTCTTTTTGCCGTATAAAATACCTATCCCTGTCGGGCCAAAAGTTTTATGGCCTGAAAATGCAAAAAAATCACAACCAAGTTCCTGAACATCAACAGGAATATGCTGAACTGCCTGCGCTCCATCCATCAAAACCGGAATTCCAAAACTATGAGCTTTTTCAATAATCTTTTTAACAGGATTTATTGTTCCCAAAGAATTGGATACATAAACAACCGAAACTATCTTCGTTTTATCACTTAATAATTTTTCAAACTCTTCAAAAATGATTTCACCGTTATCATCAATCGGAATTACTTTCAACTTCGATTTCTTCTCTTCACAAATCATTTGCCAGGGAACGATATTGGAATGATGTTCCATTCCTGAAATGATTACTTCGTCTCCCTCTTTCAAGTTCATTCGCCCATAAGTTTGGGCAACAAGATTAATTGCGCCAGTAGTTCCTGTTGTAAAAATTATTTCTTTTTCACTTCCTGCATTAATAAAATTCTTAACTTTAATCCGTGAACCCTCATAAGCGTTTGTCGCCTGTTCGCTTAATGAGTGAACACCGCGATGTACATTTGAATTTAATGAATTATAATACTTGTTCAACTCATCGATTACAGCCTGCGGTTTTTGGGTAGTTGCTGCATTATCCAAATAGATAAGGTCCTTCCCGTGAACTTTCTGAGAAAGTATAGGAAAATCCTTCCTTATCTTTTGCACATCTAATTTTAATTTTTCAGGAGTTTGAACTTTCAGACTCATTATTGCCTTCTTTAATTGTTAAAGCGTTTGGTCAGAATTTCTTCTATATAATTCTTAATCGCTTCAACCTTTATTGTTTGAACTACATCACTTGCAAATGCATGAATTAATATTGTTCTTGCTGTTTCTTCGCCAATTCCGCGCGATTTCAAATAAAACATCGAATCCTCATCAAGCTGACCAATTGTCGCTCCGTGCGAACATTTTACATCATCAGCAAAAATTTCAAGCTGCGGTTTTGTGTTTACCAGCGCATTGTCGGATAAAATTATGTTATTGTTTTCCTGGAATGCGTTTGTCTTTTGGGCATCCTGTCTTACCATTACTTTCCCATTAAACACCCCTCTTGATTTATCATCAAGAATTCCCTTGTAATGCTCGTGGCTGTTACAGTGTGGTTTTGCGTGGTCAATCAATGTATGAACATCAAAAAGCTGTGTACCGTCGATAAGAAATAATCCATTTAAAGTGCACTCGCTTCCCTCTTCATTGAATTTACTATTGAAATCATTCCTGGAAATATCTCCGCCCAGAGAAATTGCATAAGAAGTAAAGTTACTTCCTCTTCCCTGCCCGATTTCCATTCTGCCGATATGGAATGCTTTTTTACTTTCTTCCTGAAGTTTTATGTGATTAACAACAGCATTATCATCAGCAAAAATTTCTGTAACGCTGTTTGTGAAGTATATACTTTCATCCAGAGAAACAAAATGTTCAATTATTGTAACCTGTGAATTTTTACCGGCAACAAATAAATTTCTTGGCTGCGATAAAATATTTTCTTCAGAAGAATCAGTCAAGAATAAAACATGAATTGGATCATCAATAATTTTTCCATCAGGTACAAAAATAAATGCACCGTCTTTTGTATAAGCGGTACTTAATGCAGTAAAAATTTGGTCCTTATAATCGGCATATTTTCCAAGATGTTTTTCAATCACCAGGGATTTTTCCTTGATTGCATTAGAAATACTTCCTGCAACTACTCCATCCGGCAGATTTTTTATTTTTGATAATTTTTCATCAAACTGACCGTTAACGAAAACGAGAAGACTCTTTTCCATTTCGTCAAATAAAAACTTGCTGATCTGATTTGATGAAACATTTCCTTTACCTGAAGCCGGTTTAAAATTATATTTAAGCAGCGGAGAAATATTTGTGTACTTCCATTCTTCTTCTTTTGTATTGGGAAAATCAAGTTTTGAAAAATTATCGATTGCTTCCTTTCTTAACTGATGAATAGGAAGTTTACTTTCTCCATTAAGACTATTTTCAAATTTCTTGAATTCACTTAAATACCAGTCTTTTATTTCAGTAGATTGATTCATAAAAGTCGTATCTCCTTAATTTTCAACCAATGGTGAATCTTCCTTTACCCAGTCGTATCCTTTATCCTCAAGCTCAAGAGCTAATTCTTTTCCACCTGATTTTACTATTTTGCCTTTGTAAAGTACATGAACAAAATCCGGAACTATATAATTCAATAATCTCTGGTAGTGAGTAACGACTATAGTTGCATTATCTTTTGATTTTAATTTATTCACACCGTTAGCAACAATTCTTAAAGCATCGATATCAAGTCCGGAATCAGTTTCATCAAGGATTCCGAGTAAAGGCTCTAAAACTGCCATCTGAAAAATTTCATTCCTTTTTTTCTCACCACCGGAGAAACCTTCATTAACAGATCTTCTTAAAAGTGATTCATCAAGTTCAACAAGTTTCATTCTCTTTTTTATGAGAGAAAGGAATTCCATCGCGTCAAGTTCTTCTTCCCCAATATATTTTCTTTTTTCATTCAAAGCTGTTTTAAGAAGATTTGTGTTACTAACTCCTGGAATTTCAACAGGATATTGAAAGGCTAAAAACATACCCTCTCTCGCCCTGTCTTCAGGTTTAAGTTCTAAAAGATTTTTGCCTTTGAATATCACTTCGCCTTGAGTTATTTCATATTCTTCTTTACCGGCAAGTACCTGTGCAAGTGTACTTTTACCGGAACCGTTTGGTCCCATTATAGCGTGAACTTCACCTGCATTTACTTTCAAATCAATTCCTTTCAGAATTTCTTTGCCTTCTATATTAGCGTGTAAATTTTTAATTTCTAATAACATTTATTTTCCTATTAATTTTTTTTGACTTTTGAATTTTGACTTTTTAACCTACACTTCCTTCAAGACTAATACTTAATAATTTTGTTGCCTCAACAGCAAATTCCATCGGAAGTTCTTTAAATACTTCTTTACAATAACCGTTAACAATTAATCCAATTGCATCTTCAGTGGAGATTCCTCTCTGGTTCAAATAGAATATCTGGTCTTCTCCAATTTTTGAAGTCGTTGCTTCATGTTCAATTTGTGCAGAGGGATTATTAATTTCGAGATAAGGAAAAGTATGCGCTCCGCATTTGTCGCCAATTAAAAGAGAATCACACTGTGAAAAGTTTCTGGCATTCTCAGCTTTTTTAATAATCTTTACAAGACCTCGGTAACTATTATTACTTTTACCTGCTGAAATACCTTTTGAAATTATCGTGCTTCTAGTATTTTTCCCGAGATGAATCATTTTTGTTCCGGTGTCAGCCTGCTGATAATTGTTAGTAACAGCAACAGAATAAAATTCACCGACAGAATTATCTCCCTGTAAAATACAGCTTGGATATTTCCAAGTAATTGCCGAACCTGTTTCAACCTGTGTCCAGGAAATTTTTGAATTAACTCCGCGGCATGCGCCACGTTTTGTCACAAAGTTATAAATTCCGCCTTTACCGTTTTTATCACCCGGATACCAGTTCTGCACAGTTGAATATTTTATTTGTGCATTGTCCAGAGCAACAAGTTCAACAACTGCTGCGTGCAATTGATTTTCATCACGCATCGGAGCCGTACAACCCTCCAGGTAACTAACATATGAACCTTCTTCAGCAATTATTAATGTTCTTTCAAACTGTCCCGTATTTGCTGCATTTATTCTGAAATAAGTAGAAAGTTCCATTGGGCAGCGAACACCTTTCGGTATATAAACAAATGAGCCATCACTAAATACTGCCGAATTAAGTGTTGCGTAAAAATTATCAGTATAAGGAACAACACTGCCGAGATATTTTTTTATAAGATCGGGATGATTTTTAACAGCTTCAGAAAACGAACAGAAGATTATTCCAAGTTCTCCAAGTTTTGCTTTAAACGAAGTTGCAACTGAAACACTGTCAAAAACAGCATCAACAGCAACATTGCTTAATCTTTTTTGTTCATCAATAGAAATTCCGAGTTTTTCATAAGTTTCCCTTAACTCCGGATCAACCTCATCGAGACTGTTCAATTTTGGTTTTTTCTTTGGTGCCGAGTAGTAATGGATATCCTGATAATCAACTTCCTGATAATGAAGATTAGGCCACTTTGGCTCTTTCATTGTTAACCAATGTTTGTAAGCTTTCAATCTCCATTCGAGTAAAAATTCAGGTTCTCCTTTTATTGCAGAAAGCTGCCTGATAATATCTTCATTTAAACCTTTCGGTAAAGTATCTGCTTCGATATCTGTAACAAAACCGTACTTATATTCTTTATTAGTAAGTTCTTCAATCGTCTTTACTTCAGTTGTACTCATATAACTCCTGACTAAATTTTTCCCTTAAAATGTCCCGGAACTGTCTCGTTTTCTTTTATTTGAGCAGTAAATGTAATCAATCTATACATTTTTGTCAAGATTAGAATTAGGCAATATTTTCAGCCATTATATATGAATTTCAAATAGCGCGGAATCCCTTTAATTAATTGTTTTTAACCAATTATTGCGTTAATTTTGAGTTCAGATTTTAAAATTTGGAATTTTAGTGGAAGATAACAGCAAAAACGACAAAATTGTAAATAATACTTCGCAGGAAAATCAGGGACAGAATCAACAGCGAGATGGTGAAACTCCCCCTAAAAAAAATTATAGGAAGCCATATTATAACCGCAGAAGACGATATACAAACAGGCAGGATCGCATTCCAGGATTTAAGCAGATAAATACAAAGTTCAAAAAAGTCTCTATTGTAGTTCCTCTTTTAAACGAAGAGGAATCTCTCCAGCCATTAGCAAATGAAATCAGGAAAGCTCTTAAACCGATAAATGTCGGTTACGAAGTTATTTTTGTGGATGACGGAAGTACCGACAATTCATTAAAAATTATAAAGAATATTTGCAAACCAGATAAAAGATTTCGATATATAAGTTTCAGAAAAAATTATGGGAAATCAGCCGCTCTACAAATGGGGTTTAGCGAAGCCACTGGTGATGTGGTAGTGACAATGGATGCTGACCTTCAGGATGACCCAAATGAAATTCAAAATCTGCTTAAGAAACTTGAAGAAGGATTTGATTTGGTTTCGGGATGGAAGAAAAGAAGACACGATCCTTTTGTGAAGAAAACTTCTTCAAGGTTTTTTAACTTTATTACAAGACTAATGACACACATAAAAATTCATGATTTTAATTGCGGCTTAAAAGCGTACAAAAAAGAAGTAACTGAGAACATAAAAGTATATGGCGAACTGCACAGGTACATGCCCGTTTTAGCAAAGTGGGAAGGATTTACAGTTTCTGAAATAATCGTAAAACATCATCCAAGAAGATACGGAAAGACTAAATTTGGAATATCAAGATTTTTTAAGGGTTTTATTGACCTGATCACAGTATTATTTTCAACTAGATACATTAAAAGACCAATGCACTTTTTTGGATTCCTTGGCGCCTTTGCTTTTTTTGTTGGTATTATAGTGAACGGATATTTATCCTACTTATGGATAAGTGGAGAATCATTAAGCAACAGACCAATGTTATTTTTCGGTATACTTTTAGTTATTGTCGGAGTTCAGTTTTTTTCCGTGGGACTGTTGGGCGAAATTCTTGTTCACAATTCTCTTGATGAAAAAGAATACATTATAAAAGATAAAGGATAATTTTTCAGCTCGGATTCTTCCGCTTTCAATATATAAACTCATCTTGATTAAATATGAAAATTTCTGATATTAAAACCGATTGCCGATTCTTTAAAGGTCACATTCCCTGTAAACCATCTAAAAATTATGGCGTACATTGTACCGAAAAAAATGGAAGCGATTGCAAATATTATGAGCCTGCCAAAGAGAAAATATTAATTATAAAGCTGGGTGCAATTGGCGATGTGATAAGAACCACTCCCCTGCTTTCAGCGATTAGGAATAAATATCCAAATGGAAAAATTTTCTGGCTGACTTATACACCTTCGGTAGTTCCTGCAAATGTTGATGAAGTTTTAAAATTCAATCCGGAAGGAATAACTTTTCTTGAGCAGGTTGAGTTTGACCAGGTATATAATCTTGATAAAGATAAAGAAGCCTGCGCACTGACAACCAGGTTAAAATCAAAAAACAAAAAAGGATACATTTTAAAAAATGGTGTTCCTTTTCCTGCGGATCCGGCAGCGGAGCCAAAATACTTCACCGGATTGTTCGACGATGTAAATAAAGAAAATACAAAGAATTACCCGGAAGAAATCTTTGAAATTTGTGGTTTCGAATTTAAGGGTGAAAAATACATTCTTTCAAATTTTGAGGAATATTCTGATAGCTGGAATCTGGATAAATCGAAAAAAATAATCGGATTAAATACGGGCTGTGGAGGAAGATGGACTACGCGGTTATGGGCAGACGAGAACTGGATAAACCTTGCAAAGTCTTTAATTACAAGTGGATACGAAGTCATATTTTTAGGCGGTGAACTGGAAAATTCTAAAAACAAGAAATTCGCACAGGCTACAGGCAGCAAATATTTCGGACATTTTAATCTTGATAAATTTATCAATCTTGTTGATCAATGTGATCTTGTTGTAACAGGTGTTACAATGGCTATGCATATTACATTAGGACTAAATAAAAAAATAGTTTTGTTCAACAATATTTTTAATCCAAAAGAGTTTGAGCTTTACGGACTTGGTAAAATAATTCAGCCGGAAAAAGAATGTAAATGTTTTTTCAGAGGTACCTGCATTAACCCTGAATATAAATGCATGGACTATATTAAAACGGAAAAAGTTTTGGAAACAATCGGGAAGTTACTTACCTGATGAAAATTACCATTCTATCAACCGCTTATCCATTGCGCGGTGGAATTTCTCATTTCGTCGGACTATTATATAAAGAATTATCAAAAGAATACACGGTTAATGTAATTACTTTTAAGAGGCAGTACCCTTCAATTTTATTCCCTGGCAAATCACAAATAGAATCGGGCGAACCCGGAGAGAAAATACTTTCTGAAATAATTGTTGATTCAATAAATCCATTCAACTGGTTTAAAGTCGGAAAGAAAATTCGTGATGATGAACCTGATCTTTTGATTTATAAATTCTGGATGCCCTTTTTTGCTCCGTGTTTCGGAACTATTTCAAAAATTGCAAAGAAAAACAAAAAGACAAAAGTTTTAACTATCTGCGATAATGTAATTCCGCATGAAAAAAGACCGGGTGATATTTCAATCACGAAATATTTTTTTAAATACGTCGACTATTTTGTTCTGCTTTCTAAAAAGGTGCAGGAGGATTTATTAAAATTAGTTCCCGGAGCTAAAAATAAAATATTGCCTCATCCTGTATATTCAAATTTCGGCGAATCAATAAATAAAAATGAGGCACGGAAGTTTCTGAAACTTCCTCAAAATGAAAAACTGATTTTGTTTTTTGGTTTTATTCGGGATTATAAAGGACTTGATATTTTATTGGAAGCGCTAAATTTAATAAAAGACAAAAGCATTAAACTTATTGTGGCAGGCGAATTTTACTCAAACGAAGAAAAATATAAACGAATTATTTATGACAATAAATTAGATGACCGGCTATATCTTTTTACCGATTTTATTCCAACTTCAGAAGTAAAATATTATTTTTCAGCTTCAGATGCGGTAATTCTTCCTTACAGAGATGCAACTCAAAGTGGTATTGTACAAATAGCAATGAATTTCAGTAAACCTGTAATCGCGACAAACGTTGGCGGACTTGCTGAAGTTATTAAAGAAGATAAAACCGGTTACATTGTTGAAAGGGAAAACCCGGAAGCATTGGCTAAAGCAATCGAAAAGTTTTATTCTGAAAATAAAGAAGCGGAATTTGTAAATAACACAAAGGAAGAAATTAATAAATATTCCTGGGATAATTTTACACATGGAATTTTGAAACTAATTAATTCTTGAACTTACTCTTAATCTTAATTCTTTTATTATGTACTACGACCCGATAAAAAATATCTTTGCTAATACAATTAAGAAATTTCCTTTTCTAACTACGCTGTTTTATAAAATTCTGGACTTAATGTTTTTACGTTCCTGGTATGTTAGAAGAGAATTAAGATCATTAAGAAAAGAATTTGGTGAAAATGAAATTAGTATTTATGATGCAGGAACGGGTTACGGACAGTACGCCTACTTTATGGCAAAAAAACTTCAGCCAAATAACATTTATGCAATTGATGTAAAAGAAGACTGGATAAAAAACTGCAAATCATTCTTTGCTGAAATGAATATTCATAATGTTTCATTTGGTATTGAAGACCTCAGAGAAATTAAGCATCATAATAAATTTGACCTAGTCCTCAGCGTTGATGTAATGGAACATATTGAAGATGATATAAAAGTTTTCAATAATTTTTACAATGCTTTAAAAGCCGGCGGATTCTTAATGATCAATACTCCGTCTATTTATGGCGGAAGCGATGCACACGAAGAAGAGGATGAAAGTTTCATCGGCGAACACGCAAGAATTGGTTATTCATTTGAAGATTTACGAAACAAACTCGAGCCAATTGGATTTTCAATTTACAGGGAAAGATTTACCTATGGATTCTGGGGAGACAAAGCCTGGAGGCTTGGAATTAAATTTCCAATGCTTCTGTTAAATGTATCAAAAATCTTTCTAATTATTCTTCCGGTTTATTACCTGGTTACACTTCCCTTTACTCTTTTGATGATGTATACAGACTATTCAGGAAATAATAAAATTGGTGCGGGAGTAAATATAATAGCAAAGAAAAAATAAGATTCAGGAAACAGGCAGTAAGAAATAACTATTTAAAGTTAATGTTAACATTTCTTCTTTAGTCACTTTTTTTAATTCTTCATTTTCAATTCTGTATAATTCATAACCGATTTGATAAAACATATCAGAAAGTATCTTTCGGCTTTCCTGCAAACCAAATTCGATTAGAATAACGGGTTTAAACTTTTTAATTAAATCAATCATTTCGGGAATTATATTTATTTCATAACCTTCAACATCACATTTCAGGAAGTTCAGTTTATCAATATCACCAAAAAGTGACTTCGGATTCTTCATTTTAACATCGTATTTTTCAGCATATGGATATTTGCTTGAGCTTTCAACAATTTTAGTAAATCCATGTCTCAATACACCATCAATAAGCGGCATACCCATTTCAATTTTTTTATCATCATCTTTTCCTAAAGCATATTCATAAATTTCAACATTTCCGTTACCGTATTTCTTGACATGTCTTTTTAGCAATCCGCTAAATAATTTTACAGGCTCAACAGCCAGGACTTTACCGTTTTTACCGCAAAGATTCGAGATTGGGATTGTTACGTAGCCTAAATTAGCACCTATATCAATACAATGCCAACCCGGTTTAATTAATTTATGCAGGTAATTTACTTCTTCAAAACTGCCGCTGAATAATTTTAAGAGACCTATTTTATAGATTATAAAATAGATTTTGCTTACAAATTTTAAATAAAGCTTAATTCCAAGTAAATTTATTAGAATTGATTTTATTTTCAGGAACATAATTGCAAAATTTAGTTTTAAAATATTAAATAAAAGCTCATATCCTTGATTTCTGAAAAAGGAAAAATAAAAGATAACAATTTTAAATATAATTCCTGAAAAATTACTTTTTGTCCAATTACAAATCTGTTTATATTTATTATTAAATTGGCAATTGAATTATTGTACCTAACAATTAACTTTAACTGCATCGGTGTTTTATATGACAAAAAAACATAAGAACTTAAAGTCCGGCAAAGCTGAAAAAGAAACATTCCTTTCTAAATTTAATCTTGATGAATTATTGCCTCAAAAATATCATCCTCTGGCAGTAATTCTAATAATATTTATTTTATTTCTCATCTTTTTAAACCCCTTGTATTTTGGTAATAAAACATTTCAAACCGGCGATATTATTTCTTCAATTAGCCAGCGGGCATATGTAGACCATCATACAGATGGGTTTACACTGTGGGATCCATTAATATTTTGTGGAATGCCGGCTTATCTACTTGGGACCTCCGGTACTTGGTTTAATGTTATTTACACAATATTTACAAGTGTGCGGAGTTTGTTTTCAAGCCTGTTTGCTGTTGAATATGCAAACTGGACTTTTTACCTGATTATAATGGGTATTACAACTTTTTTCCTAATGAAGCATTTTACAAAAAACACACTGGTTAGTCTTTTTACATCTATTGCAACTTCATTTAGTACCGGAATAATTGTATTTCTTTATCTTGGCCATGTTACTAAGCTGACCTCGCTTAGTATGTATCCTTTAATTTTTCTTTTGCTCCTCAGGATGAAAGAAAAGATAAGGATAATAGATTTTCTTTTATTGATAATTACGTTACAGCTATTCATCCAAGGATTTCATGTTCAGATTATCTTTTACACATTGTTCGCGGTAGGTGTTTATTTCCTCTATTATTTTTTCAGAGGTATTAAGAAAAAAGATCAACAATTAAGCCGCGGAATTTTAAAGACTACCGGAATGTTCATAGTCGCAACTATTATAGCTTTGCTTATCCAGGCGGATAATTTTTCTCAGGTGTATGAATACTCACCATTCTCAACTCGCGGTACAAAGGGAATATTAGAAACAACCAGCACAAATGCTAATTCAGAAAAGGCTGAGTCAGATTATTATCAATATCACACTAACTGGTCATTTTCACCTGAGGAATTAACAACTTTTGTTATCCCCTCCTACTTTGGATATGGAAACTCGATTTACAAAGGTCCACTTTCTGGCAACCAGGAAGTTCAGGTGAATACTTATTTCGGACAAATGATGTCTGTAGATATTCCAATGTATATGGGTGTAATTGTGTTTTTCCTGGCCCTGTTTGCAATTTTTACAAATTGGAATGAACCTTTTGTTAGGTACCTGACGATACTTTCAGGAATTGCTTTATTTCTTTCTTTTGGCAGAAATTTTCCTGTTTTATATGATCTGTTTTTCTACTATTTCCCATTCTTTGATAAATTCAGAGTACCTGTGATGAGTTTAGTTCTTGTGCAGATGAGTTTCCCAGTCCTTGCAGGCTTCGGATTAATTAAAATAATTAAGCTAAAGGAAGAGAACGATCAGAAGATCATTAATTTATTAAAAAATACCTGTTATGTTTTTAGCGTATTATTTGTTTTATCATTATTACTAAATGGATCCGTATCGAGCTGGTTTGCTGGAAGAGTAAATGAATTCGCTTCATCTATTGCATCATCCCAACCAGATAATTCTAAAAAATTTTCAGCACTTGCAGATTATCTTTCCGTAATGTATTCCTCAGATGTTTTATTTGCATTTGGATTTTTATCACTGGCATTCTGGAGTTCTTATCTATATATAAAAGGAAAATTTAGTAGAGATTCGATGCTAATGATAGTAATAGTTCTTACTGTAATTGATCTCTGGAGAATTGATTCAAGAGGTGAAATATATCAAGATGTTCCGGATCAAAAAAGTTTATTCAATACTCCGGATTATATTACTGCAATAAAAAACCAAAAGGATAAAAATCCATTCAGGATATTAAATCTAAAGCAAGATGGATCTTTGGGATCATTAAACAATAATGCCAACTTCAACGGATATTTCCAGGTTGAAGACTTTTACGGCTACTCGGGTGTAAAACCGAGAACATACCAGGATATTATGGATGTTGTTGGACCAGCTAATCAAACACTCTGGAAAATGCTGAATGTTAAATATATAGTTACTGCTCAACCTGCGCCGTTCCAGGGATTTGAACAAATTTTGAATAATTCAAAAACTTATGTTTACGAAAATAAAAAAGCCTTACCCCGAGTTTATTTTGTAAACAGGATACAATCAAAACCGGATTTAGATGTGCTTAATCTGATTAAATCAAATGGATTTGAGCCCAAACAGGTCGCTTATGTTAATGAGGATATTCCAAATGTTGATGTACCCGATTCTGCAGCTAATGTAAATATCACTAGCTATAATGATGAATTATTATCTGCCGAGGTTAATGCTACTGGAAATAATTTCCTCTTTTTCGGGGATACCTATATTGCAGGCAAAGCAGATTACAAATTATTTCAAATCCCAACAGGATGGAACGCTTATATAGATGGAAATAAATCTGAAATTTACAAAGTAAATCACGGTTTTATGGGAATTGTCGTTCCGAAAGGTCAACACAAAGTGGAATTTAAGTATGAGCCAATGAGCTTCTATATTTCAAAATATATGTCTTTGATTTTGAGTTCATTGGTAATATTGGGAGCAATAATTGCATCAATCAGAGAGCTAAGGAAAAAAAGATAAAATTATTAAGAAGCCGTAAACACAATCTCCAAGGTCATCGCAATTTTAAAAAATTCTAAGGGGGATTCAGTTTATACAAAGCAATTATTTATCAAGAAATGTTTGATTTTTTAAAATGGATATGAACATATGTGCTGTCATAGTAACTTATAATAACCGATTTAAATTATTAAATAAAGTAGTTGACTCATTATTAAAAACAGACATTACCAAAATAATAGTAGTAGACAATAACTCAGATAAAGAAAGTAAATATAATTTAAGTAAACTAGAAAAATCATTAGATGGTAAATTAAAAATATGTGAATTAATTGAGAATACAGGATCTGCAGGAGGATATTCTAAAGGGCTAAAAGAATTTCATTTAGATAATGACTGTCATTTTGTTTGGTTGCTTGATGACGATAATCTCCCTGAATTAGATGCACTTACAACCATTAAAAAATTTTGGAACAGTATAAGCTTTAATGATAAAGAAAAGAATATCGCACTTTTAGCTTACCGAAAAGATAGAACAATTTATTACCAGGCCGCGTTAAAAAATAAACCAGACTTGACAATTGGGCCAAAAAATACTTTCCTGGGATTCGATTTAAAAACATTCCTGATCAAGCATAAAAATAAATTATTAGTTTTTAAGAATAGTGATATCTCAGTTGAATATGAGAATAAAAGTTTCGGAGAAGTTTCAGCTTCATATTATGGAGGAATTTTTTTCCACAAAAAATTATTGGAAAAAATAGGATATCCAAACTCTGATTTTTTTGTTTATCAAGATGATATTGAATTTACTAGTAGAATCAGCCGGTACGGTGGTAAAATTTATGTCTTATTTGACAGCAATATTAACGACATAGATGAAAACTGGAATGAAAAAAGAAAAAGTGAATCAATTCTTAAAATTCCATCAGTGAGTGATGTTGATAAATTCCGTTTATATTATCAATTAAGAAATAGGATATATTTTGAAAAGAACTTCTGGACTACAAATAGTCTTTTATTTTTAATTAATAAGATTATTTATTTGTTTTTTCTAAGAATAAATATGTTATTTGGAAAAAATATAACTCATATAAAGACTATAAAAATTGCTATAGCTGACGGTTTAAAAGGAAATTTAGGTAAAAGACCGAATATGTTTCAGTGATAATTATCAATTTATTTTTATAAATAATGCTAAGCGTTAATTGATAAATTAGTCTTAATTTTATAATCATAAAATCATATAGTCTTTAATTATTTAATATTATCACTTCCTGAATATGAGGAAAAAATCATTATAATAGTTCCAAAAATGAAATATGGGATCAAATGAAAAACAGCAATCTAGAAAAAATCATTGTTACTATCCGACCAATATGGATGAAATTAAGAAAATTTTCACCAAAAGGGACTCATCTCAACTTAGCCAATTATCGGATTAAAGATCCGACTGTACCTAAAATAGATAGATTCTTTGCCAGAACTCGAAATAAATTAGACAAACCTAATTATGAAGAAAATACCATTGCTGCAATCAGAAAATATGTTAAAAATGGTGATAGGGTTACAATTGTTGGTGGAGGCTATGGCATTACTAGTATTGTTGCAATGGAGTTAGGAGGTATTGTAACTGTTATTGAAGCAAGCAAGGATAGCATTCAGATAATTCGCGAGGCTTGGAATTCCTTTAACCTGAAAGGTACATTAATTCATGGCTTTGCAGGATCTATTAATAGCATTTGGGGCGAATTAGGAGGAGCTAACAAAATAGAAACAATTCCAGATTGTGATATATTGGAATTGGATTGTGAAGGAGCTGAAAAAGATATTTTATCAAACCTAAAAATTAAACCTAATATTATTATTGTGGAATCACATGGCAATTTGGGCTCGCCTTCAACTTTGGTAAAAAATCAATTAAAAGATCTGGGATATAGTATACTTGAGGAGATTGCGGAAGACATAGATAAAGATATAATCGTAATTACAGGCATGATTGAAAATACAGAATTGTGAAAACGATCTAAAATTGAAAGTTCTCAGCATTGGTCTAAAATAATTTTTAGGTTATTTAAATGGGAAATGTAGTACGTGAAAGTTTAAAAAGCAGTATTGCTTCTTATACCGGGTTGGTGCTTGGCATAATTAACGTTCTTTTTCTTTATACCAAATTCCTTACTCCGGAAGAACTTGGCTTAACCAGGGTATTGCAAGACAGTACAATATTGTTTGTTTCCTTTGCTCAAATGGGGGCACCATTTATTATTATTAAGTTTTTCCCGCATTTTTACGATACAGAAAAAAAGAATAAGGGATTTTTATTTTTCATTTTGGTTTATTCGTTTATTGGCTTCTTAGTATTTACCACATTATTCCTTGGTCTTCAATCAGTTATCTTAAAATTTTACACAACGAATTCACCGCTGCTCGTTCAATATTTTTTATATATAATTCCTCTTGTTCTGGGGATGATCTACATAAATGTTCTTGAATCTTACGCCCTGGTGCATAACAAAGTTTTTTTTCCAACATTTGTAAAAGAAGTTTTTCTGAAATTTGGTAACACAGTTGTAATAATTTTATTTGCATTAAATATTATTACTTTCCACATATTGATTAATCTGTTAGTGCTTTTTTATTTTCTTGGTGCTGGGCTTTTAACAATATATATCTGGAAGTTAAACGCTTTGCATATTCGTGCGGATTTTAAGAATTTTGATTTTTCTAAACTCCGTTCAATAATTGGTTACGGGCTGTTTACATTACTGGGTGGTCTTGGATTTCTACTTTCTACAAAAATTGATACAGTAATGTTACCGGCATACCAGGGATTAAAAGATACGGCTATTTATTCAATTGCAATTTTAATTGCGACTGTGATGGAAATTCCAAAGAGAAATTTGACCCAGGCAATTTTATCGCATCTTTCATTTGCCATAAAAGAAGATGATCATGAAAAGATTGATGAACTTTATAAAAAAGCATCATTGAATCTTTTTATTTTTGGTTCACTTATTTTCCTGATAATTATTGCCAATATTGATGATATTTTCAGGATCATCCCTAAAGGTGATATTTATATGGCAGGCAAAGGTGTGCTAATAATACTTTTAGCCGGAAGATTACTAGATATGATTTCAGGTATCAATAATGAGATTATCCTGTATTCTAAATATTATGCTTTTTCTTTTGTACTTATTATGATTTTGGCTGTATGTACAATAATAGCAAATATAATTCTTATCCCTATATATGGGATTATAGGAGCAGCAATTGCAGTTACTTTATCAGGCTTTATCTATATGATTCTGAAGTTGTTTATCGTTTGGCGAAAATTTAATTCGCATCCATTTAAAACCAGTATGATAAGCTCATTCATTATTTTTGGTATTGTACTATTACTATCAATTGGATTGAATATACTCCTAGATAAATTGTTTCCTTTAACAGATTTTTCTGTAAAATCAAAAATAATATCAGCAGCCCTGGTTATTCTAAAATCTGTAATTATTACCACAATATTTCTTTTAAGTTTTATAAAATTAAAAATCTCTGAAGATTTTAATAACGTAATGTTTGGTTTATTTAATAAAGCAAAAAGCTTTATTAAATAACCAGGCAATTTTTAAATGAGCATTTAGTATATAAATATGAAAGTCCTTTTTACATTCGGGGGTTTACCCCATTACTATAATGCAATTCTTAACAGGTTGAATAGTGTTCAGGAAATTGAAGTGCATGCTGCTGTACCTACAAATGCTCAAAACACAATTGGAAAAGGTGTTTTTCAATCAGACAAAGGAATTGAATTCAAGCTTCACTATTTAAAAGAATATAAAACCTATTACGGTAAATTATTTTTTAAGGAATTCATAAGCTTAATAAGAAAAGAAAAACCGGATATTTTAGTTATAATCTGGCCATATATTTTAGCCTTTATATTTAAGCCTCATATATATTTTATTCTTAAACTTATGGGTACGAAAATAATATTTAAGGAAATACCTTTCCAGGTTCCTGAATTTAATAAAGCACAGGACTACTATTTTAGCGATAAATTCGTTGACGAAAACCTTAATAAATATGTAAGCACAAATTCTTTCACGGCAAAATTAAAATACTATTTTTTCCCAAGACTAATAAAATTGTATTACAGATTAATTGATGCTACTGTTAATTATACTGAATCAGCATATAAGATAATCGAAAGCTACGGAGTAGCAAAAGAGAAAATATTTATTACATATAATTCGCCGGATACTGATAGCCTGCAAGAAGCAAAAAATAAGGCGGAAAAAGAAGGTTCGGTTCTTTCTCAAAATTCACACAGAATCATACATGTTGGAAGATTAGTAAAATGGAAAAAAGTAGACTTACTAATTGAAGCTGTAAATATCTTAAAACAGAAATATGAAAATGTTGAGTTAATTGTTGTCGGTAAGGGACCCGAAGAAAATAATCTAAAAACTATGTCAGAAAATCTGGGTATTGCAAATAATGTTAATTTTGTAGGTTCAATTTATGATCCTGTTTTACTCGGACGTTATTTACTCGATTCTTCTATATATGTTTTAGCGGGAATGGGAGGACTTTCTATCAATGAAGCAATGTGTTTTGGTAAACCGATAATTTGCTCTGTTTGTGATGGAACTGAAAAACATCTTGTAATTAAAGACTATAATGGTAAATATTTTGAAGAGGATAACACATCAGATCTTGCAATTAAAATTGATAATTTATTTTCAAATCCTGAGACAATTAAAGAAATGGGAGCAAATTCTGAAAAAATTATTCACGATAAAATTAACGTCAATACAGTTATAAATGGATATTTAAAAGCTTTTAATTATGTCTGTCCGGGAAAAATCAGATTAAATTCTTGATAATTCTAATATTTTAGACAATGACTAACGCAATAGATAAAATCAAAAATAACGACAACAGAAAATACGACTATTCAAAATTCCCTGAATCTGAACGTGTGGAATATGATTCAGTTATTAATTTAATAGAGCCTAATTCAAATGTAGTTGATTTGGGATGTGGAAACGGAACCTTGCTAAAGAGGATTATTTCCGAAAAGAAAGCAAACGGCAAAGGCGTAGAAATTTCTCCCAGCGGTGTTGAGACTTGTAAAAATAAAGGACTGGATGTTATTAAATCAGCTATTGATGCTGAACTACCTTTTGAAGAAAATCAGTTTGATTATTCAATTTGTAATGTTACTATTCAAATGGTTACATATCCTGAAATGCTATTAAAAGAGATGAAAAGAATTTCAAAATACCAGATTATATCATTTCCAAATTTCGCATTTTACAAAAACAGAATTGATCTTTTTTTCAAAGGCAGAATGCCAAATCCTTTATTGTTTGGTTATACCTGGTACAACACAGGTCATATTCACCAGCTTTCAATTAGAGATTTTTATCGGTTATTAAATGACGTTGGGGGAATCAAAATCCTCAGGCTGGATTACCCTGATGTCAAAAATTCTTTAAAAAATTTATTAATGAAAAAATTCCAAAACTTGTTTGTTCCACTACCAGTTTTTTTATTAGAGAAAAATTAAACTATGTATAATTTCTGCACTCTTTTTGATTCTAATTATCTTTCCCGTGGATTAGCTTTATATGATTCACTGAAGAAATCTTGCGAAGATTTCCATCTTTACATTTTTGCTTTTGACGCAAAATCAGAAAATGTGCTGAATAAAATGCAATTAAAAAATGCCACTATTATTCCGCTCAAAGATTTCGAAGATAAAGACTTGTTAGAAGTAAAACCAACAAGAACGATAGCTGAATACTGCTGGACTTCAACTTCTTCAACAATTCTTTATGTATTAGAAAATTTTGAAGTAGAAAGCTGCACTTATATTGATGCGGATATGTATTTTTATAGCTCACCAAAGCCTATTTTTGATGAGCTTGGTAATGATTCAATTCTAATTACTGAACACCGATATACACCTATTTATGATAAATCAAAAAAGAGCGGCAAATATTGTGTGCAATTTGTAACATTCAAAAATGACGAGAAAGGATTAACTGCTCTTAAATGGTGGCGTGAAAGATGCCTGGAATGGTGTTACAACAGACTTGAGGATGGCAAATTTGGAGATCAAATGTATCTGAATGACTGGACAACCAGATTTGAAGGAGTTCACATAATGAAGCATTTGGGAGGTGGACTTGCTGCCTGGAATGTACAGCAATATGATTTCTATTCAAAAAATGGAAAGCTGATCGGACGGGAAATTAATTCAGGACAAGAATTTGAGGTAATTTTTTATCATTTCCATTATCTTAGATTCATAAAAAATAAAACTGTTGAATTAGGAAGACGAATTTTAACAGAAAATGTGAAAAGAACTTTTTATTTACCTTATATAAATCATCTTGAGAATGAAAGGAAAAAGATTTCTGAAATAGATAATAGTTTTGACCCTCATGGAGCATCAAACTATGTATTGAACTGGAAAACACCGTTGCTTTATATTTGGAGAAAACTAAGATCATCATATAATATTTTTAATATTGACGAATTTATCGGACATTAAATGGCATATATAAAAGAACTTACTACTCATTCGGATGACAGAGGAACTCTTACGGTAATTGAAAATCAAATCCCTTTCCCTGTAAAACGAATTTTTTATATTTATGGAGTAGATGATTCAGTACGAGGTGGTCACAGGCATAAAACTACAAGGCAGGCTGCTATATGCTTGCATGGAAGTTGTAAAGTGACAAACAATGACGGCGTAAAAAAAGAAGTTTTTGTGCTTGATCATCCAAGTAAATGTTTGATTCTGGAACCGGAGGATTGGCATTCAATGCACGATTTTACAAAGGATGCAGTTTTCCTGGTTTTAGCCTCAACTGAATTTGATCCTGATGATTATATATACGGGGAGTATAAATGATTGAATATGAAAACTTGCGGGACTCTAATGAATTATTCTTTGAGGATTACATTCATAATTTCGGAAACGTTTTAAACAGTGGCTGGTTCATACTTGGCAGTTTTGAAAAAAAATTTGAAGAAGATTTTGCGAAATATATTGGAAGCAATTATTGTGTCGGGCTGGCATCAGGTTTAGATGCACTTTATCTGGCTTTAAAAGCTTTTAATTTTGAAAAAAATAGTGAAATAGTTGTACCATCAAATACTTACATAGCCACAATATTATCAATAGTAAATGCTGGTTTAAAACCTGTACTTGTTGAACCCGATATTCAAACTTATAATATTGATCCGGCTAAAATTGAAGAAAGCATTACATCAAAAACTAAAGCCTTAATGATTGTCCACTTGTACGGTAAGTCCTGTGATATGGATCCAATTATTTCCATTTGTAAAAAGCACAACCTAAAATTAATAGAAGATTGCGCACAATCCCACGGTGCCAAGTATAAAAATAGAAATACAGGCACTTTTGGTGAAATAAATGCTTTTAGTTTTTACCCTACAAAAAACCTGGGTGCACTCGGTGATGCCGGTGCAATTACAACAGATAGTGAAAATTATTATACCTTAATAAAGAAACTTCGGAATTATGGATCTGAGGAAAAATACCATAATGATATTGCAGGGATTAATTCCAGACTTGATGAAATTCAGGCCGGTTTTTTAAACATTAAACTTAAAAAATTAAATGTCATAAATTTGCACAAAAGAGAACTCGCAAATCTTTATCATCAAAATTTGAAAGAGGATTTTATAAAACCTGTTGTAAATGAAGATCATTTTGATGTCTATCACATCTATAATATTCGCCATCCTAAGCGAGACGAATTAAAAGAATATTTATTAAAAAATGAAATAAAAACTGAGATTCATTACCCTGTGCCGCCTCATAAACAAAAAGCAATGAAGGGAATTATTGAAGAAAGCAGCTTCCCCATTTCTGAAGAAATACACTCAACAACTTTATCCCTTCCCATTTCTTTTGGGCATTCAAGAGATCAGATTATGAAAGTAATTGACGTGTTAAATAAATTTTAAGGGAGTGTGCTTGTTACATCACGCTTTGGGGATCAATATCAAATATTAATTTAACATCCCTGAAGCGCGATTTCCTGTTGAACTCAGTATAAGAATTTAAAATAGCCTTTCTTAAAATAGCTCCTCCGGGATCAACTTCTTTTACGCTTTTAATTAATATATGGAACCTGTAATGACCTTTTAATCGGGCAATTATTGCTGTAGCAGGTTCCATAATTTTTAAGAACTTATCGTAGGATTTTAGTTCATTATAAAAATCAGTTATTGCTCCTTTAGCTTTTATTTCGTCCAGATCTTTTGTCTCTATTAAAGCTATCCTGGTAAACGGAGGATAACCCATCTTCTCACGGTCATTTATTTCTTTTTGATACAAGCCATTATAATCATTTGAAACGACCTTTTGCAAAGTGAAATTTTTATCATCCTGCGTTTGAATTACCACTTCTCCTTTTATTTTGCTTCTTCCAGCCCGTCCTGAAACCTGAGTTAATAATTGAAAAGTCCTTTCATCGGCACGAAAATCAGGCAACCATAAAGTTGTTTCTGCAGCTATAACTCCTACTAAAGTAACTCTTGAAAAATCGAGTCCCTTAGAAACCATTTGAGTACCGACTAAAATATCCGTATCACCACGAGCAAAACCAATTAATATTTTGCTGAGTGAAGATTTCCTCGAAATTGAATCCGAATCTATTCTTCTTATCCTGGCGTTGGGGTAAAAATATTCAAGTTCATCTTCAACTCTTTCAGTACCAGTTCCAAAATATTTTATGGATAATGAACCACAGTTTGTGCAGGCATGTGGAACACCTTTGATAAATCCGCAATAATGGCATCGAAGAATATTTTTATTGACGTGATAAACAAGCGGGACAGAACAATTTTCGCAAGTTTCAATTTCAGAACAATCATCACAAAATACTTGTGTCGAAAAGCCTCTTCGGTTTTGAAGAATTATTACTCCTTCTTTCTTCTTTAATCTGTCTTCAATTTTATCAAGTAAAAACCTGGAAAATATATTTTCCATTTTTTTCTTCTTTCTTTCAACTGAAACATTAACAAGTTCAATTTCAGGAAGTTTGGCGTTATCCACTCTTTCTGGAAGTTCAAGCAATTTATATTTGCCACTTAAAGCATTGTACATACTTTCAACAGAGGGGGTTGCTGAACCAAGAATTATCGGACAATTATTATGTTTTGCTAAAATAATTGCCGAATCTCTTGCCTGGTATTTTGGAGCATTTTCAAATTGCTTATAACTTGAATCGTGCTCTTCATCAATAATTATTATCCCAATATTTTTTAACGGAGCAAATAATGCGGACCTTGCTCCTATCACTACTTTATACTTCCCTTTTAATATTTTCCGCCACGAATCATAACGTTCACCAATTGACATTCTACTGTGTATTACTGTTACAATTTCTCCAAAATTATTAAATAACCTTGAAGTGATTTGAGGAGTTAATGAAATTTCCGGAACCAGGATTAAAGCAGTTCTTTTTTTATCCAGAACATTTTTAATCAATTCAATATAAACCTGAGTTTTTCCACTTCCTGTAATTCCATGTAAGAGATAAGGCAGAAATTTTGAAGGATCGAAATTCTTTGATACTTCATTTATAATTTCATTCTGCTTTGCCGTAAGAGTCAAAGAAACGTGATCTTCTTTATATTCTTCAGAATATTTTCTCTCAATTTCTTTTTCAAAGATTTTTATAAACCCTTTTTCCTCCAAACTTTTAACAGATGATGAAGAAGACTCAGTTTTTTTTAACAGATCAGGCAATAAATATGATTTATCTTTATTCTTTAATAATTCCAGAAGTATTTTCACCTGTTTTGGCGACCTTCTTTCAATTTCCGGAAATGAAGCATATATCTCCGCAATGGTTTTATCAAGCTTTGCATAATTTGCTGTTTTAACTTTTACCTTTGCATCCTCTATTTCGTCAAGTACTGTAATTGCACCAACTTTTTCCAGGCTTCTAACCTGGGAATAAATATTTTTTCTCTTCAAGATTTTCTGCAAATATGAAAAATTTACCTGTCCCCTTTCAACAAGAGCTTTTAGAATTTTCCCTTTTACAGAATCTTTGTTTTTTTCCTTCCCTAATAACTCTTCACAATAAGCCTGGTCAACAATAATTTTCCTTTTTGTTTCAACATCAGAGCCATATGGGACACCAAGTTTTAATGCTTCTCCCAGCGATGATAGATAATATTCAGATATCCATTCGTAAAACTTTAATGTTTTTTTATCAAAAATAGGCTGATCATCAAGAACATCAGATATTGGTTTTATTTTCTCTTTAATGTCCGTCTTTTCAGATGTGTTTATTATGAAGCCGGTAAGCGTTCTTTTACCGAAAGGAGCTACAGCCCGGACACCTGTTTTAGCAAAGTGTTCGAGCTCTTTTGGAATTGAGTATGTGAATGAGTTTCTAAATGGAAGTGGGAAAACAATTTCAGCAAACATTATTCCTTCGATTTTAAAAATGGAGCAAGAGATTTGAACTTATATTCATCAAATCCGGAACTATACATTTCGAACTTCAGAACCTTCATATTTTTGTCCCATAATATTCTTTTATATTCATTTGATTTTATAATCTGTCCATTTGTAGAAACAACACTATCATCAAGTGCAAGTGTTAAATAATAAAAACCATCTTCAAATCTTATCCCTTCAACTTTGGATATGTCGGTAAATTTATATTCAGCTTTCCCATTAAGAACTTTTCCATCCTTAAATAATTCTCTTGATGTAATTTCTTTGCCTTCATCTTTTAACTGGCTAACCAGTTTATCACTCGTCATTATATAATTGAAAAGATTATTTTTATCTTCTTCAAATTCCTCATCGGTTGAAGCATTCGACTTAATATTGAATAATTGC
>DATFMR010000031.1:0-9135 GCA_035266865.1 Ignavibacteriaceae bacterium | reverse complement strand
AATAATTATCCTGACGGTGAAGCTTCAACAATAGATAGGAATGTAGGTTACGATTATCATCAATTTATTAAACCATATACAGGTTCATACGGATCCGGTTCACAGGATATAAACAGATTTTGGCCGGTTACCGGAAATCATGACTGGCATGCATCAAATCTACAACCGTACCGCGATTATTTTACTCTACCTAATAATGAGTATTACTATAATAAAATAATAGGGGATATCGAATTCTTTATGATTGATTCAGATACTGATTCTCCTGATGGCTACACATACAACTCAACGCAGGGAAACTGGATAAAAGATAAGATTCTGTCCTCAACTGCAAAATGGAAAATAGCGGTTTTTCATCACGCCGCATATTCTTCTGATAATAATCACGGCAACACTTCATACATGCAATGGCCCTTTGAAGATTGGGGAATTCATGCAGTAATATCAGGGCATGCACATACATATGAAAGAATTATCAGAGATGATAATAATGACAATGAAGATCTTGTATATTTCGTTAATGGTTTGGGCGGGGCCAGCAGATATAGTTTTGGGACGCCGGTAAATGGAAGTGTGTTAAGATATAATAGTGACTGGGGAGCAATGAAGGCTACTGAAACTCAGGATGGGTTGCTATTTCAATTTTACACCAGAACTGGAGATTTAGTAGATTCATATTTGGTCAGTAATTCCGTAGTAGGAGTTGAAGAAACTGATTTGATTTCTGATTATAAGTTATTCCAAAACTATCCTAACCCATTTAATCCATCTACAACAATCCAATATGAAATAACAAAAAGTGATAATATAATTTTGAAAGTCTTTGATGTATTAGGCAAGGAAGTAAAAACTTTAGTTAACCAGTATCAACCTGCGGGCAGCTATAAGGTACAATTTGATGCATCAAATTTAAAAAGTGGAGTTTATTTTTATAGACTGACCGCTGGCAATTATTCCAAAGTCAATAAATTAATTTTGATTAAGTGATATGTCTCAATGTATATAAGTTATAGTGTTATTCTTTTTATAAGAATAATAAACTCAATACTAACTAATTTATAATTATTTAATTTGTACCATCTAATTGATTAGTATCTCACCTTAGTATTATTATTAATATCATTCCTCTATTATTATAATAAAAACTTATAATAACATAAGTAACAGGAATTTCACCTCTACTTTCAATTAAATTTTCATCTTGATTTGTAAATTTTACGCTAAATATATTATAGCAGTTTTATTATTGACAGCACCAAAACTAAATTATAATATTAAAAAATATATCCTCGATTCTTATATCTTTTCTTCTAACTAATTTTGCGGCACAGATATTGTGTTTTTTAAATCATATTAAAGTCCATTTATTATTATTGAAGGCCTTAAATGATTGAAATGTATAAAATTAAAGAAAAATTAAGAACAAAATCATCTGTCAACGATTATTCAAATGTTCAGTTTGAGACAAAAACCTCTTTAAATTCTCAAAATCTTCCATTTACTATAAGGGAATTCAATTCATCAGAAATACTGAAAAAATGGGAAAATTATGTTTTGCAGCATCCCAATTCAAATTTTTTTAGTCATCCTCTTTGGGTGAAAGCACTTGAAAGTGAATTTAATCAGAAAGCCATTATACTTATATGCCAGGACTCAAAAAATGACATTAGGGGAATTTTACCATTAATGCCAACCCTTGGTTTACCATTTAAAAAGAGGGGGCTTATTACAGGTCGAAGGCTATCATCCTTACCCAGGACACCGCTTGGAGGTTTTTTATTTGATAATAAAAAAATACAGCATCTTTTAATTAATGCTGCTATCCAAAAGGCCTCAGAATTTAAAAATCTATATTTACAATTAAAATCATATTCTTCAGGTCTGGATGACGATTTACCAGAGTTAAATAAAATAAGCTGGCGTGAATCTTTTTATTTAAGATTACCTGATTGTCCAAATAAAATCAGGTTTGGAAATAAGAAACGCCATCATAAGGTAATATGGGGAATTAATAAAGCGATTAATCTGGGTGTTACAATCAGAGAGGCTGAATCCGAGGAAGATTTAAAATCATGGTACAGACTTTATCTAGAAACACAAAGATGGAATATGGTTACAGCCCGCCCCTATAGATTCTTTAAATTTTTATTTGAAAATCTGTCTTCCAGGGGCTTGATGAAAATTTTGTTAGCTGAATGCAATATATCAAATGAGAAGAAAATAATAGCAGGATCAGTATTTTTTAGCTTTAGTGATACAGTGTTTTATTCTTTTAATGGAAGAAACAAAACCGGGCTTACTTATCATGCAAATGATTTAATACAATGGGAAGCTATTCGTAATTCCTGTGAAAGAGGATTCACTTATTATGATATGGGAGAAGTAAGTAACTGTAATACCAGCTTAGCCCAATTTAAATCAAAATGGGGATGTGATTCGAAACAAATATATCACTACTACTATTCAAAAGACTATGATTATAATTCAAATCAATTGGATATTTCACCAGGGAACGTATTCGTTAAATCAGTTTGGAGAAAATTACCACTTGATCTAACAAGAAAATTTGGTGAACTGGCATATAAGTATCTCTAAAAGTATATTATAATCATTATAAATTGTTTATCGATTAAGTTGTAAGTGTATACAATTTATTATTATTCTGCACAAGAATTGCAAATAAGTACAAAAATGATTTTGTTTTTTTACTCAAATCCTTAGTACATTTTACCGGGTTGAACGGGCACTCACTATAAGATATTTTGATACTAGTTTATTATTCTTTCAAACTGTGTAGAAAAAACCATTTCTTTTAGTTGTAATATACCCTTCATTGGTTTTATGGATTTTGGATAATTCAAACCAATAATAACTGGCTACAATATTTGATATTAGCTGGAACTTTTAGGTTTTGTGCCGTGTTACATGAATTATTAAACCTGCCTGGTCAATAAAATTGCTACAAAAAAATCAATTATTATGCTACATAGGTGTATTGAGATAATTAAAATGATTATTTATATTATTTCAGCGATGGGGGGTAGAGGGCAATAATTAACAGTTAATTGTAAAAAAGGAGATGTAAATATGAAAAAAAAAATGGACAGTTTATGCATCAAAAAATTATTGCCTTTTGGAATATCTTTCTTATTTGTGATGTTCCTTTCTGTAAGTGTCTTTGCTCAATTGCCAAAACCGAGTCACATTGTTATTGTTATTGAAGAAAATCACGCCTATAGTGATATAATAGGTAATAGTTCTGCTCCATATATTAATGGGCTTGTTAACGGTAGCCTTTCATCTCTTTTTACTCAATCCTATGGAATAACTCATCCTAGCCAGCCAAATTATTTATTGCTTTTTTCAGGAGATAACCAGGGCGTTACAGATGATAATGTACCTTCAGGAACTCCTTTTAATGCTAACAATCTTGGAGCAGAGCTACTTCAGAAAGGTTATACATTCATGGGATATTCAGAAGATTTGCCTAGTGTTGGATATACGGGAGCTTCATCCGGGTCTTATAAAAGAAAACATAATCCCTGGGTAAACTGGCAGGATGCAACTACAAATGGGATACCTTCTTCTTTAAATGTTCCATTAACCGATTTTCCTTCTGATTATAGTACTCTTCCTACCATTTCATTTGTAATTCCTAATCAAAATAACGATATGCACGACGGTAGTGTTTCAACAGGCGATAGCTGGCTTCAAAATAATCTTGATGGATATATTCAATGGGCAAAAACTAACAATAGCTTGTTTATTTTAACCACTGATGAGGATGATGGATCATCCAGTAACAGGATTGCTACACTGTTTGTCGGACAGATGGTAAAAAAGGGTAGTTATAACATTCATATAAATCACCTTAATGTATTAAGAACAATTGAAGAGATGTACGGGCTTAATTATGCAGGCAGCAGTAATGATTCATCAGCAATTTCTTCGGAATACTGGTTGAATGCAACTGATGTGAATCCAAATAATGATAAATCCGGTGTTCCGTCAAATTACAGATTACTTCAAAATTATCCCAATCCTTTTAACCCTTCAACGAACATAAAATATGATTTGCCTAAAGAGGGGCTTGTAACTCTTAGAGTATATGATATTTTGGGCAAAGAAGTAAAAACACTAGTAAACGAATTTGAGCGTGCAGGTACTTATAAAATAACTTTTAATGCTTCTGATCTACCAAGCGGAATATACTTTTACAGGCTTTCCTCCAAAAATTTTAATCAAGTAAAAAAGTTTATACTTTTAAAATAATTTCTGCGTTTTAATTAGCAAGTTAAAACCACCGCTATAAACGGTGGTTTTTTATTTGTTTTTTGAGGGTACATTTTATGATAATTAGTATATATATTTGAATTGCTCTTTGAAAATTGGGAAATAGAGCTTAAATTTAAATATAATTATGGAGTGACTAGTGGGCTTAAAAAGAATAAAAAAACCAGATGGAGAAATTTACTTTATAGACGAGAGAGGACACAGGGTTTTCTCTACTGATATTGAGAACCTTAAAGATACTATATCCAGAAACATTCCCGATGAGGAATTACAGAAAAAAATATTGCTAACTACAGAAACTAATCCCATAGACCTGATAATTAACGAGAGATTAGATGTTATTTCTGCCGAATGTGTATTCTCATCGGATTTATTCCAGGATTTTTTTGAATCAGATGATAATGAGATTCGAAGCGGTACAAAATCTGCACAGGACGCACTCAGAAATGCAAGACAAAATGTACTAAGAGAGTTACGAATAGAGGCTATTAATTTGAAAGCAGACGCGGTGATAGGCGTAAAACTTTCATACACAGAATTTTATAACAAAAAAAAATCTATGGTTCTGCTTCTTGCCACTGGAACAGCAGTGAAACTCAAATAATTTAATTTTTAATGAATCAATTACATTGTTTATTTTGCATATTTAATAAAAATATGTATCCAAAGGTTTAATATTACCTACCTTTTTATTAACAACTGAAGATCTTTTTCTAGGAAATAAATGAGGAGATTCGTGCACCCTACCGGGCTCGAACCGGTGACCTGCTGATTAAGAGTCAGATTTATTAAATGCTAAGTCATTTATTTATAAAGAATTATAAATCCTTGGCATAGTAAATGGCATAGTGAAACAGTATGTGCTTGCAAAAAATTGAATAATTTTTCAGGCGCCAAATCCGGGGAATCGTGAAAAGGGGAAGCGATGAAGTTCAACAGTCCACTATTTAATAACCCCGCCCCTTCTTATTATCTTATTCTTTCACAATATCTTTTGCCTTCAAGGATTTATTGTTTTGTTTTCTAAACTACCAATAATATACGGTCTATTGATACTTAAAGAATAAAATACGATATTGTATCAGCGTAAGAATAATGATTCTGCCAATGTTCTATTAAGCTTTATTGAATAATTATGGTAATGGCTGTTTTTCCCGGCGATGGTTATTTTATTCAAAGTCAATACTTCCTGACTCAACCTATAAGTGTCACATTCCCAAAAGTAGAATCCCAAAAAAATAGTAGTATTATACAAGAGGACGCATTTTAAAATGGCCATAAGCAATTTAAATAAGTTAATATAGAACTATTCACCAATAACAAACTAAAGGGGGACCAATCAAAATCATAAATATTTTTTATAACCAGAATGCAGTTCGTCCAATCAAATGAGATTGGATTACTGTTCCTTATTCCAGGCCTGAATAAGTTAACGGGTATTTCTATCAATGTTGCCATTCAATTAATTATGACCTGAGAAATATAACTGAATTCTGTGCAGGGTAAGCGGGATGTTACTGCTTAATATCAGTTAGATAAAAATAATTTAATGGGGTAACGGTATGAAAAGAATGATATTGGTTTTACTTGTGTCTTTATTAGTTAGTGTTTGTTCATTTGCTCAGGTAACTAATCTTCTGGTTAATGGTTCAAGTTCGAATTTTACAGGAGTATCGGGGAGCCAGTTCGGGTGGAGTTATGATGTGCCTTCGGCCGGCGATACGACATTTTTGCAGATATGGATAGATACAGATAATAACGGTGTACTGAATAATTCCGTTGATGTATTGTGGAACTCATTTATGCAGATAGACGGGGATCCGAACGGGCATAACGGACCACCTGATATTGATGGAACAGCGGACGGTCACGTTTCTTTTATGCAAAATCTTGGTCTGGCCCCGGTGCATTATATTATATATTTCAAAAATAATAATATTATAAAACTAATTGCAGGTCAGTTAACAGCATTAGCCTCACCTACATTTACAATTTCGGGAAGGATTACCAATAACGGAGCCGGTATGCAATATTTGGTCGTAAATCTCCAAGCTGAAAATGGCAATAATTTCTGGACGGGGATTACAGATGCAAACGGGAACTATACGATATATATGAATTCAGATACTACAGGCAATCCCTGGGGTTTAAAAATAGATAATACGTTTAAATTCAACCCGAAAATTTCAAATCCGGAATCATTTTCTTTCACTATTGATCCATCGGTTGCGACATCATATCAAAATTATAACTTTACAGTTGAAAATGCTGCGGCTCATATATCAGGCACATTATATAGTGATGCCTTGCAGCCCATAATAGGAAGAGATGTTTATATAACCGCGAACAATGGAGTTCTGAACAGGTATGTATTGGCAGATTCGGTAGGGCATTTTGATATCGGGCTTCTTGGTTCGGAAGTGCCGGTTACAAATTTAACACTAGGTTCCGGGGATTCACGTGATACAGCAATTGTAGCAGCGCATAAAAGTTATTCATCAGTATTATCTGGAAATGCACTTACGCAGGACCTATTTATATTTAATGCTAATACAACAATTACCGGCAGAGTAACTTTAAATGGAAGTGCACCAGGTTTTACGATGTCAATGTGGGCAGAAAACCAGGATACTTGTCAGACTGAAACAATGACAAATGATAACGGAGATTTCAGGTTCAATGTTTCAAGCAAGGTTTATAATTATGATATTGAATTTTCCGTACCCAGCGGATATTCATACAATAAAGTTACAGCACACCCGGGACAAAGTAATGTAAATATTAATTTAACTTTAACTGATGTGCAAGTAACAAAACCGGGAATACCTTCAGGTTATTTGTTATCACAAAACTATCCGAACCCTTTTAATCCAGCTACAATAATAGATTACGAAATTCCAAAATCAGCATTCGTTACCTTGAGCATTTACAATGTTCTGGGGCAGGAAATTGCCAGACTGGTAAATGAAGAACTTTCAGCGGGCTTTTATTCTGTGAATTTTAATGCGGCCAATTTGGCTAGTGGAATATATTTTTATAGAATACAGGCGGCTGATTTTGTTAGTTTTAAGAAAATGATGTTGATGAAGTAATTTATATGGAAGAGACGCGGCATGCCGCGTCTCTTAAATTAATGACTTCGTCTCTTCTTTTATTCTTTCATAATTATTCTTCGGTCGGATGGCATAATTTCCTCTTAAATTTTCCCTTTGCTACTTTCAAATATTACAGCAAAATGTTTTTTCCTTTTCATATCTTTTGATTCCATCATAGGAGTCTGAAATTGATGCCTCTGGAATAAGATTTCTCATTTTAACCTGAATATTTGCAAGTCCACGAAATTCAGAGGGTATCTCCTTGAGTTTTGTGCTGATTAAAAGTTAGATTTATTAAATGCTAAGTCATTTATTTATAAAGAATTATAAATCCTTGGCATAGTAAATGGCATAGTGAAACAGTGTGCTTGCAAAAAATTGAATAATTTTTCAGACGCCAAATCCGGGGAATCGTGAAAAGGGGAAGCGATGAAGTTCATTAGTCCACTATTTAATACCCCCGCCCCTTCTTATTATCTTATTCTTTCACAATATCTTTTGCCTTCAAGGATTTATTGTTTTGGATTTTTTTCTAAACTACCAATAATATACGGTCTATTTATACTTAAAGGATAAAATATGATATAGTATCAGCATAAGAATAATGATTCTGCCAATGTCCAATTCAATTTCTAATACCAGGCCAATAAATTTAATTATTGTTCTCTATCTCTCTTTTAACTGAAGGGATAAAATCTTTAGGCCTTCCTATTTTGGGAAGCCCTAGTAATTCCCTTGAACGGTCCAGTGCGTCATCTATATTTCCAAAAATATTTTCATAACCGAATAATTTAATAATACCCGATTGCGTCATTGCGTACAACGGTTGCGTATGAACTCCCGAAAGAATCAAAGCTGTATTCATTTTTTTTGAATGGTTGTAAATTGACTTAATTGTATTTAATCCCGTAGCATCTATTGCCGGAACATTTCTCATTCTTAATATCCTCACCTTGGGAGGCGATTCCACTATCTGCATCTGGCTCTCAAATTTTGATGCGGCTCCAAAGAAAAATGGGCCGTTTATCTCAAATACTTCCACTCCTTCAGGTATCTGTTTCCTGTCAATTGAATTCGTATCGGGTTTCTCCTCTTCATCAGCTAATTCCCTGGTAAGTATGTTTATATTTGATACTTCAGCCATCCGTTTCATAAATAGCAATACAGAAAGGATTATTCCTATTTCTAGTGCCAGAGTTAAATCAAAAATAACGGTGAGAAAAAAAGTCGTCAATAACACTATTATGTCACTCTTTGGCGCTTTTAATAATTGCCTAAATGCGCGCCATTCGCTCATATTATATGCTACCATTACAAGTATTGCGGCCAGTGTTGCCATAGGTATAAGGCTTGCCATACTTCCAAAAAATATCATTATTAAAAACAGGGTAACTGAATGGACTATACCCGCAACAGGTGTCCTGCCACCATTTTTAATATTAGTTGCGGTCCGGGCTATAGCACCCGTGGCGGGAATACCACCAAATAATGGAGTTATAATATTGGCAGCGCCCTGGGCAATAAGCTCCATATTGCTCCTGTGCTTTCCTCCTATCATACCATCCGCAACTACCGCCGATAGTAATGATTCAATTGCAGCCAGCAGTGCAATTACAGTTGCAGGCGCAATAAGGTTTCTAATGATCTTAAAATTTATGTCGTAAAGTGTAAGGTGTGGTAGGCTGGATGATATTTCACCGAATTTTGTCCCGATAGTCTCTACAGGTAGTTTTAAATAATAAACTGC
>DATFMR010000030.1:0-20604 GCA_035266865.1 Ignavibacteriaceae bacterium | reverse complement strand
GGACAAACAATAGATAGCTTAAACAATGAGATCAACAGTTTTATTTATCATTATAATTATGAACGTAGACACGGTTCTTTAGATTATCAAACTCCTTTAGATCGCCTTACCGCCGTTACCGAATTGTTGAAGTAGTACACTCTGGCGGGAGAAAAGTACAGGCAATTCACAAATCCACAGCCTCCATATCCATCTTTTTCTTATCACTGTACGGCTTACATATCTCAACAGCATCATTCACATCCGAGTCCAGGAATCTCAATGCGGTAGGGAAGTCGATTATTACTGGCATCCTGTGATGTACTTTTTTGATGAATTTATTAGGTGTGGTAGTTATTAGCGAAGCAAATATCTCATCTTTCATTTTATGAAATAACGCCGGCACATAAAAAACATCCTCCTCCGGGAGATAGATCCTGTAAGGCTGTTTCCTGGTTCCTTCTTTCTTCCATTCGTAAAATCCCGTCATTGGCACAATTGTTCTGTTACGTCCAAGCAGGTTCCACCAGAATTTTTTATCCCTGATAGTTTCAATCCGTGAGTTAAATATAAGTGGAGATTTAGGCGAAAACTTTATTCCCCAGTTTACCGGGCTTACAATATGCTTACTTTCATTTTTTGAGATGCTGATTATCTTTGCAGTGGGAGGAATATTTGTTAAACCGGTTTTAGTCTTTTTATCCAGTATCTCTGCTTTTATTCCGTTTTCCTTCAACAGGTCAAAAACTGATTGAAGGGACAAAGTATTTTCAAACCTTCCGCACATAGTTATCCTATATTATGTAAAAAACAATAAATAGTTTTCACTTTATAATTATCATTAGAAACTGAATGGTGGATATTTATCAGTTACTAGTAAAATTGCATATCCGGTAACTCTTAAATTCCATCTCATCACTCCAACAGTGAAATTAAAAATCTCTCTCGGGTATTTCCCGGTAAATAATATCGCAAACCAGGCTACGATGCTAAATAAATATACTATGCTGGTTAAAAATGATAAAATAAAAATATGCGGAATTACCAGGAACCATTTTACCAGTGGCTTCCAGCGATTCAGGTCATTTCTTACATCAGGATAATCCATTTCAAAATGTATTCCCTGCTCTTCATCCACTGATGGATATTCATCTCTCAACAAAAATAAATATGCCTTTGCTCTTGTGGCAAAAGCAGTGTAAGCTACATTCCAATCGAACCACCATTTGGGGTATTTGCGTCTGAAAAGAATTATGAATGCAACTGCCGGGAATAAGAATGTCGAGATTAGTGACAAAATAATAAAAACCGGGATTGCATAAAGTATCCTGAAGAATGTACTTATTTTTTCCAGCCGTTCAGGGTAATCAATTGTAAGTCTGACGGGATAATCATTAAAAGAGCCCATTTCACCCTCTCTTATTAATCTTATCCAAATATATATCAAATATCAGAAATTATCATTATTAACCTACCCTCTCCCCTCACAATGCTGCAGATCATAAAAACTCTGGTTCTTCAAATTTATCCCTGAAAATTCATCGTGGAATTTCAATGTTCCTGTAATTCTCTTAATGAATTTTATGGGTTTAAGATATCCGTTCCATTCCCCGCCCCAGCTAATATAGTGAAGATTAAAATGAAAGGAGGAGAGAATTGAGAATCACTTTTTAGAATAAAAAACCCGCCTCGCTCGTGTCGGGTTTATCCAGGCCTAAAACATTTATTACACCTGTATTCAAAATTAATAAGGAAGTTAAAACAAAGCCGGAAATCAAAGAGAAGATTATCTTTATGGATGAAGATATTAAATCCATGTTTCTCAAATTAAATGATAAAAATTCCAATTTTATAACCATAATATATTTACTGTTTTATACGGCGTTACGTCCTTTAAATATTCTGACAATTTCTGCAGATAATATTGATTTGAAAAGCAGGACACTTAATTACCATTCCCCCAATCGGAAAAAATTCAGGGAGATAGCTTTTCATAAGGACCTTGCGCCTATTCTTGAAAGCCGTATTTCGCTTGTAAACGAAGCTAAACTCTTGGAATATTCTAGCGTTGAAAACCTTGGAAAAGCGATTACAAGATATGTCAGAACACTTAAACTAAGAAAGAAGTATACAGCAAGAACCTTTCGTAAAACATTTATAACACTTTGCAGAAGCAAATATAATATGGATGCCTCAACTGTCCGAGAGTTGATCGGTCACGAACATTCAAATACCGCCGATCGGTTCTACCCAGACCATTTTAGATCAATCTAAGTCAAATCTCATTTTGCACAGAAAATAGGTGCTGAAAATATTAAATTTTAGCACCTTTTGTGCACCCAACCGGGCTCGAACCGGTGACCTGCTGATTAAGAGTCAGATGCTCTACCAACTGAGCTATGGGTGCGGTGTAAAATTACGTATTTCCGTTTTTCTTTCAAAGCAGTTTGTTTAGTTTCAGCTTAAATTCTAATAATTAATATTTTTTTATTGATTATTTTTAACCAACCAATTTAATATTAAAAAGAAATCCTTTGAACAATTTTGTAGGATATTTAGCCGCAATTTTCACGACTGTTTCATTTATTCCGCAGGCTTTTAAAGTATATCAAACAAAAAAAATAGAAGATATTTCGCTTGGAATGTTTTTTGTTAATGTCACTCGGGGTTGCCTTGTGGGATGTTTATGGAATTACTCTTGGCGCACTTCCAATTATAATGGCAAATTCAGTTCTTTTCTCTTTCGGTTAATATATAGTTTTTATGAAGATTAAACTTGATCGTAAATAATTAATTTTCTGTTAATCTTTTAATAATCTCAACAGAAGATATTCCTTCTGCTTCTGCGTTGAAATTTGTAATTATCCTGTGACGTAAAACTGGCATCATTGAAATTTTTACATCATCTATGTTTGGCGTAAATCTTCCCTGAATAATTGCCCTGGTCTTTGCTCCGAGTATCAGGTATTGCGATGCTCTTGGTCCTGCACCCCAGCTTATCCATTTTTTTATAAAATCCGGTGCAGTACTATTAGAAGGACGTGATTTGTTTGTTATATCTACAGCAAACTTTACAACATTTTCAGCTACAGGCACTTTCCTTACGAGATCCTGAAATTCAATAATCTCTTCTGCCTTTATCACTTTATTTATTTGTGCTTTGTATTCGCTTGTAGTCGATTGTACTATTTTAACTTCTTCATCAATAGTCGGATAATCGAGCCAGAGATTAAACATAAACCTGTCCAGCTGTGCTTCAGGAAGGGGATAGGTCCCTTCCTGCTCAATTGGATTTTGTGTAGCGAGTACGAAGAAAGGTTCTGACAAAGTTGATGTAACCCCTGCTGTTGTAACTTTGTGTTCCTGCATTGCTTCCAGTAAGGCGGCCTGAGTTTTAGGCGGAGTTCTGTTTATTTCATCTGCGAGTATTACATTCGCGAAAATCGGACCAGGGATAAATCTGAAACTTCTTTTTTTTGAAACAGGATCTTCTTCAACTAATTCTGTTCCTGTAATATCTCCGGGCATCAGGTCGGGTGTGAATTGTATTCGGCTGAATTTTAAATCAAGTACTTCCGAAAGAGTTTTTATCAATAATGTTTTTGCGAGGCCCGGAACGCCAACCAGCAGGCAATGTCCTCTTGCTAATAATGAAATTAGTAACTGATCAATAATTTCTTCCTGGCCAATAATTACTTTGGATATCTCTGATTTAATTTTTTTTACTGAGTCATTCAGTTTCTCAACTAATTGAACATCTTCCGTCGAATTTTCTGTTGATTTCAAATTTTTGCTCATCAGGATTTTTTTAGATATTTACTTTCCAATAAATTTTAGATTTTAGCTCTTTAATCCATTCCTCATACTTTTGCTGCTTTTTAAAATTGTTTGCAAGATCCTGAAGTTCATTGTAGTCGGTCTTTAGACTTGGTTGATGTTGCAAAATTCTTTTCTCCAGGTAAACTATATGATAACCGTAAGTACCGTTTCCAAGATCAATTCTTTTAGGGAAACTTATTTCTCCCTCTTTCATTTTTGAAACTAATTCTAGAATGGATTTATCAAGTTGGTTTAAATAGAATGTACCAAGTTCTCCACCGAAAGGAGCTGTTTCTTTATCTTCACTATATTTCTTGGCGTATTGACTGAAATCTCCTTTATCATTAATTACACTGTCTCGCAGTTCGCTTAAAAATTCAATTGCTTTAAGATCAGCGTCTTCACCTTTTTTTATCTTGATTAAGATATGTCTTGTATGAATCGATTCACCCCTTTTATCAAGAAGTTGAATTATATGAAATCCGACAGGTGATTCTATAACATCGGAAAGTTCTCCTGGTTGAAGAGCAAATGCAGCCGCTTCAAATTCTGGATAAAAGACACCTTTTTTTACCCAGCCAAGGTCTCCCCCTTCTTTAGCGCTACCGGGATCCTCGGAGTATTTTTTCGCCATTTCCGAAAAATCTGCACCTGCTTTAATTGAGTCAAGAATCGACTCAGCAAATTTTTTATATTTTTCAATTGTTGTCTCGGATGCAATAGGATATCGCAAAATATGAGAAATTGTAACTTTTTCCGGAATTACTCCAATACTATCTTTATAAGTATTAAAGAATTCCTCAACCTCTCTTCGTGAAGATTCCACACTACCGAATTTTTTGGCCTGAAGTTTCTGAATCATTGCCTGCTTTTTAACATTTTCACGAAGCACCCTTTTTATTTTTTCGGAACTCATTCCGTAAAGTTGTTCTACTTTTGCTTTTGATCCATATTGCTGGTATAGATAATTTAACTGGTATTCCACCCTCTGGTTTAGTTCATCGTCCGTTACTGTAATGGAATCTAAATTTGCTTGTGCGTATACAAGCTTTTCTTCAATCATTGAATTTAAAACCTGCTTTTTTAATTCCGGATCATCAGGGTTTATCTTTCTTTGTGCAGCTACAAGTTGAATCTGGTAATCTAATTCACTTTCCATTATTATTTCATTATCAACTACTGCTGCAATTTTATCTATTACTTCTTGTGAATATATATTGCATGCTAAAAATAAAATAATTATTAAAATATAATGTTTCATATTAAACCTAATTTTTAACCTCTATATCGTTATTTGAATAAAGTTCATTTACGTAATTTTTAAGAAACTCATCCTTCATTTGGGCAACCAATCTCTTTTTTACCTGGCTTTTAATGAATTCAAAAGGCGGGACTTCACCGGTCTTAAACTTTTGAACCAATTGTACTAATGAATAATCCCCTGCTGAATCACTCAATACTATACTTACTTCATTTTGATTCAATTCTTTTATTATCCTAATTACGGCTGCCGGCTGAATTTCAAAATCATAGCTAAGTTTACTGCTTACTATTTTTACAATAGATGAATCGTTTTTAAATCCATTGGTTGCTTTGTTCCAACCACTTTCTAAAAGGGTTGAACGAAATTTTATAGCTTTTTCTTCATTATTGAACTGGATAAAATTAATCATATATGCATCATAAAATAAGCTAAATTCATTTTTATTAGAGTTGTAAAAATTTTCTACCCGCGAATTATCAACATTAAATTTTTTATCTTTAAATAATTTGTTTATATAAAGAGTTACAGCTAATTTTTTCTTTGAATCCTCTATCAGTCTTTTGTATTCATAATTGTCAGTTATCCCTTCTTTAGCTGCTTCCTGGTAAATAAGTTGCTGGTTTATCCAGTTCCTTATAATTTCATTTTTATAGTAGAACTGGGTTCTGGAAGTGTCCATCAGGTTATTTAATTGCCCTTCGGTTAAGTATTCGTTGTTTACTCTGGCCACATAATCTTTCTTTTGTGTTTCTTTAGAACAACCTGATAACAGGATAATAGTCAAAATAAATACTGAATATTGCGTTATATTATTTTTTGATATTTTCAAGTTTATTGTAATAAATTACTGGTTTATATTTTTCTTTAAGCTTTGCAGCAAATTCATCTTCTAATTTTGCAATCATTTTTTCCTGATAAGCGGAAATAATTTTGGTTTTAGCTTCCTTAAATGACATTAAATGAGAAGGTACTTTTTTGTCAAGCCTGATAATTGAATACGCATATGCTGTTTTGCCATTTACTGGTCGGGGTAATTTTAAACTAATTGTATCAGATATATCCCCGGTATTTTGCATTGCCCAGGCTTTTTGGTATAGAATATTAGTGTTTTTATCTTTTAATTCCCATTTACCACCTTTTGCGCCATAACCAGCTCTGTCCGTGTATTTTGTACAAAGTGTATCAAAACTAATACCATTTTTAATTCCATTAAAAATAACATTTAGCATTGAGTCTTTAAGGGTATAAAACTCAGTAAACTGAACCTTATCAGGCCATTTAAAATCATCTTTATGCTTTGTATAATAATTATATAATTCCGTTGAGTCAGTTACAAGTTTATTCCAGATTTCGTTTTGCTGAAGTTTGAAAATAACAGCTCCATTAATGTAGTCATTCATTATCGATGAATAATTTTTTATCGAATCCTGAACCTCTTCGCTTTTGTTTAGTATTAAAAGTCTTGCAACTATATTAGCTACACTTGTTTCAAAAGGCATTTTTAGTAGTTCCTGATTTTCCTGCGGATCTAGATTCAAAACAATATTTATATAATTATTTACTGAAGTATTGTTGCCATTAATGGTAAAGAAAGTTGCTTTTTTTATGGAATCTGGAAGCATAGTAATATTAAAACCATTTTTAGTAGTGTCAATTCGAGTAACAATTTCATTTAGGATTTTATTATTTATTTCATATTTGTATTCTTTTTTAAGAGAATCTATAGCGTCTCTTTTAGCCTGATCCATTCCATTGAATTTAAATATTTTAAATAGTTCATCCTTTTCTTTATCATATGAAGGATATTCTTTTATTCCGGTCAGTTTTATTATGTGGAAGCCAAATTGCGTTTGGATTATGTTTGAAATATCACCTATTTTTTTCAGGTTAAATGCTGCTTCAGAAAATGGCTTTACCATTGCTGATCTATTAAAAAACCCAAGGTCACCATCATTTTTTGCGGAATATGTATCTGTAGAATATTTTTTAGCTAATTTGCCAAAATCTTCACCCGCTTTTACTTTTTTATAAATTGATTCTATAAGTTCTCTGGCTTTTGCGGTATCAATTTTATCATCAATTTTATAGCCAATTAGTATATGGCTGGCCCTGATTTCCGGAATCCTTTTTCTTTTGTCGGTAACTTTGAAAATATGAAATCCCTGTTCTGATTTTACTAGTTTTGGAATTACACTATCGACCGGTGTATTGTACATTGCATCTTCAAGATTTACAGGTAATTGACCCGCTGTAAAATAATAAATATCTCCTCCATCATATTTTGAGGTATTATCTTGTGAATATCTTTTCGCCATTTCTGAAAAATCAGATCCGTTTCTAATACTATCAATTATTGCGTTAGCTAATTTTTCAGTGGAAATTGCATCTCCTTTTTGTGGGATAAATATTATATGACTTAAGCGTATCTCCCAATTTCTTCTTTCATATAATTGTCTTAAATGCGGTTCTGTTACATATTTCTGGAGGTAAAATTTGTTTATTAACTGTTCCCTGTAATTTTTAACTTCATTTAATATTTCCGGATTACTATATAATCCCATATCATGGGCGTATTCAAGTTTCATTCTGAATATTACATAAAGATCAAGAAACCTTTTAATATTCTTCAGGCTATCTTGTGAAATATCCCGGTTATTCATTTCGTCTTTAGTATAAGCCTTTGCAAATTCATCCAAGGTTATACTCTTCCCGCCAAATTTAGCAATAACTGTTGATTTTTGATTTTTTTGTGCAAATGAAATGCTGAAAAAAGCAAATACAAAAAGAAAAATAATCGTTTTCCGTAGATGCATTCTGACTCCTGGAATTTTGGTTATGCGATAATCCCGGCAATTTTTATTTTGCCGGGTAATCTTATTTATTATTTTGCAACTGTTATATAAATAATTTTGCTTTTGAATAGAATAAATGCTTTAACTAAATTATTATATTACTTAATTTTTTACCTCTGCAAGTTTGTCGTAATAGATAATAGGATTATACTTATTATTTAGCATATCCAGAAATTTACTTTCTAGTCTCAATAATTCGCTGTTATTGTAGTCTTCCTTTAGGTCTGGTAAAGCTTCCTCAAAAGTTTTAGTTTTTGATTTCACTTTATTGTCCAGCCTGATAATTGAATATCCTTTAAAGTTTGGATAAATATCTGAATAATTTCCAATATTTTTTATGGTCCAAGCTTTTTTATGCATTTCAGTGAAATTTTTATCCCGTAAACTCCAGTGACCTGCTAATTTTTTATACCCGGGCCTTTCAGTATATTTTGCACAAAGTGAGTCAAAATTTGCCCCATTTTTAATCATTTTCTGATATTTCTTGATCACTGGTTCACTAGTTGAATAAATCTCTGTAAACTCAACGCGGTCAGGCCACATATATTTATTTTTATTTTCATTATAGTATTTATGAAGATTTACCGAATCTTCAATAACTTTATCAGTTACTTCTTTCTTTTCCACACTTGGTACTAGAATTTTATTTGTGAAATCTGAAACAAGATCATAATAATTTGGAATTTTATCTTCGTACTGATTGCCGTCTTTTAAAATCAGCAGCCGGCCCGAAATTCTATTAACTCCTTCATTAAATGATAATCCGGTTATTTCTTTGTTTACATCATATCTTAAGTTTTGAATAATCTCTATTAAATTACCCACAGTAACCGTTCTGCCAGTATATGAAAAAATAGTTTTATCCTTTATACTTTGGGGTAATGCATTAATATCAAATCCATTTTTACTTGTATCTATCCTGGTATCAATTTCTTTTTGAACTTCCTTATTGAGTGCAAAATTATTATCCTTTTTTAATGAATCAATGGTCATTTCCAGAGCTTCATCAAACTGATTTTTTTCAAATAATTGATTAATCTCTTTCAGATCTTGAAGAAAAGTTGGCTCGGGTGCAACAGAGGTTAATTGAATTATATGAAATCCGTATGGAGATTTTATAATTCCCGAAAACTCACCTACTTTATTTAGTTTGAATAAAGCCTGATCAAAAGGTCTTATTAACATATTTCGGGATACATATCCTAGATCTCCTTGATTCTTATCAACATTTTCATCCATTGAATATTTACTTATCAGAGTGTCAAAATTTGCACCTGCATTAAGTTTCTGATAAACAGTGTCAATTATTGCAAGTGCCCTTGCAGTATCGGGTTTACCGTCAAATTCATATTTTATTAATAATTGTTTGCCCCTGATTTTGTTCCGTCTTTCTTTTTTTTCGGTAACCTTGAATATTTGATAACCAAATTTTGATTTTACTACATGTGGATAGATATCGCCTACTTTTGTGTTATAAATTGCATCTTCAATTGCGATGGGTAAAATTCCGGATGTAAAATAATAAATATCTCCACTATCATATTTTGAATTTGGATCCTGTGAGTATCTTTCTGCCATTACGCCAAAGTCGGCTCCATTTTTTAACTTGTTGAGAACAGCCTGTGCTTGTTTTAATGTTTCATCCTCACTTCCTTTTTGAGGCACAAACAAAATGTGGCTTAATCTTAATTCCCATTTCCTTCTGTCAAATATTTTGTGAAGTCTGGATTCTGTTACATATTTTTTTACAAAATAATTGTATATAAGTTCATCTTTAAAATTTTGAATTTTATTTTTAACAGACGGCTCATTTTCCAGGTCAATATCCATTGCATATTTCAACTTTAAACGGGATTTCATATAAAGTTTCATGAAATTATTCAGGTATGATATTGAATCGTTTTCTGCATAACCACTGCCGGCACCCATTTTTTTGTATGCGTCCTTAAATTCACCTATTGTAATCTTCTGATCATCAAATTTTGCCAACACTATATCATCTTTATTTTCCTGTCCATAGGTTGAACTAATGAGTAAACATAAAAACAATATAAAAGTAGATATTCTAAATCGCATAAAAACTAGCTCCTTAAATTGAAAATTTTGCAATATTAGCCGATAATTTTAGTTATAGCCTTTTATAAAATCAAGGTAAATATTAGCGTTGGACGCTGTGTTTCAGATAATTCAGGCAATTAATTTTACTTTGCACGAGTGCCGTTTTTAACATTGTCATTTACTGATAAAAGATTCACTTTCCCGTTTTCATCTTCCACAGCAAGCACCATGCCCTGGGATTCCAGTCCCATTAATTTTGCGGGTTTTAAATTTGCTACAAATACAACTTTTTTATTTATAAGTTCTTCCGGTTGATAGTGCTTTGCTATCCCGGCAATTACCTGTCTTTCTTCAGAATCTAATTTTAATTTTAGTTTTAATAGTTTTTCACTTTTTTCAATTTTTTCTGCTTCAATAACCTGTGCAACTTTTAAATGTACTTTAAAAAAATCATCAATTGTTATTGTATCATCTTTTTTAGCTTCTTCTTTTTTCTCATTACCATTCATTTTATTAACCTGTTCTTCGATCATTTCATCCTCAATTTTTGGAAATATTATTTCTGCTTTATTTAATTGATGCACTTCTGTTAAATTTTCTTTCCCGCAATCAGCCCAGTCAGTTTTTTCTTTATTCAGCATTTTAAATATCTTTTCACTCGAAAAGGGAATAACAGGATTAAATATTTCAGCAAGTGTATATATTGCCTGAAGGCTTACATATAAAGTTGTTCCGCACTTTGCTTTGTCTGATTTAATAGTTTTCCAGGGCTCAGAATCGTTAAAATATTTATTGCAGGATCTTGCAAGATTCATGGCTTCAAAAACACCCTCTTTAACTTTATAATTTTCAAAAAATCTGCCAACTTTTGTAGGAGACTGAGCTAATAATTTCAGCATATCTTCATCAATTTTTTCAAGCTTTCCTTTCGCAGGTACCTTTCCTTCAAAGTGTTTGTGTACAAATGTGAAAGTACGATTTATAAAATTACCAAGAATATCCGCCAGCTCGCTGTTATTTCTTAACTGGAATTCCCGCCAGTAAAAATCAGTGTCTCTTGTTTCTGGCAGATTTGCCGCGAGCGTATAACGTAATGGATCAGCAGGAAATAGTTTAAGAAAATCAATTACATCAATTCCCCAATTCCTGCTTTTGGAAAATTTCTTTCCTTCAAAATTTAAAAATTCATTTGCAGGAACGTTTTGTGGAAGAATAAATTTTTCTTTTTCTCCTTCATTCCATGCCATCAGCATTGCTGGAAAAACAATGCAGTGAAAAACAACATTATCCTTACCGATAAATGCCACATATTTTGTTTCTTTATTCTGCCAGTATTCTTTCCAGAGATTTTCATTACCCGATTTTTGCGAAAGTTCTTTTGTTGCAGAAATATATCCGAGAACTGCCTCGAACCATACGTAAAGGACTTTTCCGTCTGCATTATCAAGCGGAACTTTTACTCCCCAATCCAGGTCTCTTGTTACAGCACGATCTTTTAACCCGTCTTTAAACCAACCACGGCAGTATTGAAGGACATTCTCCTTCCAGCCATATTTTTCATTCATTTCATTTATATATTTCTCAAGTGCAGCCTGGTATTTGCCCAGTGGAAAGAACCAGTGCGATGTTTCCTTCAACACAGGGGTTTCACCTGTAATTTTACTCTTCGGATTTTTTAATTCGGAAGGATCATAAAGTGCACCGCAATTTTCACATTCATCGCTTCTTGCTTCTTCATTTCCGCAATTAGGGCAGGTGCCTTCAACATACCTGTCGGGCAGAAACATCTTCGCTTTTTCATCATAAAACTGCAGGGATTTCTTTTCGTTTAAAATTCCTCGGTTATAAAATTCAAGGAAAAATTCTTTTGCTGTTTCGTGATGAATCGGATTGCTTGTTCTTGAATAAATATCGAAACTCATCCCGAATTTTTCGAAGGCTTCCTTATTTATTTTATGAAACCTGTCTATTATTACTTTTGGCTTTACGCTTTCTTTATCAGCAGTAATGGTTATCGGAACACCGTGTTCGTCGGAACCGCAAACATATAATATATCTGCCTTCTGTAACCTTTTAAAACGGACATAAATATCCGCAGGAAGGTATGCACCGCTTAAATGCCCGAGATGGATTGGACCGTTTTCGTAGGGAAGAGCTGATGTTACAAGTATTTTTTCTTTAGACAAATTTTACCCGGATTTTTGAAAAACTGTAAACTTAAATATAAGCAATTTAATAGTGCAATTTTAAGTCTAACTATTCTCACCAATATTTGGTTTTATGCTATTCTAAGCTAAAAATGAATGTTTTGAGGATTTAAGTCTATGCACCAGTCCTTTTGATAAAATCCACAATTATCCGGTCGTTAGACCTCAATAACTCCCCAGGAGTTCCGTAAAAATGGATTTTTCCTTCGTGCATCATTGCAACTTTAGCGGCTACATTTTTCACACTGTACATATCGTGGGTCACTACTACAGAAGTGACTTTAATTTTTTCGCTCAGGTCTTTTATTAAAACATCTATTGAATCGGACATAATCGGGTCCAGACCGGTTGTGGGTTCATCGTATAAAATATATTCAGGATTTGTAACCAAAGCTCTTGCCAATCCGACTCTCTTTTTCATCCCTCCGGAAAGTTCGGCAGGTTTTGTATCTTGACTTCCTGATAAACCAACCAGCTCAAGTTTTTCTTCTACTATATCTTCAATTTCTTTTTTCGATTGCCCGTTTTTAGACTCAATAAGGGGAAGAGCCACATTTTCCGCAACCGTCATAGAATCGAACAAAGCTGCTCCCTGGAAAAGGAAACCGAATTTCTTTCGTACTTCGTATAATTCTTTCATTGAGAGATCATTAATCAAAAGACCATCAAGTTTTACAAATCCTGCGTCGGGATGAAGAAGTCCAACAATATGTTTTAACAGAACGCTTTTCCCGCAGCCGCTTCTGCCGATAATTACAATAGTTTCACCGGGATGAATTTCCAAATCCACTCCTTGCAGAACTTTGTTGTTTCCGAAACTTTTATGAAGGTTTTTAATTTCAATCATTTTACAATTTTATTATAATCCGGCATTAAAATAAGAATTTTTGAAATCATATTTTTTAATTACTCAAACCGAAATTCCAACCTGTTTTCATTATAAATTATACATCGTACATTATAAATTTCAAATCTAATTTTTAATATTCGACAGTCTCAATATAAACGGGATTGAAAAAATAGAAAGAACTGTCGCAGCAATGTAAGTATCTTGCATACCGATTAAATCACTTGATACTCCGATAAGAAAAGTTGTTAAAGAAGTGATCAGAAAATTTATTGTCATAAAAATTCCATTTATGAAAGAGAGCCTTTCCGATTTTATTTCAAGCAATTCTGCCAGCAAAACCGGGTTTGTTGCAAATAAAACCAGACCTATTAAAATAAGGATCGGGAAGGCCCAGGCTCCTTCCAGCAACAAAAATCCAGCCATTAAAACCGGTATTGATAATGACATTATCAGTAGAGTTGTTTTTCTCCCTATCCTGTCTGAGATAGTTCCTGAAAAGAAAGTTCCTGCTCCACCAGCCAATTGAAGAACCGATAATGAAATTCCAGCCATCCAGAGGCTTTCTCCTTTTAACGATAGATACGTGGGAAGAAATGCTGTGAGAGCGCTTTTTAAAATTAATGTGAACAATAAAATACCGGACATATTAATGAAAACACCAGAGTGTTCGCGGAATGTCTGTAAAATACCTGAGTCAATTTTGTTAGTTTTTAATTCCTGTGATATCTTTATCTTTTTAAATTTGAAATAAAGAAAAATTGAAGCAGCTAATCCGAAAGGAAAAAGCCGGAAAGTTCCCTCTAGTCCCCAGATGGAAATTCCGCCAAGTATTACAAGAGGACCTATACTCCGTGCTATTTCACCCCCAAGCATAAATACACTCATTCCTTTTCCTACTCTAACACCTGCAATATGTTTTACCATTACCGGCGCTGGAACGTGAAACATAGAAGTGCTGATTCCCATGACAAAAAGCAGAATTGCAATTACAGTATAACTTGGTGCTGCACCCAGTAAACTCATACATGTTGCAGTTATAAGAGGAGCAATAATTAATAAATACCTTAAGCTTATTTTGTCTGCAACTAGGCCTACCAGTGGATTCATCAAAGAGGGCAGGTTTTGTATTACAGTCAATAATCCTGCTAAGGAATAGGAGAGCTTAAATTTTTCTATTAATAACGGAAGTATAGGAGCAAGGAATGCTGAATAAACATCGTGAACAAAATGTGCTGATGCAATTAATAATATATTTCCTGTCTGGAATTTATTTTTTTCGTTCATTTACAAAGATATGAAAAATTAGAACGCAGTAGGAATTGCAATTAGGGGTTTGAAGTTATTATCAATTAAAATTATAAGTTTTCTCAACCCAGTAAACAACTTTATTGTTTTTAATTTTTATTGGTTCCCATTTTGATTTGTAGGCTGCATCAATTACCTGTTGAAGTATTTCATTTGACCCGGTGGTGTTTTTGATTAGTTTGTATTCAATTACTTTTCCGTCAGTTCCTATCTTTAGCTGAAGATTTACAAAACCTTTTACATCATCATCAATTTTTTTAGGCAGCACTTCAAGAATTTGCCTTGGTACAAAGGGGAGTTCAGGAACATCAAGTACACCGGTTCCGGTTTTGTTATTCGCCTCTCCTTCTTTTTGATTATCTCCTTCATCTCCTTTAGGTGCTATTTCCACATCACTTAAAATTACCGGCTCTTCCACATCATCCGGTACGTAAATTTTGGGAATGGGCGGACGCATATTTGCCGGCCTTTGCTGTGTTGTGCTCGGAGTTACATCACTTATTGTAAACATAAGTGACTGGTATTCCATTGGAGGTGGAGAAGGGGGTGTAATGTAAGGGAAAAATAAAAAAAGGGAAATACAAAGTAACAGACTAGCTATAAGGCTCAATTTAAAATTAAATTCATATTCATTTTTTAATATTTTAAATCGCCTGATCATTATTTAAATTTAGTCTATTGCTGTGTAAGAATAAATAAAATTTCCTACTCCTTGGTTAGTTCTTTTGATGAGCTTACCTTTAAACTATTGCCTTTGTCAATAATTTCTATTGTGAGTAAATATTTACCGGGGTCATATTTATTCATATCAAGCTGGAAATATAATTGCGGATTTTTTTCGTGTAACTGGTAGTCTGTGGTTAGTGTAACTTCCTGTGGTTCTGAATCGAGACCGAAAATACCAAGAAATGAATTTACAGCTTTACCAAGTCCGGATTTTTCATCGATATTTTTAATTGTAAGTTTTTGCTCAATATTCCCTAGCCCGTTTTTGTCTAGCGATAAATTATAAACTTCGTAGTAAATAAATATATCGGTCTTATTTGAAAACATAGAAGCCGGATTCGGAAGTATGCTTATCTCTCTTCTTTTTAAAGGATAGTTATTCTGTTTATCATCGGAAATCTTGCTCGCAAAAACCAGGTCGCTCATATCAAGACTGTATTTATTAAACGAACGAACCGCAAAAGGCAAATGATTTGATGCAACCCCTTTGTCTGAACTTCTTATAACTTCAAATGAAAGATAGACTGAATCCGGATCTAAATTTGAATGTAGCGAGTTAACAATAAAATCGCTGGTGTCGTTAATTGAAATTTCATTTGAAACGGGCAGAGAAATAATGGAATCTTTTACTGTTGAAATCGGGTTGAATAGTTTGTCGAATGCAAAGAACCCTGTTTTATGTGAATAGACAAAATCATTCCCTTCCAGTAAACTGTCAGCAAAAGGAATTCCATAATTGACATAAATATCAGTACCTGCGCCGGACTCATTTATATTTTTAAATTGTGCTAATTCATACGGAATAGAAAATTTAGGCCCTTCGAATTTGGGATCGTAATATTCGTTCCGCACACGTTTTACATAGTTATAATATTCAAATGAATCACCCCTGTATTGAGAAATATATCTCGGGTCCCCCGAAGGTTGCGCAAAACGGTATTCGCCGTTAAAAAAATCATCTGAAAATCCAAATATCATATCGCTGTAAAACCAGACGTCCGTTTTTAATTTTATTTGTGCTTTCCCTCCAGCACTGTTCATTGAAGGCCTGAATCGAATTTTGTTAATCGGCTCACCAAAACGCAATACAACTTTTCCCCGGTCACTTTTCCATCCTGTTAAATCAAGCTTATTTACACCATATCTCAAATTTGAATAAGCAACTCTTGAATAATGTTCAAGCAGCCTTTCATTATAATCACTCAGATTCAAGGGATCTTTTACTCTCCAGTAAAGATCTATCAAACTTTTCAACTGGATATCTGAAATGTCTTTCATCTTTTCACCGAAAAGGGGTTCTATTAATTCTTTTACTGAATTAAAAGTAAAATCTTCTCTGTCCTTATCATCCATTAATTTTAGAGCATCTTTGTACTGGTTGTATGCTCCAAACAGATTTGAAGTTTTATAATAAATTAATCCGAGGTAAAGATGTGCACTTTTGTTGTCAGGGTTTATAGAAACAAGTCTTTCCAGTAAAGGCACAGCAATTTCCGGTTTACCAACATCTTCATATAAAAAACTTAAATGCAAAATAGCTTGCGAATTTGTTGAGTCTAAAACGAGAACTTTCTTTAAATACTTTTCAGCTTCATCGAATTGCTTCATTGCATAATCATCCAGGCTAAGCATTGGGTCATCAGGATTGTCCTGGGTTACGGAGTGGTTATATTCATTAAAATCATCTTCTTTAATTCTGCCGAGTTGAAAAAGAGCAGTTACGTTTGTGCTGTCAACTTCTTCAATTATTTCTTCGTATTCTTTAAATGCTAATCCGCTGCTGAAATATTCCATTAATGCGGCAAATAATAACCTGTATTCAATGTTATTCGGATCTTTGAAAATTGCGTCTCTTAAAAGTTCTCTTGCGCGGTCTCTTCCATGAATTGTCTTTTTGCTGACGAGAAGTTTTGCAAGTTCAAACTGTGCCGGAGCGTTGTCATCTTCTTTAATTGATTGCTCAAATAACTTTTCTGCAATTGTGGAATCACTTTTGTTTAAAGCCTCTAATCCTTTTTGATAAAACTGGATTGCAAGCGAGTCAGTTTTAAAGGCATAGCTATCCGAAGCATAAAACAGTGTGAAAAATAATATTACAGGAACTATTGATTTCATAATATCTGGTAAAGTAATAGTTATAAAAAATACTGTTGTATTAGAATGAAATCAACGTACATTGTGAGGATTTGGCTGAAATAAGGAAATAAAATGTGAATTCAGGAATTATCCTATTCTTTCTGCGAAAAAATGATATCTCTAAAAAGATTGGAAGTAAGCGGAGTTTTTTCTTTTGATTTTCTATACGAGTAAATTTTTGCACCGATATATTGACCTGAAAAAAATGAACCAACGAGAACGGGATATGTAACAAACCTGAATCCTAAATTAAATAGAAATCTGAGTCCGATTACAAAAGGAACAGGGAGGTGTATGGCAAGAAACCACCTGCGCGAAAATTTTTTAACACTTTCCCGCCAGTAGCCAAAAGGGATGTTGAAGACTAATACTATTATAGATGTATAAACTAATTTGAGTGTCAATAAAATGTGCCCACTTTTTTATACGTAAGTATGCTTCTAAATTTTCAATATGTCATTCCCGTGAAAACAGGAATCTGCTAAACCAAGTAACGGATTCCAACTTCCGTGGGAATGACAACTAAATTCAAAACTATTTAAACTCTTTATGCTTTTTTAACAAATAATTCACTTTTTCTTTTAAGATTTTAATTGTTAAATCAATGGTTTCAAGATGAGTTCTGAAAGCTAAAAGCGCAAGACGAAAAGTAAATTTGCCATCAATTATAGTAGAGGTTAAAAATACTCTTCCATCTTTGTGTATCTCTTTAATTAGTAGTTCGTTGAATTTGTTTGTATTTCCTTTTCCAGGAATATACCTGAAAGTTACAACGGATAATTCAGGTTCCGGTCCTGTTTCAAATCCGGGAGTGTTTTTTATTTTATTATAAAAATATTTTGCAAGTTGAAGTTTTTCTTCCAGTGCTGCACGGAATGGTTTTAAGCCATGTAATTTTAAAGGGAGCCACAATCGTAATCCACGAAAGTGTTTTGTTAATTCCGCGGAAAGATCAGCGGGGGAAAGTTCATCAGTTGCTGAAAGTGCATCCTGCATATAATTCGCCTGGTAATAATGTGATTTTGCTAGATGCTTTACATTTTTAACAAGCACTACTCCAAGTCCATACGGAACAAACAAACCTTTATGCGGATCAATAACAACTGAATCTGAAAGACTTAATCCTTTTAATTTCTTTTTACCAGTTTCAGATAAGACAAAAAATCCGCCGTACGCTCCGTCAATGTGATACCATAGATTATGCTTCTTTGCAATTTTCCCAATTGGCATTAGTGGGTCAATTGCGCCGATGTCTGTAGTTCCTGCAGACGCTATAACGAGCCAGGGAATTAGCCCTGTTTTTTTGTCTTTTAGAATTGCTTTTTCAATTTCCTCGGGAATTAATCGGAATTTTTCATCGAGAGAAATATATCTTTTTACAACATCGCCAAGTCCTGCAATTCTTAATGATTTATCAATACAATGATGAGTGTGTTTTGAGAGATAAACTACTGCTTTATGAAAGTTTTTTGATTTTAATTTTTTAGCATCGCGCGCTGTTGTTATTGCTATTAAGTTTGCAACACTTCCACCCGAGGCTAAATTGCCGCCTGCAGATTTTGGATAACCAACTACATCAGCCATCCAGCGGATAAGCATATTTTCCATTCGAACTGCACCTGGAGACGCAAAGAAAATGCCCGCGAACCTGTTGGTCACATCTGCCATGTAATCGCCGAGGGAAGAGAGATAAATTCCTCCGCCGGGAATGTAACCAAGGTGTCCGCCGGATGCAGGGTTTAAATTAGGTGTATCGACATTTTTTTCAATTATTTTTAAGGCTTTTTCAATTTTTATCGGTTTTTCAGAAATGGGAGAATCGTAAATGCCAATCCCTTTTTCCTTAGAAGTAACAAATGCTTTTTTATTGTAAATATCTTCAAGGAAATTTTCAGTGTAATCGATAACTTTATTGCGAATGCCTTCGCGTTCTTTGGAAGCCGGTTCTAATTTGCGTGCTTCTTTTTCCAGGAGTTTAATTTTATCAATCATTTTAATATCGTTTAATTAGATTAAATGAAAGTTAAAATTAAAAAAAAATAAGGTAAGAAATGGGTGGTGATAACCCGCCCATCTAAGTAATTTGAAATGGATTATTTAATTGCCAGCCATTTTTTAAAGATCATTTGTTGTTTTTCAGTTGGATTATTTATTTCTACTAATTTATAACGGAAATTGTGAGTCTTTTTTAGTGTAATATCAAGCTCTTTAATTTTATCATCACGGGAAACCAAAACTTTAATATTATCACCATCTTTAAATAGATTAAAAATCCTGTCAAAGTTATCCGGATCAACACGGTAACCATTAATTGAAATGATTTCATCATGAACATTTATACCGCCATCGTAAGCAGGGGCACCAACTTTTACACTTCTTACTAATACATTTCCACCACTATTTGTAGTTCTTGCCCCGAAATTTACATCGTCAGTTCCAAAATCAACCAGCTTTAATCCGGCATAATTGAAAAATTTATTGTAGTCAATTTGTATTGCGGAATTAACATAATCTGCAAAAAACTGGTCGAGATTTTCGCCGGCTATTTTTTCTACCGCTTCCTGGTATTCTTTTTCCGTAAATCCCCTTTTTAGCTCTTTGTAATATTCATTGTAGAGGTATTTTAATACATTATCATAATTTTTTTCACCGTTGGTTGCGTTTAGAATTACAAGATCCAGTAAAGCTCCAAGTACGGCCCCTTTACTGTAGTATGATATTGTCGTGTTGTAACTGTTTTCATCCGGCTGATATGCTTTTATCCACGCGTCAAAACTGGCATCAGCTACTGACTGCACGTCATTCCCGGGTTGATTTTCAACACCTGAAATTGTCCCGGCAATATTTCCGAGAAAATTATCTGGAGTGTAAATTCCAATTCTTCTTAAAATAACATTTGAATAATAACTCGTAACACCTTCCATTTCCCAAAGAAGTTTCGTGTAATTTTCTTTTTCATAATCAAAAGGTCCGAGCTGAAGCGGACGTATTCTTTTAACATTCCATAAATGGAAATGCTCATGTGCAACAAGGCTTAAAAATCTTCGTAGTTTACTTTCCGGCTGGTATGTCCATCGGTTTACTTCGAGTGTAGTTGAATTTAAATGTTCAAGTCCGCCGGAGCCTCTTGTAAGATTATGAACTATAAATGTATAATTTTTATTTGGATTCTCTCCGAATACATTTGTTTCAGCCTCAATTACCTGTTTCATATAGTTTTTCAGAGTATCGGGTTGATAATTTCCTTCACCGTACATTGCAATTTTATAATTTACTTCGGCTGCTTTAAACTCTATCACATCCTGGTTGCCGATTTCAATAGGCGAGTCAGCGAGGATATCATAATTCGGGGAATGATATGTGAATCCTGCACCTTCAACTTTTTCAAGACCTGTGTTTACTTTTTTC
>DATFMR010000029.1:0-16646 GCA_035266865.1 Ignavibacteriaceae bacterium | reverse complement strand
TAAAAGATGCTATTGTTTACTGGCCGGAAACTCTAAAATAACTTTCTAAAAGTTTTTTCTAAACAGATAAAAAATCCCCGCGAGACACTTAAAATCTATGCGGGGAATCTTAAAATTTTATTTATTTTCTTATTCGTGTCTCAGCGCTTCAATGGGGTCCATATTCGCGGCTTTATATGCAGGATATGTACCGAACAAAACACCGACAAAAACACACAGCCCGAGCCCGATTGCGACCCAATCATAAGGAATGGCGGCTTTTGCCTTGAGAAAACTCCCCGCTATATTCCCTATACCCACACCGAGTACAATTCCAATGGCACCGCCGACAAGACAAAGTGAAATTGCTTCAATCATAAACTGTGCAAGAATATTTTTTCTTTTTGCGCCTACAGCTTTTCTAATTCCTATTTCCCTTGTTCTTTCGGTAACGGAGACGAGCATAATATTCATAATGCCGACGCCCGCCGCAAGCAAGGCAATAATTGAAACAACCAGCGCGCCTATTTTAATTCCACCGGTAATATTATTTATCTGCCCTATTAAAGATTCATTACTGAAAATTTCAAAATCATTTTCATCACCGGGCGCAACTTTTCTAATTGTTCTCAGGTAACCAATAGCCGCCTCAATCAATCTTGAATAGTCGCTTTTGCTCTTTGCCATCACCATTATATTAACGCTCGTCCGGTACTTGCCGTAAAAAGACTGAAAAGTTGTTATAGGCATTACAACCAGGTTATCATGGCTATCTCCGAACATAGCCGGTCTCGGCTCAAGTACCCCGATAACTCTTAACGGGTGACCGTCAACCCGAACAGTTTGTCCCACCGGGTTGATGCTCGGGAAAAGTTTATCTACAACGTCCTTACCCAGCACACAAACGTATGATGAATTTTCTTCATCGGTCTGCCTTAATCCTCTGCCGTATGCGGGGGTCCAGTTATTTGTTGTTAGTCCGCCGGCTGTTTCCCCGTACACTCTGATGTTAGGATTGGTTTCAACATTTCCGTATTTAACAATTTTCCCGCCGCGCCTCTGTTCTGCCGCAACTTCTTCAGCACCTTTTAATAAATCCTTCAATCTCTTGTATTGATCGAGAGTAATATCCGCCCTGTTATGATATTTTGCGTGATCCCTGTGTCCGCCAACTCTGAAAGCCGGAAATTTCTGAACCTGGAAAGTATCCTGGGCAAGATCAGAAAGACCTCCTTCAATACTGCTTTGGAGCATGGTGATAATTGTCATAATTACTATTATAGAAAATATACCGACCACCACACCAAGCACGGTTAAAAGTGTTCTTAACCTGTTCCCCTTTATTGATTGGAAGGCCATTTGAATTACTTCGAATAATTTCATACAAGTTTTCCGGAATTACAATCTGAATTTTCAATTAATTGTGGAAAGATAATGGATTTGCTTTCCAGTTCAAACAATAAATACATAACTGGAGTTAGACAGCGGAAAAAGCATAAAGGTTTGATTATTCATACCGGAGTGCCTCAATGGGATCCAGGTTTGCGGTTTTATGTGCCGATACACTTGAATATCCCCAGAATAAGCAAAAAGAAGCACAATCACTACCTAAGTTTAGGAAATAGTGTAAAGGAAATTTTTCAGTTCCCAGGCAAATATTATTTTCTAAGTTATGGTTTCAGGGTTATATAATTAGGAATCCTTTTTGCTGTAAGTATCAGGAAATATTCCAGCATACCGAAGAGGCAGATACAAACAATAATAAATTCGGTGCTATAATTGATTAAGGATGAAACTAATGATTTATAAAATGATAAAATCATAAAACTTGCGCCAAAGGAAATTATAGAAAAGACTTGATTTAACTTCGGAAATATATAGCAAGCGAGGATGTTGATTGAAATTAAGAATAGCACTAAAGATAATATTGCAGCTAATAAAAAGATAAACATTGAGCCAAAACCAAATGTTAAATTTACATGCCCCCAAAAGCGCCAACAATAAATTCCAGTCATAATAATTAATTCAATAAATGTAATAAGGATTATAAATATCGCCTTTATTAAAATAACTCTACTTAAAGGAATTTTATACGCTAACAAAGTGTGAAGGTGACCGCCAATTCTCTCAGACCCGATACTTTGGTTTATCATTGACAAGAGCATAAATATAGTTGCCATATAGACAAATAATAACCTAAATATGTAGTCAATCGATATTAATTCTAATTTTTTAGTAAGGTCCACTTTAAATGAGGATAAGTTCAAAAGGAAGATATTAACTAATAAATAAATAAAGACAATGTAAATTAGGTATGTGCGTTTACAGATTAGCCATTCCTTCCAAATTAGTAGCTTCAATTTCATTTCCCCATTGCCTCCAGATATAATGATTCCAAGGTCTTCCCCTGCTCAATTATAGTGTCTACTTTTCCATTTAGTAATATTTTACCATTCTTGAGCAGTATAAATCCATCACATATATCCTCTGCTTCTAATAAATTATGAGTTGTCAATAATACACTGCAGCCATAAAGGCTTGCTAATTCTTTAATTATTTGTTTTATTTCATATCTTCCTATTGCATCAATTCCTTCTGTAGGTTCATCCAGAATTAATAATTCAGGTTTGTTTAATAATGCGCGCCCTATTTCTGCTCTTTTTTTCATACCATTTGAAAGTTCTTTATATTTTTTATTAATAAACTCATTGATGCCCAATATTTTTATCAATTCATAAAAATACTCTAAAGATTTATTGTTGCTTATTAATCTTGAAAAAAAAATTAGATTCTCCTTAATCGTTAATTCAGGCAGCATTCCTGTCTTTTCAAGCACAAATCCAATTCTGTTTGTATTAATTAATATTTCTCCTTCCCAAGGAGACAACAGTGCTAAGATAGTGTATATTGTAGTCGTTTTACCAGTTCCATTTTCACCAAGTAATGCAATAATTTCTCCTTTATTTAATTTAAAAGAAATTTTCTGAATTACAGGTTGTTCTGAGTAACCAATGACTAATTCATTAACTTCTAAAATTACTTGCTTAACAGCCTTTCCACTAAGTTTTATTTTTTCCTTCAATTCAATACTCCAATACCTTAAGTTTTTCAGAATGTTTAGAAAACCATTTACACTCCTTTTTATCAATGCTTTTATTTTTTATAAGATTCAACGGCCGGATTAAACATTTCATACAATAGTATGTGTTTATGCATTCAGTACAGATTTCTTTAGAAGGCGATGGCAATTCAAAAGCCGTTTTTATTTTTTTTTGTACTTCATCGTTTTTTATGTCATAAACATTCCCAAAATTTAACCAACTAACATCCTGATAAGGACATAACTTAATGCTGCCGTCCCAACTAACAGTTATTTTATTTGATCCTGCACCACAATTATGAGAGTCCTCTAATTTAGACCAAGATACGGTTTCTATTCCATAAAAGTCAGGGTACTTTAGAATAAGTTCGTTGTGTTTTAATGTAAACTCTTCAATTTCTTTATCATTAAAAGAGCTAAGATTTTTGCCTCTACCGATGCTCAAAGAAGGGTTAACCACAAAAGATTTAGCCCCTAAATTCTTCGCAAGTAATAATACATTTTCGATATCTTTAATATTCTTGGCATCGTCTAAAACCATACCAACTCGTATTGGTATATCATAGGCTACACATCGTTTAACACTATTAATAATTTTTGCATGTAGACCAGTTGTTCCGGAAATTAGTTCGAATTCTTTTTCCTCAGAACTATCTATACATATTTGAATAGCGCCTTTACCTTTTCTAAATATTTGTAAAATTTTGTCATTAAGTAAAGTCCCATTAGTTAATAAACTGTAATTTTCAAAATTATCCACAATATAATCTAGTATAGCAAGAAATTGTGGGTGGAGTGTTGGTTCCCCACCAGTAAGTTCTATTGTCTTAACACCCTGCTGCTTAAGAAATGAAAGGAGCATAATTGGATCATTGATGAAATTTTTCATCGATGAATCTGAATTCTGATAACAATAACGACATGATAAGTTACATTTATTAGTTAATTCAATCACAACTACAACTGGGAGTAAAAAACTTCTGACATTTTCATTAATAGGGGAACTGTAATCTGGTACTTCAGATAAATCGAGTATCTCTTTTTCTTTTAATTTAAGAAGAGTTTGGTAAACTAACTCTATTATATCGTCCCTGTCATTATTTGGAGGATTAAAATAATTAGCGATATCATAAATGTTATTTTTTCCATTAATTTGTGTTAAAAGTCTCTTGACATCCTCATTAACTTTCATCAGCATTCTATTAGCCTTACTTACTTCATAAAAATTAACATCTATCTCTGCTTTTTTTATACCAATATTTTCCTTTATGCTTGGGATTAAATGTCGAACTTGCAAAAGAGTTGTTTCTTGCATTGTTTTTACCTCACTTTAATTTTTGGCTTCAATAAAAGTGGAGAGGTGAATTATCACCTCTCCATGCTAACAAGCTTATTGGAATGCTGCTAGTCCCCCCAATGCTGCAAATGGAGCTGCCCAAATACACAAAAGGCAAATTGCACACTGTTCGCCTTTTGCCACCGAAGTAATTTGTGGATTAAACATACTATCTCCTTGCTATGATTAATGATGTTGTTAATTATACCCAAGAACAACTTGGGATATTCATAATTTGCATTTTATCTATGACCATTGAATATATAATTTAATGTGAAGCTAAAAGAAAATAGTCAATCATATCCTCACTTATGCATATTTAAGAATACCAGATGGTCTATTATCTGCCTGCGCCAATTAGATCGTTTAAGAGGAGTCAAATATATTCTAAATTTATCTTGCCTTTTCCATATGTCTTTAATGGCTTTTTATTCGCTTCTAAAATACTTACCACATGAGCGATGAGAAATTCATCTTTAATGTACTGGCTGTAGAATGCCTTATATAATCATTCGTCCATTTATTCATTTTAATTATATCTCCATTGTATAGTAAATGTTTTTTTGCCCTAGTTTTATATAAGTCTGTATTTCCCCAGATAATATTGTAACTATTCGTAACCTCAGTTTGAATAACAAGGGCTGCTATTAGGTTAGCCCAATGTCTTAACAATGTAAATTAGATTGTGTCTAAATAAAGTAACTCCTGTATACAAAAGTGAGTTAGATTATTTTTTATCTTTTACATTTCAATAAACATCCAAATTAAGCTAGAAATGAAACATCCCGCCTTTTTAGGCTTAGCAACACTTCCGTGGTTAAAGTTTTAAAATTTGCAGGTGTTATTATTGAATATTTAATAGGCGAGATCAGTTTAGGATTATTATAGTTAATCGAAAAGATTAAAATATTACTTAATAATTTAGGCAATATTTATTCCCATTCAATATTATACCCCTTCTGATTTGTCGTTTTTAAAATATCCTGACAGGAAATACAATCAACAGCTGCCTTAATCTTGTTATCTAAAGTAATCATCAAACATTAGAATTTTAGTAATTAATATTTAGGTATACAATGGGGGAGCTCCCTTATTTTTGTAAGGGTTTAGTCTTGAAGGGATAATTCATTTAGATAATGATATAAATCTTTAACAGAACTTAATCCTACCTTATTTTTAATTCTGTCCTTATGTTTTTCAACGGTTCTTATGCTAATATTGAGTTGCAAAGCAATTTCTTTGTTTGAGAGTCCGATATAGATATATTCCAGCACTTCAATTTCTCGGTCACTTAATTTTTGCAAATAGCTATCATTGAAGGTTTTCAACCTAATTTCATAATTTAAAATAATGGAACTGATTTCTTTGTCAATAAAAACCTTTCCAATACCAACAATCATAATTGCATTAATAATTTCTTCTTGATGCGATTTCTTATGAAGGACTCCTAGAACACCAGAATGAACTAACTTCTTTAAAAAAATGGGATCATTACTATTAGTGTATACAATTAGTTTGGTGGAAGTAAAAGCCTTAGGAAGTTCCTTTAAGAAATCAGCAATTTGCGATTTATCAAAGAATACATCATCTACAAATAGGATATCAGGTCGAATTCTAATCAAGCTATCAAAAGTCTGATTAAAATGATCCGAACACCCACATATGCTAATAATGTCATTAGAAGCTAAAAATGTTTTTATTCCCTCAGTAAGAGCAGGGAAAGAGGAAAGTATGTAAACGCTTAGTTGCCCCATTTTTTTGACCAGGTGTAATATTCAGTATTGCTGTCCATAGTTAACTAATAAATTTCTTAAAATCAATAGCGATTACTTATTTTTCAATTTAACAAACAGTAGTGCCTTAGTAATTTAGGGAATTGTCTCAACAATGCTTCGGTTAAAAAAACGCTAAATATAAGTGTATCAATTATACTCACATCATATATACGTGTGCCCACGTAAGTAATTACGCATACCACCCTATTGAATAAGCGGATATTTTGTGACTACTTGTATTTGATAATAATAAGCTATCATACATAAATCGACTAGTTTGCAGCCACATCAATTCAATTGGAATTGTGAACTATTATAGTGTTTTAGATATTTTTTGTATTGGCAATGTGAATATCCGGGACATATAATTCTGTTTTTATGACATTTAATATTAGATGTGCAAGGTATAAAATAATAAAGGAGGTGCAATAGGAATAGTGGCCACAATAGGGAATAAATAATTCCCATTTAAAGCCATAATCTAACTATATGTGAAATGAAATGTCCCATCCTATCATTGGATTTATATTTTGTAAATGCATTTAGAATAATTCATTTACAATTAATAATCATTGCAATGTATTACTATCGATGGGCAATATTTATAAAGGAGGTGAAATATAATGTACGAAGAACCTAAAGTAAATTTTACACATAAAGGTATGCCGAGCTTAAAAAGTCAGCCAATTGATTGTTCATCATGTGGAAGTTGGTGCTTTATGTGCATGCTTGATCCTGGCGCTAGTTTTAATGGACAAGTTATGCAAGGTGTATGGGGTCCTTAGAAGTTAAGGACAAATATTATATAATAACTTATTAATAAGTAATAAAAAGATACCTTGCACTAATATTATTTACATTGAGGAAGTCATGTTAGAATACTATCATACATTAGAGAGCCAATATATTTCCCTAAGCGGGAGCCCAAGTTTGCATTATTACCCAGATTATACTGTCCTAAATATATTAACCCCTCAATCAAGGTATATACATTTATTTTTAAATCTTACAGCAACAGAGATAATAGAAATATGTGATGGAACTGCTAAAGTCGAAGATATTATTAAGGATTTTGCAAACAAGTACAAAGCACCATTCCAGAAAGCACAAACATCCGTATGGAACATTATAAACCACGGATTAGAATTTAATTATTTGCATTTATCTGAACGGTTGAAGAAAAATAAAATTACCACGACAGGTTCAACCGCATATTATATTCCACAGAATCTTTCCATAGAAATTACATCAAGATGTAATGAAAAATGTGCCCATTGCTATGGTGATTTTAATCCTCAAAATTATACTAATTGGGAAATTTCTAATCTAAAAAAAACTATTACTGATTTCGTTAATAATGGTACTCAGGCCGTTACCATTACAGGTGGGGAGCCTTTTTTGCACCCAAATATTGAGGAATTTATTGAATGGATATTGCCAAATGTCGCAGCACTGGCCATAATATCAAATGGTACCTTAATACCACCTTCTATTATGCCAATATTAAAAAAATTTTCAAATAAAATTGTTATTCAAGTTAGTTTAAATGGCAATAGAGAATACCATGACTATTTTACTGGATTAAAGGGCTCATATGATAAAGCCATTTATAGAATTCAAAAAATTATCAATTCTGGAATTAAATTAAGAATATCCATGAATGTAACTGAAGATAACTTAAAACATATTGTGTCCGTTGCAGAAATTGCAAATAACCTTAATGCTTATACATTAAACTTAAGTCCAGCTCATAACATAGGGCGTGAAATAAGAAGAAGAGAAAAGAGTGGCTATTTTAAAAACAAATCCACAGATACAGACTTGGATTTTATAAAATTGTTTCTAACTGAAGTTAATAGAGCAAAAGAAAAGTTCCCTAAAATGTTTGACGCACACTCAAGTAAAGATTATAGAGATGTAATGTCAATTGGTGAAAGTGACCCAATTACTGATATTGCCCAATTCCCAACTACTTTCCATTGTGGAGGAGGTTTAAAATCTATTCATATTGACTCTGAAGGCAATGTGCATGCCTGCCCTATCGCCAAATATTGCGATTTCCCATCCTTGGGCAATGTAATAGATAATTCGATCGAAAAGGTTATGAGTTCTGATTTTTCTAAACATATAACGAATATTTATGCACCATCACCAAAACATTGTGGCGATTGTAAGGAAATTCTCTTCTGTGGTGGATGTATGGCCCGGGGGTATATGAGATCATTAAAGCTACAAAAAAATTGTTCTTGGGCAAAGAAGCTTTTTTATAACAATCAATGATGGCACAATTTAGTTAAATGCAAATAAATATCTAACAAGTATAAGATATTCTGTATATCATTTATTGTACAGATATTAAGATAATTCTTAATTACAATAATATCCTGCTTCAAATATGTTTGCATATGACTTTAGCTTAAGGCTATAGACTTGGTACTACTATGAATTATTTTAATTATATTAAAGAGATTAATGATTCCCAAAGTAAAAATACAAGCAAAAAGCCAGACATTAAAGCATTGGCTTTTTTACTTCCTTATATAAAATTAAATTCGCCTAAGATATTACTAAGTTTATTACTTATGTTGGTAGTAGCAATAATTGCTCTTCCAGCTCCTTATCTTATCAAGTACATTATCGACTCTCTTCTACCTCAAAAAGATATATTTCACATAAGCTATATAATTGCATTAATAGTAGCGCTATATCTTATAAAGGTTATCTTATCATTAACAATAAGTTATTTATTTTCGCTTATTAGTAATAACATACAAGTTCAATTGCGAAAGGATATCTTTCATAAGATAATAAGCCTCCCCCTATCATTTTCAAATAAAACGCAAAGTGGCTATTTAGTCGCTCGTTTGAATGAGACTCAGGGACTTAATGTGCTATTTTCAAGCAATATATTAGGCCTTGTGATTGATATCTTAGAAATGTTATTTATTTCCACAATACTTTTAACTATGAACGTAAAAATGACGCTAATTACCATTTGCTTTATTCCTATATACATGATTATATATAAAAAGTTTAGTTTAGGACTAATATCATCAAGTAGGTCCAAGTATGAAACCACTGCAAAGTTATCTGAAAAAATACAAGAATCATTTTCAGGAATTAGCACAGTCAAATCATTTAGTTCCGAAAAAAGAGAAACTGCCAAAATTACTGAATATCTCAATGGCTTTTATAAAGCAAGTATAACTCAAAATATTCTTGTTTCTATAGCAACAGAACTTGTATTTCTTGTCAGTTCTGTTGTAAGTCTTATCATACTTTGGTTTAGCATTTATGAAATTATTGGAGGTAGATTTACAATAGGCATGTATTTTGCTTTTTCTGCATATTCTATAAAATTATTATTGCCTATTCAAAAACTAGCTGCTGTAAGTGTTAACATTCAGCCAGCAATGGCAGCTTTAATAAGGATTATAGATATCAAAGAACGGATTTCTGAGACTGATGATAAAAGGAGAAATAAAGATATACAAAGTCTAAAAGGAAAAATTGAATTCCAGAATGTTTCTTTTAAGTATGACGAAAAGGCAAATATAAATGCGCTCGAGAATATAAATTTTCAAATTTCACCAGGGTCAAAAATAGCTATTGTAGGAGAAAGCGGTGCAGGAAAAACCACACTTATTTCTTTAGTGTTACAGCTTTATTCACCGACTGCCGGGAAAATTTTGTTTGACAATATTGATTCTCAAGATATCATAATTCCAACTTTGCGAGAGAAAATAGGCTATGTTTCTCAGGATATATTCTTATTCGAAGATACAATTAAAAATAATATAATCTATGGTAGACCTAATGCTGATGATTCGGAAATAATTAACGCTTCAAAAGAATCGGGTGCTTTTGAATTTATTAATAAACTATCCAATGGTTTCAATACTATAATTGGAGAGAGAGGAATTAACTTATCACTTGGCCAAAAGCAAAAATTATCTATTGCCAGAGCACTATTATTAAATCCAGATATGTTTATCTTTGATGAAGCGACCTCTTCACTTGATTCTATATCTCAAAAGGAGATTCAAAATTTTATTAAAAATACAAATAATAAAACTGTAATAATGATCGCTCATAATATTGAGACTGTCTTATTATCTGATTTTGTACTAGTCCTTAAGAATGGAAGACTTATAGAGAAGGGAATTCCTTCTGAATTACTTAAAATGGAAAGTCACTTCTATAACCTTTTTTATAATAGCAAAATTTTAGCAATATAATTTTCATCAATATTAATATTACTATTATTCATACCGTAGCGCTTCAATTGGATCCAGGTTTGCCGCTTTATAAGCGGGATATGTCCCGAATATTACCCCGATAATTACACATAACAGCAGGCCAATTACCACCCAGTCATAAGGTATGGCGGATTGCGCGTTTAAAAAGCTCCCCGCAAAATTACCTATACCCACTCCGACAAGTATTCCTAAAAGTCCTCCGAAAATACAGAGCACTATTGCCTCTATTAAAAACTGCGACATTATATATTTTCTTTTTGCGCCCACAGCTTTTCTAATTCCAATTTCCCTGGTTCGTTCGGTCACAGATACGAGCATGATATTCATAATTCCCACACCGGCCGCCAGCAATGCAATTATTGAAACTACCAGTGCGCCAATTTTCACCCCGCCTGTAATATCATTAATTTGAGAGATCATAGAATCATTACTGAAAATTTCAAAATCATTTTCTGATCCCGGGTCTACCTTTCTTATGGTTCTCATATACCCGATAGCAAGATCAATTACGCTGTTATAGTCCTCCTTGCTTTTTGACATTATCATAATGTTAATGCTGCGCCTGTATTTCCCGTAAAATGACTGGAACGTTGTAATCGGCATTACCACCCTGTTATCCCGTCCGCTTCCAAACATCTGGGGCATTTGCTCGAGCACACCTATCACCCTTAGAGGATGCCCGTCTACTTTTACCTCAAACCCGACCGGGTTAATGCTGGGAAACAACTTATCCACTACATCCTGCCCTATTAAACAGACACTATTGGAATAATTAATATCATATGACCGGAAATCCCTCCCGTAATCTACTTTCCAGTCGTTTGTTTTCATTCCGCCCAGCGTTTCACCGGCTACCGAAATATTCGGGTTGGTTTCTTTGTTGCCGTACTTCACAACCTTTCCGCCCTGCCATTGCTCGGCTCCCATATACTTTACTTTGGATTTCATTAATTCTTCCAGCCGGTAGTAATCGTCCAGTGTAATATCCTTCCTGTTCCTGTATTTCTGCCACTCACCATGTCCGCCCGTTCTGAAAGCTGGAAACTTCTGGATCTGAAATGTATTCTGCGCAAGTTGTGACACACCGTTTTCGATGCTTTTCTGAAGCATGGTAATTATCGTCATAATAACAATTATTGAAAAAATTCCAACGACAATACCAAGAATGGTTAGAGCTGTTCTGAGTTTGTTGACCTGGAGAGAATGAAGAGATACGAGCAGTTCTTCTAAAAGATTCATTGCTCACCTCAATTTAGATTTAACTTTCCGATCACATCCGGAAGTATCAGTATTTATATAACTGAGATCAATGCAAAAAGACGCCTCAATAATTCCTGCTAAAAAGCTCTATTCGTAATGCAGAGCCTCAATCGGATCAAGGTTTGCCGCTTTATATGCGGGGTATGTACCAAAGAGAATTCCGACAAAGACACACAATCCAAGACCTATTAGAACCCAGTCATATGGTACTGCGGCGTCCGCGTTGAGAAAACTTCCGGCCATATTCCCTATCCCGATCCCCAGGAATATTCCGAAAATACCGCCTACTATGCACAGAAAGATTGCCTCAACGAGAAACTGGTAAAGAATGTTTTTCTTTTTTGCGCCAACGGCTTTTCTTATTCCAATTTCTTTTGTCCTTTCTGTCACTGAGACTAACATAATATTCATTATCCCGACCCCTGCGGCAAGCAGAGCGATAATTGAGACTACCATGGCGCCGATTTTAACTCCGCCCGTTATATCAGCAATCTGGCCAATAAGGGACTCGTTGCTGAAAATTTCAAAATCGTTTTCCTTGCCGGGGGGAACTTTCCTTATTGTCCTAAGGTAACCGATCGTTGATTCAATTAACCTGTCATAATCCTCGTCGCTGTAAGACATAATTGTAATATCCACACTGCTGTTCTTTCCGCCGAAAAACGAATGAAAGGTGGTTATCGGCATTGCAATGTAGTTATCAAAACTCTGACCGAAAAATTGCGGACGCTTGCCGAAAACACCGATTACGCGAAGAGGTTTTCCGCTGACTGAAACTGTCTGTCCTACCGGATTTATATTAGGGAATAATTTATCTACAACATCGGGACCAAGCATGCATACATCTGAAGAATACTGCACATCATTCCTGTTTATTTCCCTGCCGTATTCAACTGTAAGGTTGGCCGTTCTCATCACACCGGCTGTTATGCCGCTTACAAATATATTTGGATTTGTTTCCTTGTTCCCGTATTTAACAACAATTCCGCCTTTAGCTTTATCTGCTCCCATGTATTTGGCGTCTTTAAGTAATTCTTCCAGCCTGTAAAATTCCTCGAGCGTTATATCATTCCTGTTCCTGTATTTCAATCGGGCATTGTGTCCCCCGGTGTTTATTGCGGGATATTTTTGAACCTGGAAGCTGTTTTTGCTCAGGAAAGAAATTCCGTTGTCAATTGTTGACTGCAGCATTGTTATAATTGTCATAATTACAATTATCGAAAAAATGCCCACCACAATTCCAAGCATGGTAAGCAGGGTCCTTAATTTGTTTTCTTTTATGGAACGAAAGGACTGGGAGATGATTTCGAATATATTCATTTTTGCAGATCCCCTAACACTATTACAGGAATAGTCTAAAACTACAAATGGAAAAAATATTTCTATTAAGATAATAAACTAAGAATAAAAATACCCGCCTCATTTAGCGGGTATTTTATTTAACGCATTTAAGCTAAATTTTATTCATACCTCAAAGCTTCTATAGGATCAAGATTTGAAGCCTTATATGCCGGGTATGTACCGAACGCTACGCCGACAAATACACACAACGTGAGCCCAATGGCAACCCAGTCGTACGGAATGGCGGATTGAGCATTAAGCAGCCCGCCCGCAATGTTACCGATTCCGACACCGAGGGCAATGCCGAGAAAGCCGCCGAACAGGCACAGCATAATTGCCTCGAACAGGAACTGGTAAAGTATGTACTGTTTTTTCGCTCCTATCGCTTTCCTGATTCCTATTTCGCGCGTTCTTTCGGTAACTGAAACGAGCATAATATTCATTATCCCGATACCGGCCGCGAGCAAAGCAATAATTGAAACGACAAGCGCCCCTATTTTTACGCCTGCGGTAATGCCGTTAATCTGGGAAATCACTGTTTCATTGCTGAAAATTGCGAAGTCGTTATCCTTACCGGGCTGATTTTTTCTTATCGTCCTAAGGTACCCGATAGCGGATTCAATAGTGGAGTTATAATCCTCCTTGGATTTTGCCATAACCATTATATTTACACTGTAGCTGTACTTACCATACATTGACTGGAAAGTAGTAATAGGAGTAATGATATAGTTATCTCTTCCATTACCGAACATCTGCGGCTGCTTTTCCAGTACGCCGATTACGCGCATCGGCCGGCCGTCAACTTTTATAGTCTGTCCTATCGGGTTTATGCTTGCGAATAATTTGTCTACAATATCCTTTCCGATTATACACACGCTATTTGCTCTATCAATATCCGTCTGTCTAAAATCTCTACCGTAATCTACGTGCCAGTTGTTGGTCTTAACTCCACCAAGTGTTTCCCCGGCAAGTTGAATGTTGGGATTAGTTTCTATGTTGCCGTACTTAACAATTATTCCGAAGCGCCATTGTTCAGCACCCATGTAAAGCACTTTATCCTTCATATTTTCTTCAAGCCTGTAATACTCTTCCAGTGTCAGGTCTTTCCTGTTCCTGAACCTGTTTCTCCATCCCGGTCCGCCCCCGCCGTTTTGAGGAAATTTCTGAATCTGGAAAGTATTTTTTGCGAGCTGAGAAACTCCGTTCTCAATACTTTTCTGAAGCATTGTTATAATTGTCATAATAACAATTATGGAAAATATCCCCACCACAACACCGAGAACCGTTAGCATAGTTCTCAGCTTGTTGTTCTGAATAGACTGCATAGACATCGAAAATATCTGGCTTAATTTCATTATTCGTACCTCAACGCTTCAACCGGGTCCATTTTTGCGGCGGTATAGGCCGGCGCAAAACCTGCTGCAACTCCGGTTATTAATGAAACAACTATTGCTATTACAACCGCGCTATATTCAACGGAAGTGGGTATAAACTGGTTGACTATCATACTGAGTATGATCGCAAGTACCAGTCCGACAAATCCTCCCATAAGACAAATCACCGAGGATTCCAGGATAAACTGACCGAGAATTGTCCTTCGTTTTGCGCCGATAGCCTTTCGTAATCCAATCTCCTTTGTTCTTTCTCTTACAGAGACAAACATAATGTTCATAATTCCTATAGCGCCCACAAACAATGAAAGTCCTGTGATAAATAAACCCGCGATCTGAATTACACCGACGACAGAATTAAAATTTTCCATAAGCGCTTCCTGCTGATTTATTGAGAAATCATCCTCCTCATTATATTTCAGTCCTCTTACTTTTCTCATAACACCGTCTGCTTCATCCTTTGTCATTGCTACGGTAGCCGGACTTGTGGCACGCACATTTATTGTAATGCTGTTACTGCGTCTGCTCATAAAATATTTAAATACACAACCAATGGGTATGTACACCTGGTTATCAGGATTGAAAGCCTGCAGAAGAAAACTTCCCTGTACTGCTAATACCCCAACAACTTTAAAATTTTCATTTCCAATCTTAATTTCTTTATCCAGGGCATCTCCTCTCGGGAAAAGATTTTTAGCAATCTCACTGCCAAGCACAGCCACGTTTCTTGAGGATTTGCTTTCGATAGCGGAATAAAATCGACCAAGATCAAACGTGAAATTTGTAGTTTTTACATAATCTGCATTTGAGCCGGTCAGGAATACTCTTTCAACTGTTCTGTCCTGGTATTTTACAGTTTTGTTACTGTTTACCACCGGAGCAACTGCAAGTGGTGTCTTAGCTAATTCCTTAAACTTTTCATAATCTTCCATTGTGATATTGTCTCTGTTCCTTATCTTCCACCATGGTGTGCTGTTAAACCATGCCCATTTACTTATATAAAGAACATCTGATCCAAGCGAGCTGATTCCCTGTTGAAAGGAATTATTAATCCCTTTTATCGCCGTCGTCATTAATACAACCGATGTAATACCGATTACAATGCCAAGCATTGTAAGAATCGATCTTACTTTATTGGACCGGATTGCACGCAAGGCAATTAATAATCCTTCTTTTAATTCAAATAAAATTATATCCATTTTTTACTCTTTTAATTTTTAGAGTTACCCGTAATAAAAAACGATTAAACCGCTGCCACTCTTGGCTTCGGTATGAATCTGTTTTCTACACCTCTGTCGGATTCTACCAAACCATCTTTTAATCTAATTATCCGTGCAGCATGTTCAGCAATATATTCTTCGTGAGTAACCAGAATTATAGTATTACCTTTTTCATATATTTCATTGAAGAGAATCATTATCTCCTCACCTGTTTTTGAATCAAGGTTACCGGTCGGTTCATCAGCCAGAATTATCGAAGGCTTTGTAACAATTGCGCGCGCAACGGCAACTCTCTGCCTCTGACCGCCGGAAAGCTCGTTAGGCTTATGGTCCATTCTATCCTTCAAACCAACATCAATAAGAGCCTCTTCTGCTCTTTCACGCCTTTCGGCCGAGGGTATCCCTGCGTAAATAAGTGGAAGTTCTACATTGTGTATCGCGTTTGAACGTGATAGCAAATTGAAGGTCTGGAATACAAAGCCGATTTCTTTATTTCTGATCTGCGCAAGGTCATTATCAGTCATCTCGCTTACGCTGCGTCCTGTAAAATCATATTTACCGGAGGTTGGAGTATCCAGGCATCCAAGCATATTCATCAGCGTGGATTTTCCTGAACCGGATGGTCCCATTATGGCAACGTATTCATTCTTGTTGATTTTCAGCGATACATCGCGCAAAGCATGAACCTGTTCAGAACCAACCTCGTATATTTTAGCAATGTGTTCAATGTTAATTATGTTCATCTTAAATTCCGTTTATTTTTTTTCTGATTGAAAAGCCTGGCCCTTTTTTTCAACTCTAACCGTACTGCCGTTATGAAGTTCTCTTGAGATAGCCCTGTAGCTTCCCGTTACAACTTCCTCGTCCCCGGTTAAACCTGACTTGACCTGTATGAAATTATCATCGCTTATACCGGTTGTGACATTAACAGTTTTAGCTTTTCCATCTTTAACAACAAAAACTAATTCCTGTGGTTTCGAACTCT